>CAZJFC010000038.1:0-16450 GCA_964545245.1 uncultured Rickettsiales bacterium
GTTCCGGTTCAGTTCTATATAGGCGAGCCGCACCCGCGCAACCACCCCATCCAGCACCAGGCCGGGTGGATTTCCCGCGAAAGGGGCGTCAACGTCCCCGCCGATGTGATGGATTCCCTCAAAAAACTCCACGATATAGCGATTGAGAACAATGTTTCCTTCGTGGATTTATGCACTTACGCGCTGAATTACCCTACGAGTTAAGGCACTAGGCTATAGGCACTAGGCACTAGTTAATGATTCCTAGTGCCTAGTGCCTGAAAACCAGTGCCTGAAAAGGGGAACCTCCACATATGCCATGGGCACATGTGGAGGAGGGGGGGAAGTTGTTTTAACCTAGAATGGGCTGATTACGTCGAAGAGTTGCTGGCCGTATCTTGGTTGCTGGGCGTCGCTGATGATGCCGCGCCCGCCGTAAGAGATGCGCGCTTCCGCGATTTGCTCGGATTGTATGGTGTTGTCGGAAGCGATATCTTCCGGCCTGATTACGCCCTCGATGAGCATTTCGCGCAGTTCGTGGTTCACCCGTATCTGCTGTACGCCGCGCAGTACGAGGTTGCCGTTAGGCAAAACCTGCGTGATGGTCGCCGCGACTTTTGATTCTATGCTTTCCTTGCGGCCAATCTTGCCGGAGCCGTTAACCTGCGAGGTGCTGCCGAAACCGAGGAGCGGGGTTGTCATATCGGCGTCCTGGTCGCCGGGGAGTATGCCGAGGATGCTTTCCTCAAACCCGTAAAGCGTTGGTTTGCCTACGTTCTCGCTGTTGTTGCGGCTGTTCTGGGTCTGGTTGTTGAGGTCTGCCTTGTCGGAGATTTTAATCACCACGGTAAGGATGTCACCCACACGGGTTGCGCGCTGGTCCTTGAAGAATGACCTTGCGCCGGGCTGCCACAGCGAGTTGGGGCTGGTCTGCGCCATTACCGGTTCGACCGGGGTCGGCCAGTTTTGCACCGGCTCGTAGTTTTTATGCATTACCGGGCTTTTTTCCTTGCTGAGCTGCGGCCCGCTGCCGATCTCCTCAACCCGTTGCATCATCCCGCTGCACGCCGAAACCGCGATGCAAAGGGTTAGTAATGGTATTTGTTTAACTGCTTTCATGTTATCTTCCCCGTTCTGTTAAAATTTTCCTGTTGGTCTAGTTGCTTGCGTAGTGTTGCACCGCGCGGATCTCCGCCTGCCCGGAGCTTACCACCCGCGCCTTGATGATCTTGTCGCTGCTGCTTTTGACCCTGATGAAATCGCCGACCGCGCCGTCTTCCATCGCGGTTGCGGTATCATGGATGTGCAGCGCGTTGTTGCGGTAGCTCACGCTGATAAGCTGGTTTTTCCTCACCACTTTTTCCTCGGTGAGTGATGAAGGCAGAATCGGGCGTCCTGCGGCGATTGCGCGGCGGATGCTCTTGCCGATTAAATCTTCCTCGCTGGTGATGTAGCCGCGTTTGGCTTTTTTCGCGTCAATCTCGATGTAGACGATGTCTTTCGCGCTGATAACCTCATTCATCGCCATTTTGCGGCCCAGCGCCGGAATCTGGGTAATCTCCGCGAAACGTCCCTTAAGCTCAAGCTTCTGGCCGTTGCTCATGGTGACATAGGCGGTGAAGCTGCCGTTACCCCCGTTGACGTCCAGCCCGTTAAGGGTGAGGGTGAGCATTTCGGTGGAAAGGAGGTAATCCTTGCCGCGCGTCAGCTCGATCCTGATTTCGTTGCTGCCGTCTTCCGCGACTGATTTATCGTGGATGGCCTCGGCGATCAGGCTGTGCGCCAGTTCAAGCGTCTGCTCCGCCGCGCTGGCGTTGACCGCTGAAAATGCGATGAATGCCGATAGTAGGTATTTAAACATTATTCCTTCCCCTGATTAACCGTTAGTTCTTGATCTGCGCTGCCGTTCTCAGCATTTCGTCGGATGATGAGATCACCTTCGAGTTCATTTCATAAGCCCGTTGCGCCACGATGAGGGTGGTTATCTCTTTCACCGGGTCAACGTTGGAGTTCTCCAAATAGCCTTGAAGGATCGTACCGAAACCTTCATCGCCCGCGTTGCCGGTGATGGCCTCGCCCGATGCCGTGGTTTCGATAAACAGGTTGTCACCTGTTGCTTCAAGGCCATTTGGGTTGATAAAGTTAGCTAACTCCAGAGTACCTGCGGTCTGCATTTCTATTGCGCCGTCAAGTTTGTATTGCACCACGCCGATCGGGCTGATGCTGATGCTTCTTGCACCTTCAGGGATGTTGATGCCTGGGCTAACGGTGTAGCCCTCCTGGGTGATGATGTCGCCTTCAGGGCTGAGTTGGAACGCGCCGGCGCGGGTATATGCCTGTTCACCGTTCGGCAGGTCAACGATGAAATAGCCTTTGCCCTGCACCATGAGGTCGTAATCGTTCTCGGTGGATTGCGCCACGCCCTGCTCGTTGATGCGGTAGATCGCGCCCGGACGCACGCCGAGGCCGAGCTGGATGCCGGAAGGGATGACCGTTCCTTCGCCGCCGCCCTGCGAGCCTGCGCGTTGCTGTGTCTGGTATAGCAAATCCTTGAATTCGGCGCGCTGGCGCTTGTAACCTGTGGTGGACATGTTGGCGAGGTTGTTCGAGATAACCTCCACATTTAGCTGCTGTGCCAACATTCCGGTCGCTGCGATGTTTAATGCTCTCATTTTCTTCTTCCCTTTTTTCCTTAGTTCCTTAGAGGCAAATTCCGTGCCAAGTTTTCAGTTACGTCCCACTATTGCTGCGATCCGATGGTGCGGATGGCGTTCTCCTGCAATTCGTAGAGCGTGTTGATGTATTTCGAGGTGCGCTCATAATCGCGCTGGACCTCGATAAGTTTCGTCATCTCGACGATCGGCTGGACGTTCGAGTTCTCGATCATGCCCTGCGCGAGTTTCGGGTATTCGTTGATTACCGGCACTTCGCTGCTGTAAAGCAGGTTGTTCGCGCCTTTTTTCAGCGAATGCGGGTTCTCGAAATTATAAACGCCGATAGTGCCGCGCTCCTCGCCGTCAACCTCAAGCATGCCGTTGGCAAAAACCGTGATTTGTTCATCGTCTTCCTGGAATGTGATTGGCTGGCCCGCATCGTCAAGAACCGGCAGCCCGTCCATTGTCGTGAGGTCGCCCTGCTCGTTGATGGTAAAATTGCCTGCGCGGGTATATGCCTCGCCGTTCGGTGTCTGGATGGCGAAATAACCTTCGCCCATGATTGCAAGGTCAAGCGGGTTGTTGGTTTTTTCGAGGTTGCCCTGCGCGAGGTTGCTGAATGTGCTTAGATCCTGCACATATGCGGTTTTGCGGCTTGCGTCATTCATCAGGTACTGGTTGAAAAATACCGACTCGCTCTTATATCCCGCAGTGCTGGAATTGGCGATGTTGTTGGCGATAACGCCCATCTGCCTTTCGGTCACTACCTGCTTTGATAAAGCGACATAGATTGAATTATCCATAGTCTTCCTTCCCTTTTCCCTAAATTTTTCTTCCTTCCGGCTGGGTACTATGCAATTGCCGTGCCAAGTGGCTGTGGGGGTGGGTTTTAGGCACTGGGTGACGGGTGACAGGGGACAGGTCACAGGGTTTCCCTGCTCCCTCTCCCGCTTGCGGGGGAGGGTCGGGGTGGGGGCACACTGTTACGCAAAAAGTCTCCTGACTTTTTGCCGAAACCCTAATGCCTACGGATTCCGGAATGACGTTCCTCTCAGAACAACCTTTGCGTGTTGTAAATCTGCAACAAATGTGATTTAGTTTATTAATGCTCTCGGAAGCCTTGCTGGATAAGGCATTCGGGAGGGGTACGAAACTTGACAAAACCACAGGTTGTGTGCTATAATGGTAATTATAAGATGGGAGAGAACCCTCCGGGCAGGTCAGTAATCACTGGCCTTTTTTATTTTGTGTATTTTGAGGTGTCATTGCGAGCGAACAACGTGAGCGCGGCAATCCAGTCTGGATTGCTTCGTCGGCGTCGCCTCCTCGCAATGACGGGAGTTTTTTAGATACGGGACATAATAAAACCGCCCGCTTTTTTCAGGGGCAGGAAAATTTTGCCTAGCATTAACATTTATTTAACTAAACATGGGTTATTATAGCCTTTGTAAGCAATCAGTGCGTCCACCAAAATTCCGTGGATGCCGAAACAGAGAGTAAAAAAATGTCTGCTGATAAAAAGAAAGAAGACGAAAAGCCAAAAACGCCGGATGCCGCTCCCGGCGCTGAAGGCGCAGAAGGGCAGGAAGGCGAGGCAGCCGCCCCGAAAGGCAAGAAGAAACTTGTCATAATAATCATCGCCGTATTGTTCCTTATCGGCGCGGTGGTTGGCGGGTTATTCGCTGCCGGAATTCTTGGCGGCAGCAAACCTGCGGTGACGAAATCTGTTGATGCGGAAAATTCTGAAGATGGCGAACATGCAGATGCCGGGGAAAGCCATGACGAAGAAGACGAAGCGGAAGAAGGGCACGGTAAAAAAGGCAAAAAGGGCGGCAAGCCAGCGCCACGCAAACCGGTGTTCTTTGACCTGCCGGATATCATCGTGAACCTTAACAGCCCGACCCCGCGCCCGCATTTCATCAATCTCAAGCTCACGCTGGAAGTTGTTGGACAAAGCAATGTGAAAAAAATCGAAGACCAGATGCCGCGCGTGATTGACAGCTTCAACGGTTACTTACGTGAAATCCGCAAAGAGGACCTGCAAGGTTCCGCGGGGATGTACAGGCTTGAGAACGAGCTGATGCTGAGGCTTGAAAAGCTGTTCGGCAAAGGCGTTGTAATCGATATTCTGTTCAGGGAGATTATTATCCAATGAGTGAAGCTGATACACAGGAAAAAGCTCCGGCAACGGGCGAAGGCGTAAACCCGGATATGGCTGCGGCAATGGCCGCCGCGCTGGGTGACAGCGGAAAAGTCCTTAATCAGGACGAGATCGACAGCCTGCTGGGGTTTGACGGCACCGGTAAAGAGGAAGCCAGCACCGGTATCCAGGCGATGCTCGACAAGGCGCTTTCATCATATGAACGCTTGCCGATGCTTGAAGTCGTGTTCGACAGGCTCGTGCGCATGATGTCCACCTCAATGCGTAACCTGACCTCCGACAACGTGGACGTTTCGCTTGAATCGATCAACTCGCTGCGCTTCGGCGATTATATCAACTCCGTGCCGCTCCCGGCGCTGCTCACAATCTTCAAGGCGGTGGAATGGGAAAATTACGGCGTTATTTCCTTCAACAGCCAGCTTGTGTTCTCAATGCTCGATGTGCTGCTCGGCGGCAGGCGCTCGACCCGCCCGATGAAAGTCGAGGGCAGGCCATATTCAACCATTGAGCAGGATGTGGTGAGAAAAGTTACCGAGGTTATGCTCGCGGATATGTCGGCGGCGTTCGACCCGCTTTCGCCGGTAACGTTCAAATATGAAAGGCAGGAAACCAACCCGCGCTTCGCCACGATCGCCCGCCCCGCAAATGCGGCAATTCTGGTGACATTGCGTGTGGATATGGAAGAACGCGGCGGCATGATCGAAATTCTCATACCATATGCCACGCTCGACCCGATCAAGGATTTGCTCCTCCAGATGTTCATGGGTGAGAAATTTGGCCGTGATTCCATCTGGGAAACTTATCTCGGCAAAGAGGTGCGCTCCACCAACGTGACGCTGGACGCCATCCTCGGCCAGAAACACTCAATGATGAAAGATGTGATGAACCTCAGGGTCGGTTCAACCATCGTCCTTGATAAGGACCCTGAGGAAGACATCATCATAAAATGCGGCGGCATTAACATGATGACCGGTAAACTCGGCAAGCTCGGTGATAACAAAGCCGTCCGCGTGACCGAGATAGTGAACAAGAAAATGAAAGAAATGATGTAGGAAACTATTAGGAGAAAACCATGTTCGATACGATCTTTGACCTTGCAACGATTACGCTTCTGGCGGTGACCATTGCATATACGTGGAAGCTTAACCGCAGGCTCGCCACGCTGACCAACAGCAAAGGGGAGATTGCCTCCAACCTCCGCAACTTCAGCGAAGCGACGGAAACCGCGGTTGTCGCGGTGGAGGAACTCCATGTGAAAGGCGAGGGCGTTTGCACGCTTATCGACCAGAAAATCCGCAAGGCGCAGGAAGTTGCCGATGAGATCGAGCTGCTTACCCGCCGCGCCGACAAGAAACTCGCCGAAGTAAAGAACATCAGGCCGGGTGAGGTGAACGGGCAGCCGACACAAAAAAACCAGCTCAGCGAATCTGAAATTCTGGCCGCGCTCAGGAACCGTGACTTAAGAAGCGTAATGGTGAGCTAGGAACAAAGGAAAAGGGTTATGTCAGTAAAAGTATTACCAGTAACGATCGCAGCCTGCGCCTGCCTTATCTCGCTCAAAGTGGCGCAGCTTTCCGGCATTTTCGAGGAGCCGGAGGAAACCGCTGCAAGCGAAATAACCATCAGCGCGAAAGCTGTTACGCCGAAACCGGCAGTAACTGCCGCAAAAGAAATCAGCAGTTTTGACGAGCTGGTGGAACAGGAAAAAATCTATGCGGGTGAGGGCGGCGAAGGGCTGGCGAACCTTGAAACCGCAGCCGCCGCGCCGAAAGAAGACGAAAAGAAAAAAGATGAACTCCCGCCAAATGTAAGCAGGGAGCGCCCGGAAGAAAAACTGCCGATCTACCGTGACAGCGAAAAAGAGGTGCTGCAAAAACTTTCCGCCCGCCGCTCCGAGTTGGACGCATGGCAGAAAGACCTCGAAATGAAAGAGGAACTCATCGGCGCTTCTTCCAAAAAACTTGATGTGAAGCTGGACGAACTCAAAAAACTGAAGGCCGATACTGAAGCGCTGCTCGCGCAATATCATGAGCAGGAAGACGCGAAAATCAAGAGCCTCGTCAAAATGTATGAGAACATGAAACCGGCTGCCGCTGCCTCGATCTTCGAGGAAATGGATATGGATATCATGCTTGAGATCGTGGACAAGATGGCAGAGAAAAAAGCCTCCCTCGTGCTCGCGAAAATGTCGCCGAAAAAGGCGAAGGATGTGACTGAGAAGCTGGCGTTGCAGCGGAGTTTTGCTGAAGAGAAGGGAGTTGCTCAGGCGCTAGGCACTAGGCACTAGTTAGGCACTAGGCTTTAGGCACTAGGTGGTGGTATAAATTCAGGAGTTGTTTTTCAGGGCTTTACGCAATCCGTGCAGGAGTTTTAGGACTTCATTGGTCTTTTCGGATAAAATCTGGAATTTTTCGCTGTTAATAAAATTCAGGTCATTTGCAAGTATGATTTGCGTTTCAAGTTCCGAGGCAGAACCAATGGCAATGGAAATAAAATGGGCGTAATCTTTTACACCTCCGCGTGAATATCCTTCTGCAATATTTGAAGGAATTGAAACCGCCGCGCGGCGTATTTGCAGCTTTAAGCCAAAATTTTCTTCCTTAGGGAAGGTTTCGGTTGCAGCATAAATATCGGCTACCAGTAACCGTGATTTTTGCCATGCAACCAAGTCCTTATAGCTTTTCATCTAGTGCCTCGTGCCTAAAGCCTAGTGCCTGATTAGCTGTGAATTGCGCGCTTATCAACCGCCAGCGCTGCTTCCTTCACGATTTCAGAGGTGGTCGGATGGGCGTGGCAGGTGCGGGCGATGTCTTCGGCGGAGGCCTTGAACTCCATCGCCAGGGCGCATTCGGCTATCAGCGTTCCGGCGTCCGGGCCGATGATGTGTACGCCCAGCACGCGGTCGGTTTTCCTGTCGGCGAGGATTTTCGCGTAGCCTTCCGCATCACCGTTGGCAACTGCTCTGCCATTCGCGACGTAGAAGAATTTACCGGCGTTGTATTCAATGCCTTCTTTTTTGAGTTCTTCCTCGGTGCGGCCAACGGAAGCGACTTCCGGGTGGGTGTAGATGATTCCGGGGATAACGTCATAATTCACGTGGGGTTTTTGTCCGGCGATAAGCTCGGCCACCGCAACGCCTTCTTCCTCGGCCTTGTGGGCAAGCATCGGGCCGGTGATAACGTCGCCGATCGCGTAAATGCCTTTTACGCTGGTCTGGTAGTTGTGGTCGGTTTTCACGCGGCCACGCTCGTCGAGTTCAACGCCGGATTCCTTAAGGCCGAGGCCTTCGGTATATGGCTTGCGGCCTATTGAGACGAGGACGACATCTGCCTCAAGGGTTTCGGAAGCGCCGCCGCCGGCAGGCTCAACGGTGAGTTTCGCGCCTTTTTTGGTTTTTTCGACGCCGGTAACTTTAGTGGAGAGTTTGAATTTTATGCCCTGTTTTTCGAGAATTTTCTGGAAATCTTTGGCGAGGCCGCCGTCAAGCGCGCCACCGATTCCGCCGAGATATTCAACCACGGTGACTTCCGCGCCCAGCCTGCGCCAGACCGAGCCAAGCTCAAGGCCGATAACGCCGCCGCCGATGACTATCAGCTTTTTAGGCACTTCGGAAAGCTCAAGCGCGCCGGTGGATGAAACGATGGTTTTCTCGTCAATTTCAACGCCGGGGAGGGAGGCGATGTCGGAGCCGGTGGCGATGACGATGTTGGCGGCTTCATAGGCTTTGCCGTCAACGTCGACCTTGCCGGAGCCGGTGATTTTACCGCTGCCTTTGAGGTAAGTGACCTTGTTCTTCCTGAACAGCATTTCAATGCCGCCGTTCATTTGTTTCACTACGCCATCCTTGCGTTTCAGCATCGCGGCGAGGTCGAGCTTGACATTGCCGGTCTTGATGCCGTGTTTTTCGAGGCCGTGCTGCGCTTCCTCGAACAAATGGCTGGATTGCAGGAGGGCTTTGGAAGGGATGCAACCGACATTGAGGCAGGTTCCGCCAAGCGTGCCGCGTTTTTCCACGCAGGCTACTTTAAGGCCGAGCTGTGCCGCGCGGATTGCGGCCACATAGCCGCCGGGGCCTGCGCCGATTACGATTACGTCATATCTGTCAGTCATAAAAATTCCTTTAGTTGCGGAGTTTCGGAGTTACGGTGTTGCGGGGTTTTTTGCCCTGTGACTACGCAACTCATTTAATATGTTTTCGGCTGCCTGTCTAGGGTTTTGCGCCTGGGTTATGGGGCGGCCAACCACGATATAATCTGCGCCTGACTTGATGGCATCTGCCGGGGTGGTGACGCGGTTCTGGTCGCCTTTGTCGCTGCCTGCGGGGCGTATGCCGGGGGTGGCGATTTCAAGGTTGGGGAATTGGGTTTTGATAATTGAGGCTTCAAGCGGGGAGGCGATGACGCCATCGGCACCTTCCTGCGCGGCGTAACCGGCACGGCGGAGGACGAGGTCTTTCACCGTGCGGCCATATTGCGCGGCGTAATCCTCGCCGAGGGAGGTAAGTACGGTCACGCCAAAAACCTTTGTATCGGTGCCTTGTTTGCCTTTAACGGCGGCCTCAAGAACCTGTCTTTCGGCATGGACGGTGAGCATGTAAACGCCAAGCTGGGCAGCGTTGCGAACTGCGCTTTCTACCGTATGACCAATGTCGTGGTATTTGTAATCGAGGAAGATTCTCTTGCCCTTCTTCACCAGCGAGGAGATGAATTCGTCATCGACGCGAAGGCCAAGCTCCATGCCGATCTTGAAAAAATCCGCCACGCCGTCGAGCTGGTCGATCAGGGAAAGCGCCTGTTTTTTATCAGGGAAATCAAGCGCGATGATGAGTTTGTCTTTTGGCATGGAACCTCGGAATTTCAGGAGTGCTAACTATCGACCACCAGTTTTCCGGCAACCGAGAAATCCTCATCCGCCATGTTGGAGATGATTATCCGCACCTTCTCAGGCGGGACGGAAAGGCTTTCGCAAATCGCTTTGGTCACGCCATCGGCCATTTGGCGTTTTTGTTCGACCGTGCGGCCTTCGAGGATGTGTATCTGTACGATCGGCATTAAGCCTCGATCAGCAGGCGTTCAGGGTTTTCGATGGCTTCCTTGATGCGCACGAGGAAAGTTACCGCTTCGCCGCCGTCGATGAGGCGGTGGTCATAGGAAAGGGCGATATACATCAGCGGGCGCGGGACAACCTGTCCGTTCACCACGGCAGGGCGTTCCTTGATGGCGTGCATGCCGAGGATCGCGGTTTGCGGAGGGTTGATAATTGGCGTGCTCATGAGCGAGCCATAGATGCCGCCGTTGGTGATGGAGAATGTGCCGCCGGTGAGGTCTTCCACGCTGATCTTGCCGTCACGCGCTTTTTTGCCGAGGCCGGATATTTCTTTTTCGATATCCGCGAAAGATTTCTGGTCGGCATCGCGCAGATTAGGGACGACAAGCCCGGTTTTGGTGCCGACGGCAACGCCGATATTGTAGTATTTTTTGTAAACGATTTCGTCGCCTTCGATGGAAGCGTTAACTGCCGGGATTTCTTTAAGCGCGGCAACCGCGGCTTTCACAAAGAAGGACATGAAGCCGAGTTTCGTGCCGTGCTTTTCAACGAATGAATCCTGATATTTTTTGCGGAGTTCCATGACATTGGTCATGTCCACTTCGTTGAAAGTGGTGAGGATTGCGGCGGTGTTCTGGGATTCCTTGAGGCGCTCGGCGATGCGCTGGCGGAGTTTGGTCATCTTGACGCGCTCCTCGTGGTGCGCGGTTGATGGTTGTTGGTTGTTGGTTGATGGGGAAGGGTTTTGCACGTCTTCCTTGAGGATGCGGCCATCTTTGCCGGAGCCTTTCACCACGGAAAGGTCGATGTTTTTCTCGGTGGCGATCTTTGCGGCGGAGGGCATGGCGATTGTGCCGGAAGTGCCACCGGAGGCGGCTTTAGGGGCGGCGGCCTGAGCTTGGGCGGCGGCAGGTTTTGCTGAGGCAATAGCGCCTTCCTTGATTTTGCCGAGGGTTGCGCCTACTGATACTTCGTCGCCTTCCTTCACCGCGAGGGATTCGATGACACCGGCGGCGGGGGCGTTGACTTCAACCGTCACCTTGTCGGTTTCAAGCTCCATGATGACTTCGTCGGCCTGAACCTGTTCGCCGGCCTTTTTGGTGATTTTCGCGATGGTTGCGGTTGAAATGCTCTCTCCGAGAGTAGGGACTTTTATATCAGCCATGGGTGGGTTCCTAGTTATTAGTTCCAAGTTATGTTAAGGCAATTTCTAGTCCTGATGGCTGAAAAGTCAATAACAACATGGCAAAACAAGGCGATTCAGCGGCTTGTTTATGATATTAGTTTCTTTTAACTAAATTTTGTAGGGGAGGTTAATAACATGTCATTGCGAGCGAACAGCGTGAGCGCGGCAATCCAGCTTGGATTGCTTCGTCGGCGTTGCCTCCTCGCAATGACGTAGTTTTAATGTATTTTGGAGGGTAAAAAAAGAGGCCCCGGTGAAGGGGCCTCCAACTGTTTAACAGCGCGTTCCGCTATTTAACGAGTTTTTTGGTAACATCATGAAACAGATGGTATACTGCTGATATACCAACGAAGATGTATACTACCTTAGCCAATGTTCCGGTACCGAATATCGTACCTAACAGGTCAAGGCCAAATGCACCGTATAGACCTACATGTAAACCTGCTACCAGAAGTAAGATAGTCATAATTTTAAGTATAGTCTTGTCCATTTTTCTCTCCTTTGCGGAAAGGTTCAGACTCCTGATTCCTTTCCTGTTGTTATGATTACATCATACCACAAAAACCCGCGGAATTCCGGGGAATTCGTTGCTGCACCGCCATAAGTATGTGTGCAGCGCAGTAATGTAATAAATTCTTAATAGTAATATGTTATATATGCCCGCTTCGGTTGACTCCCGCTTTCCACGTGCTACAACACATAAATGCGGTTACTTGAGTCATTGTCATCACGCAAGAATTTGTGGCTGTTCGCGATAATATTTATCGAGGGATATGCCGTGTTAGCCGCGGAATTGCTGGCTATCCGGCTGCTTGTCCCTTTCGTGGGCAGCGGGACGGAAATAATTTCAATCATCATCAGCGCGGTTTTGCTGCCGCTCGCGGTGGGTTATCACGCGGGCAGTGTGGCTTATAAGCGCGAGCATAACAGGCGCGGGAAAAGGGGAAAAAAAGTTGCTGCGCTGCGGCAAATTCTGGTGCGGAACATAATTTCGGTGATGGTTTTCTTCACTTTTGGCCTCTCATATTTCTTCCTTGAGGTGTTTTTTGGGCTGCTGGAAGTAGGCGGAATCACCAGCCACTTAGCAAAGGCAGCGGTATATTGCGCGGTTTTCCTGGTTTATCCGGTTTACCTGCTCGGCCAGACGATGCCGATCGTGAGCAATTATTTCTCCGAAACCAGCCTCAGCAAAGCCACCGGGACTATGTTGTTTTTCTCGACACTCGGCTCATTCCTCGGTTCGGTTTTCTCAACGCTGGTGCTGATGATGACCATCGGCGTGCATAACACTGTGATAGTGACGCTGGCGCTTTTGTTCCTGCTGGTGCTGGTGATAAAGCAGAAACTCGCGTTTGAGGTGCTGACTGCCGGGTTTGTCCTTATATTCGCAGTAATGCTTAATCAGGATGGGCTGTTTAAAAAGAATAATATCCATCTCAACAACGCATATAGCATCATTTCCGTGCATGAGCTTGAACATGAGGAAGGCTCGCGCATCATGTCGGTGAACCGCTCCGCTTCGTCCAAGGTGGCGAATGAACCTAAGAACCGTTTTCCATATATACAATATATAGAAGACAATTTTATTTATAGCTATATGGGCGAAGAACCGCTGAGAGTGCTGGTTATCGGCGCGGGCGGCTTCACTATGGGGCTGGGCGATGCGCAAAGCCATTACACTTTTGTCGATATCGACCCCGATATTAAAGAGGTGAGCGAAAAATATTTCCTGCGGCAGGAACTGGGCAAACGCAAGGAGTTTGTTGCCGCCTCCGCGCGCGCGTTTTTACGGCGCGAAAAAGGGGAGTATGATTTGATTATCATCGATGCGTATACGAATTATTACACCATCCCGGCGGAATGCGTGACGCAGGAGTTCTTTCAGGCGGTGAAGGAACGGCTCGCGCCGGGCGGGGCGGTGGTAGCCAATTATATCATCTCGCCGAATATGGATGATAAATTTGCCCGCCGCGCGCAAAACACTTTTGCCTCAGTCTTCCCGCAGGCGGGCAGGCAGGTCATCGGCAATTATTCGCCGTGGGTGAAAGACCGCACGCAGCTCCTGAACAATTTGTTCATATATAAAGACCAGGGGGTGGATGACCGCGTGATTTACCGGGATGATCTGAACACTTATTCGATTGATAAGTATTAGTGTCAGTGTCAGTGGGCAGTGGCAGTAATAAACTCCCACTGTCACTAAACTAGGCGAGAGCCTTATTGCAAATCTCGTCCTGCTCCTTGTTGTGGATCTTGTAGAATCCGGTGGCAGGGGAGGCGGCGGCGATGCGGCCATTGTAGGAAACGCGTTTCTTGAGGCCGATCTCTTCGAGGGTTTCATCGATGAACGCGCGGACGAACAGCCAGCCGCCCATGTTCTTAGGTTCTTCCTGCGTCCAGATGAATTCGGCGTTCTTGTATTTGCCGAGTTCCTTTTTCATCTCGTCGGAAGGGAACGGGTAGAACTGCTCAAGGCGGATAACGGCGACGTCGTCGACTTTCTTCCCGGCGCGTTTTTCCACGATGTCGTAGTAAACCTTGCCGGAGCAGATGACGACTTTGCGGATTTTATCATTGGCTTTGAGTTTTTCGGTTTCGCCTATCACGCGCTTGAAGCTGGTTCCTGACGCAAAGTCTTTCAACGGGCTGAAGACTTCTTTCTTGCGCAGCAGCGATTTTGGCGACATCAGCACCAATGGTTTGCGGAAGTTGCGGTGGAGCTGGCGGCGCAGGAGGTGGTAATAATTCGCCGCAGTGGTGACGTTGGCGACCTGTATGTTGTTCTCGCCGCAAAGCTGGAGGTAACGCTCCAAGCGGGCGCTTGAGTGCTCCGGCCCCTGTCCTTCATAACCATGCGGGAGGAGCATTACCAGGCCGCTCATGCGCAGCCATTTGCTTTCGCCGGAGGAGATGAACTGGTCGATGATGACCTGCGCGCCGTTGGAGAAATCACCGAACTGGGCTTCCCACATCACGAGGGCGTTAGGGTCGGCCAGCGAATAGCCGTAATCGAAGCCGAGCACCGCGAATTCGGAAAGGGCGGAGTCGATAACCTCATAACCCGCCTGTTCCTTGATGCCGCCGACGGAAAGGTTGTTAAGCGGCTGGTAGGTGTTCTGGTTATCCTGGTCAACCAGCACTGAATGGCGGTGCGAGAATGTGCCGCGCCCGCAATCCTGTCCGCTGAGGCGAACCGGGCGGTTTTCGGCGAGCAATGAGCCGAAAGCGAGCGCTTCCGCGGTTGCCCAGTCAATGCCTTCGCCGGCTTCGAACATTTTGGCCTTTGCTTTCATCAGCGTCACGATTTTTGAATTCGCGTTGAACCCTTCCGGGATGGTGCTGAGCGCTTTGCCGATCGATTTCAGGGTTTTTAGGTCAACGCCGGTATCCGGGGTCGGGTTGGCGTTGCGCCCGCCGTGCTCGAAGCCGTCCCACGCGCCTTCCAGCCAGTCGGCCTTGTTTGGTTTGTAGTCTTTGCCGAGCTTGTATTGCTCTTCGAGGAAATCCTTGAATTTCTGGACGACGGCCTGCGCTTCGGCATCGTTCACGACGCCTTCCGCGGCAAGCTGGCTTGCGTAAACCTCACGCGGGCGCGGCATGCTGGCGATTTTCTTATACATCAAAGGCTGGGTGAACATCGGCTCGTCGCCTTCGTTATGGCCGTAACGGCGGTAGCAGACGATGTCGAGGACGACATCCTTCTTGAATTTGTGGCGGAATTCGGCAGCAAGGCGGCTGACATAGACCACGGCTTCCGGGTCGTCGCCGTTAACGTGGAAGATGGGAGCCTGCACCATTTTCGCAACGTCGGAAGGGTAGAGCGACGAGCGGCCCTTTTTCGGGTCGGTGGTGAAGCCGATCTGGTTGTTGATGATGATGTGGGTGGTGCCGCCGGTGCGGTAGCCGTCAAGGTCGGAAAGGACGAAGTTCTCGGCCACCGAGCCTTGCCCTGCGAATGCCGCGTCACCGTGGAGCAATACGGAAGTCACGCGGGCGCGTTCAGTGTCGTTCCTGCGGTCCTGCTTGGCGCGTACCTTGCCGGTCACGACGGAGTTCACCGCTTCGAGGTGCGAAGGGTTGGCGGTGAGCGAAAGGTGGACTTTCTTGCCGTCGATAACCAGATCATGCGAATAGCCCATGTGGTATTTCACGTCGCCGGAAGATGGCAGGCCGTCCGGCATGGAAAGATTGCCGTGGAACTCGGAAAGCATCGCGGCATAGGGCTTGCCCATCACGGCGGTGAGTATGTTGAGGCGGCCACGGTGGGGCATGCCGATGATGACCTCTTCAACGCCGTTGGTCGCCGAGGTTTCGATGATGGTTTTAAGCGCCGGGATGGCAGCGTCGCCGCCTTCAACCGAGAAGCGCTTGGTTCCGGTGAATTTCACGTGGATGAACTGCTCGAAGCCCTCGACTTCGGTGAGGGTGCCGAGGAGGCGTTTTTTCTCCTCAAAATTTAGGGTGAAGCCCGGACGGCTGGATTCAACGGTTTCGCGCAGCCAGTTACGCTCTTCGGGGATGTTGATGTATTCAAACTCAAACCCGATATTGCCGCAGTAAATGACATAAAGCAGGTTGAGGATTTCGCGTAAGGTTGCTTTTTGCAGGCCAAGCTGGCCGTTAAGGGTTATCGGGCGGTCATAATCGGCCTCGGTGAAGCCGTAGGTCGCCGGGTCAAGCTCGGAACCGGCGTGGATTTCCGAAAGTTTCATCGGGTCAAGGTTGGCGATGGTGTGGCCGCGGTCGCGGTAAGCGCGGATGAGCATC
Source organism: uncultured Rickettsiales bacterium (assembly GCA_964545245.1). Taxonomy (GTDB): domain Bacteria; phylum Pseudomonadota; class Alphaproteobacteria; order Rickettsiales; family 21-14-0-20-44-7; genus CAZJFC01. Next base: position 15,794 of record CAZJFC010000038.1, read on the forward strand.
ACGGCCTTGATGGAATCCGCCACGGCGGAATCGGCCGCAGTTTGTTTTGCGTTCTGGTTGGAAGGTTTGGCGGATGCTTCAGGGTCAACCCCGCCGATTATCTTGTTGGATTTTTTAGCCCACGGAGCTTCCGACTTGCCGCCGGAATTCTTCTCAAAAAACTCTTTCCATGAAGCGTCGACAGAAGACGGGTTCTGTTTGAACTGCTCATAAAGTTCTTCAATGAAAATGGCGTTTGAGCCGAAAAGATAATCGTTCGACATGGTTAAACTTCCTCTGACAGGTGGTTGCTATGTGCCTGCTATATATACCTTTGGGGAAAATTTTCTAGTGAAAAAAGCTTTCCGGAAGCAATAATGGCCCCGCTTGGAGCCATTATGTTTATTTGCTGATTTGAGGCAACTAAGCGGCCAGCAATTCCTTCATGGTCTTGCCCAGGCGGGCAGGGCTGTCGGAGATTTTGATGCCGGCGGAGCGCATGGCTTCGATTTTATCTTCCGCGCCGCCTTTGCCGCCGGAAATGATAGCGCCGGCGTGGCCCATCCTGCGTCCTTTCGGCGCCGTAGCTCCGGCTATAAACCCGACTACAGGCTTCGTCGTACCCGACTCCTTAATATAGCGCGCAGCCTCAGCCTCCATCCCCCCGCCTATTTCTCC
>CAZJFC010000038.1:16460-17368 GCA_964545245.1 uncultured Rickettsiales bacterium
CCGCCTTTGCCGCCGGAAATGATAGCGCCGGCGTGGCCCATACGGCGGCCCGGAGGCGCGGTGCGGCCAGCGATGAAGCCGACCATCGGTTTTTTGATCTTGCTTTTGGCGATGAACTCGGCTGCCTGTTCTTCCGCGTCGCCACCGATCTCGCCGATCATAATGATCGCTTTGGTTTCATCGTCGGCAAGGAACATCTCAAGGCAATCGATGAAGCTGGTGCCGTTAACCGGGTCGCCGCCGATGCCGATGCAGGTGGTCTGGCCGAAGCCTTCGGCAGTGGTCTGCGCGACCGCTTCATAGGTGAGCGTGCCGGATTTTGACACGATGCCGATTGAGCCTTTTTTGTGGATATGGCCGGGCATGATGCCGATCTTGCACTCGCCCGGCGTGATGATGCCGGGGCAGTTAGGGCCGATAAGGCGGGTTTTGCTGCCCGCGAGCGCTTTTTTTACCTTCACCATGTCCAGCACCGGGATGCCTTCGGTGATGCACACGACCAGCGGAATTTCAGCGTTCACCGCTTCAAGGATCGCATCCGCCGCGAATGGGGGCGGAACGTAGATAACTGACGCATCAGCACCGGTTTTCTCACGCGCTTCGGCAACGGTGTTGAACACTGGCAGGTTAAGGTGTTTCTCGCCGCCTTTGCCCGGAGTTACGCCACCGACCATGTTAGTGCCGTAGGCAATCGCCTGTTCCGAGTGGAATGTGCCTTCTTTGCCGGTGAAACCCTGGCAGATGACTTTGGTGTTTTTTGATACTAATACTGACATTCTTATTCCTGTGTGTTTGTTATTTTAATAGTTGCTGCCATATGGTTTATATCCTCCGCCATATCCGCCTAACGGGGTATATGGCTTACTTTGGGGAATTTCCGGTATTGCTGCACCTCTAACCACTACCGG
>CAZJFC010000039.1:0-1459 GCA_964545245.1 uncultured Rickettsiales bacterium
GACAAAAATTATGCTTATATTTCAATGGGCGGCGGGAGCCATGCAACAACGCCGCATCAAGTGCGCGATGACGACTTAGTTACCGAAGCCCAAAAACCCTGATGTCCATCTCCAGCACCTCACCCCGCCCTCTCCTCATAGGAGAGGGAGTGAACCGAAACTAAAAACTGAAACTAAAAACTACCCCTATTAAGCCGCTTCGCTCAGAATCTCGCGCTTCCCGGCATGGTTCGGGGGTGAGATGATTCCATCCTCCTCCATCTTCTCGATCAGCAACGCGGCGCGGTTATAGCCGATACGCAGCCTTCTCTGGACATAACTCGTCGAAGCCTTTTTGTCGCGCACGACGATCTGCACCGCCTGACGGTAAAGCGCTTCATCATCGCCGCCTTCCTCATCGATCAGCATATCCTCACCGCCGAAATCTTCCTCTTTCGTGACTTCCTCGATATATGACGGCGTGCCTTGCGATTTAAGGAAGTTCACGCATTTTTCCACTTCGCGGTCTTCCACGAACGGCCCGTGGACGCGCGAAATGCGGCCACCACCGGCCATGTAGAGCATATCACCCTGCCCCAGCAACTGCTCTGCCCCCTGCTCGCCCAGAATTGTGCGCGAGTCGATCTTCGAGGTCACCTGAAAGCTGATGCGCGTCGGGAAGTTGGCCTTGATTACCCCGGTGATAACATCCACCGACGGGCGCTGGGTCGCCATGATGATATGGATTCCCGCCGCACGCGCCATTTGCGCGAGGCGCTGGATGGAAGCCTCGATATCCTTCCCGGCGACGAGCATCAAATCCGCCATTTCGTCCACGATAACCACGATGTAAGGAAACTTGTTGGTTTCAATCGGGATTGTTTCAATGATCGGTTTTCCGGTTTCCGGGTCGAACCCCGTCTGCACGCTGCGGCTTAAATCCTCCCCTTTGGCGACTGCCTCCTCAATGCGGGCGTTGTAGCCGTCAAGGTTACGCACGCCGAGTGTGGACATCAGGCGGTAGCGGCTTTCCATTTCCTTCACCACCCATTTCAGCGCGGTCACGGCCTTGCCCGGCTCCGTCACCACCGGCGCGAGCAGGTGCGGGATGCCGTCATAAACGCTGAGTTCCAGCATCTTGGGGTCGATCATGATAAACTTGCATTTGCTTGGCGAGAGGCGGTAAAGCAGCGAAAGGATCATGGTGTTGATAGCGACGGACTTGCCCGAACCCGTCGTGCCCGCAACCAGCAAATGCGGCATTTTCGCGAGGTCAACCACGATCGGCAACCCGCCGATATCCTTGCCCAGCGCGATTGGCAGCTTGGCAGTGGTTTCCCTGAATTCTTCGGTTTCAAACATTTCACGCAGGTAAACCGTTTCGCGCTTGCTGTTGGGGAGTTCGATACCCATCACGTTCTGGCCGGGGATGGTGGGGATACGGGCCGACACCGCCGACATCGACCGCGCGATATCGTCA
>CAZJFC010000039.1:1469-7219 GCA_964545245.1 uncultured Rickettsiales bacterium
CGCAATGTCATCAGCAAGGCCAATCACCCGGCTGGATTTGATACCTGCAGCCGGGGAGAATTCATAAAGCGTGACCACCGGGCCGGGGCTGATTTTTGAAATCTCGCCCTTCACGCCGAAATCATGCAGCGCCCCTTCAAGGATTTTCGCGTTCTGCGAAAGGGCGGATTCGCTCATGCGGGCGGTCTGGTAGCGGTGCGGGGTTTCGCGCAGCAACTCGGTTGACGGCATCTCAAAATCATCGTCCATTTCGCTTAGCAGCAGGCTGGTTTGTCTGGCCTGTTTGGCGGCACGTTTTGGCCGCGGCTCAGGGCTGTTACTGTTCGCAATGCGCCCGGCATATTCCGTGCGGGTTATGCTCGGCTCGATGCGCTCGCTTTTTTCCTTTTTCAGCCTTGCGCGTTTCACGGTTTGCGTGGTTTCCTTTTTCGCCATATCCATCGCCTTGTTGAACGGCGCGATGAACTTCTGGTAAAACTCCTTTTCCTCGCGCAGGCGCAGGCCGGAAGCAAAATGCATCGAAACCACCAGCCCGATGATGAACAGCGTGTTATAAATCGGCTGGGTGAGGTTGAGGTAAAGCTGGTTTTTGGCGAATCCGCCGATCACCCCGCCAAGGTCAAAAATGGCGAGAAAGGCGGCAAGGCAGCTTAGCGCGGTGATGCCCATGATGATGCGGAACCAGAATTTAGTGACCGGCAAACCCTGATAAAAACGATATGCCCAAGTGAGGAAAATCAGGCATAAAAGCGGCGCGGCATAGCCGAAGAATTGCAGCAGCAAATCGGAAAGATGTGCGCCGAAAGAACCGATAATGTTCTGGGTTTCAGCCGAGGTGGCGTTGTCAAACGAAGGGTCTGAGCCGTTATGGGTTATGATTGAGGCAAAAACCACAATAGCCGCCGCCACGAAGGCAAAGGATATAAGCTTCATGACCTGGTTGTGAAGCGCGTCAATGATACGATCGAACATGATATTAACTTTAATTCATGAAATTAGGGGTGCAACAGAATTTTGTGTAAAACGGGTAAAAGACCGAAACTGGTTTTTCTCCCACCTTACAATTCCCATTATAACACACCACCAACCTGAAAACCGGGTTTTGGGGTGCATAAATTATGATTATATTACAATAATTTACATGGCATTAACAAAAAATATCCGAAAAGTGCCATTTTACCACAGGCAAAAACCGCTATTCAGAGCATGAACTGCTCTTTGATGATGCGGTCCTGCAGGGTGTGGTTGCTGTCGAAAAGGACTTTGATATTCAGGTCGCGGCGCTCGCGCACCACCACTTCCTTCACCTCGCGTATCTCGTGGAAATCCGCCACGGCGGAAACCGGGCGCTTCCTGTGCTCCAGAATCTCAAAGGAAATTTCCTTGTCGGAAGGCAGCAGCGCCCCCTTCCACCGGCGCGGGCGGAAAACGCTGATGGGGGTAAGCGCCAGAATCCTGCTGTCCAGCGGGATGATCGGCCCGTTGGCGGAAAGGTTATAGGCCGTGCTGCCCGCGGGGGTGGAAACCAGCACGCCGTCACAAATCATTTCGTCGATCTGCACCACCTTATCGACGCTAACACGGATTTTTGCCGCCTGCGCCACTTCCCGCAGCAGCGAAACCTCATTCACCGCAAGCCTCGTATATTGCTTGCCGTTCACGCCCTTCGCCTTCATTTCCAGCGGGTGGAGAACGGCGGGATGCGCCTTTTCAATCCGCTCAAGCAGGTTTTTCTCGTGGTATGTGTTGAGCAAAAAGCCGATAGTTCCGCAGTTCATGCCATAAACCGGGATGTCCTGCTCCATTAGGCGGTGGATGGTGTGCAGGATAAACCCGTCACCGCCCAGCACCACCACAAGGTCGGCCTTTTCGGGCTTTATGTCGCGGTTCAGGAAATCGTATAGATATTTCAGCCGCGAAAGCGATTCTGCGGCTTTTTCCGAATCATCGGCCAATATGGCTATTTTTTTGTATTTCATCCTTTAGTCTCTGGTCGCTAGTCACTGGCTACTGGCTAAAGACTAGGGACCAGTGACTAGCGACTTTACATAATCTACCAAAACACGCTATATAAAGCAAATGAGCAAGAATATTATCGCATTTCAGGGCGTAGCGGGCGCACATTCCGATATGGCGTGCCGTAAAGCCTACCCTTACATGACAACCCTTCCCTGCCCGACCTTTGACGATGTCTTCGAGGCGGTTGAGCAGGGCAAAGCCGAAATCGGGCTTATCCCGATCGAGAACTCCCATGCCGGGCGAGTTGCCGAGGTGCATAACATTCTGGCGCATACCGGCGTGCATATCATCGGCGAACATTTCCAGCGTATTGAGCACCATCTGCTTGCGCCAAAAGACGCCAGTCTTGAAACCATAAAGGAAGTCCGTTCGCACCCGCAGGCGCTCATGCAATGCAACAAGAACATCCGCGCCCTTGGGCTGGAAACAAAGGCCGCAGCCAATACCGCAATCGCCTCTAAGGAAGTGGCGGAACTGAATGATGTGACAAAAGCCGCCATCGGCTCGGAACTCGCGGCGGAGATTTATAATTTAAAAATCCTCAAGCGGAATATGGAGGATGTTGAAAGCAACAAAACCATTTTCATCGCCATCAGCAAAGAACCGAATGACCCTGACCCCGCGCCGAATATCATCACCACCCTGCTTTTCACCATCCGCAACATTCCCGGCGGTTTGTATAAATCCCTCGGCGGGTTCGCCACCAACAATGTGAACATGCTTAAGCTGGAAAGCTATATTCCGGGCGGAAAATCCGACAACGCGGATTTCTTCATCTCCTTCCTCGGCCACCCGAAGCAGCGCAGCGTGCAGCTTGCCATTGAGGAACTCGGCTTCTTCACCAAAAAAGTGAAGCTCCTCGGCGTTTACCCCGGCGACCCGGAGCGGTTTGGCTAAATGGACTATTTCACCATCAACGGCGGGAAGGCGCTGAAAGGCAGCGTTAAGATCGGCGGCGCGAAAAATTCGGCGTTGAAACTCGTCTGCGCGGCGCTTCTTACCGACCGGAAAGTCACCCTCCACAACGTGCCGGAGCTTGCCGATATCACCTCAATGGCGCGGCTGCTTGCGCATCTGGGGGTGAAGCTTTCTGTCCCCTCCCCTGAGGGGAGGGTCAGGGAGGGGTTTGGACTTATACAGCCGGAAGAAACCCTCCCCCCACCCCCTCCCTCAGGGAGGGGGATAAAAGAATATTTCCCTCCCTCAGGGAGGGGGTTAGAAGAATATTCCTCCACCTCAGGGAGGGGAGGATTTCTGCCGGATAACACCCTTGAATTGCAGGCCGACAACATCACCGAACTCACCGCGCCTTATGAGCTGGTGAGCCGCATGCGTGCTTCGATCATCGTGCTGGGGCCGCTGGTTGCGCGGTTTGGCAAGGCGCGGGTTTCCCTCCCCGGCGGCTGCGCGATCGGCACACGCCCGGTCGATATGCACCTGAAAGCGCTGGAGCAGATGGGCGCGAAAATCGACATTGAAGACGGTTTTGTTATCGCGGAATGCAAAAAACTGAAAGGCGCGGAGATATTTTTCGAGAAGGTTTCCGTGGGCGCGACTGAGAACATTTTAATGGCGGCAACGCTGGCTGAGGGCGTCACCACGCTGCACAACGCCGCGCGCGAGCCGGAAATCGCCGACCTTGCCGATATGCTGGGCAAAATGGGGGCAAAGATTGAAGGCGCGGGAAGTGAAACGATCAGAATCACCGGGGTAAGCTCGCTTTCCGGGGTTGAACACACAACCGTTGCCGACCGTATCGAGGCTGGAAGCTTCATCGCCGCCGCCGGAATCACCGGGGGGGACATATTCATTGAGAACGTCAACCCGGACATCATGGGGCTTTCACTGCCGAAACTGCGCGAGGCGGGAATCATCATCGACATTGAAAATGGCGGGATCCGCGCGCGCGGCAACGGCATCAGGGCGGTAAACATCGTCACCGCACCCTTCCCCGGCTTCGCCACCGACATGCAGGCGCAGTTCATGGCGCTGATGTGCCTTGCCGAAGGAACCTCAACCATTGAGGAAAATATTTTCGAGAACCGCTTCATGCACGTGCCGGAGCTGAACCGCATGGGTGCTGACATCAAGATCACCGGCCACACCGCCGTTGTCAAGGGCGTGAAGCAACTTAAAGGCGCTCAGGTAATGGCTACTGATTTGCGGGCCTCGTTCTCGCTGGTAATCGCGGCGCTGGCCGCTAAGGGCGAAACCCGCATCAACCGCGTTTACCATATCGACCGCGGCTATGAGAAAGTAGTGCGCCGCCTCGCCGCCCTTGGCGCGGAAATTGAGCGGCACCGCGAAAAATAAAGTATTTGTATACATAACCAGCCCTAACGTGTCATTGAGAGCGAACAGCGTGAGCGCGGCAATCCAGACTGGATTGCTTCGTCAGGCGTTGCCTTCCTCGCAATGACGTAACCTTGGCTAGCCAAGTTATATAAACCCCTTCCAGATCCATAAGTAAAACTTATCGATTTTTTGATATTGATAGGTTTTATCTATCAATAACTACCTGCGATAATCAGGCCATTGACTTGGTCATAAATATGGTCTATAATATAGTCATGAATGTTAATATCCATGAATTCAAGGCCAATTTGAGCCATTTCATACATTTGCTTGAGCAGGGCGAGCAAATCACTTTGTGCCGCCATAACAAAGTTATCGGCGACATAAACATAACTCCGCATAAACAAAAGCAACGCCGCCCGGCCGCCGGGGCATTCAAGGATATAATCGAGATAAACCCTGCGTTTTTTGAGCCGCTGCCCGATGAGGAGCTTGCCCTGTGGAATGGTGAAGCTCCGTTAACTGATAAAGGCGCAGAATGAAAATCCTGCTGGATAGCTGCGCTTTCATATATCTGGCCGGAAAAGAAGAACTTATCCCTAAAAAAACGCTCGATCTGATTCTGGATGCGGAGAATGAAATCCTGCTAAGTTCGATCTCCGTGTGGGAGATGATATTGAAAGAATCAATCGGCAAATCGGTTTTCCGCAAGCCCGCCCATCAGGTGATTAAAGAAATAACAAACCTGTATTCAATATCACCGCTTCCGTTCACGCAGGAAGACGCGTATTATTTAAGCGAACTTGCCCCGGTGCATAAAGACCCTTTCGACAGGATGCTTATTTGCCAGGCGATGCAGCAAAACCTTTTCGTTGCGACTGATGATAAAACTTTTTCAAATTATCCGATAAACACCATATGGTAAAAAAACTCGCCCATATCGCATATAACAAACTCGAAGGCAAAAGCCCTACGGTAGTTTTCCTTTCCGGCTTTAAATCCGACATGGAAGGGAGCAAAGCCGTGTTCCTTGAAGGCATCTGCCGCGAGGCGGGGCTTGGTTTTGTGCGGTTTGATTATTCCGGCCACGGCAAAAGCGAAGGCAAATTTGAAGATGGCACAATCAGTATCTGGCTTGCCGATACGCTGAAAGTCATTGATGAACTCACCAGCGGGGAAATCATAATCATCGGCTCCAGCATGGGCGGGTGGCTGATGCTGCTTGCCGCCCTCGCCCGCCCGCAGCGCGTTAAAGCACTGATAGGAATTGCCGCCGCGCCGGATTTTACCGAGGAATTGATATGGGAGATGTTCACCCCCCGGCAGCGCGAGGAAATGGAGCGCACGGGAAAGGTTATGATTCCCAATTGCTATGACGATCAGGAGCCTTATCCGATTACGTGGAAACTCATAGAAGACGGACGCAACCATCTGGC
>CAZJFC010000039.1:7229-16783 GCA_964545245.1 uncultured Rickettsiales bacterium
AGGGAGAGGGAGTGCTTAAAGCCTCCTCCCTGAGGGAGGAGGCTGGAGGAGGGTTATTGCCGATAACCTGCCCTGTCCGCCTGCTGCACGGCATGAATGATGAGGATGTGCCTTATGAATTCTCCGGGCGCATCGCGCAGCAGGTGAAAAGCAATGATGTGGTGGTAACATATGTCAAATCCGGCACGCACCGCATGAGCGAACCGGAAAATTTGGAATTGCTGAAAAATACATTAATGAGTTTTGTGAATTGAGTATTGTGGATTGTACCATCTTTCCGCTATACTCAATACTCAAACCACAAATCACAGACATGAAACCCAACCCGAATGCCGATACTATCGATGAGATCATCCGCGTTGACCACGCGGGGGAATATGGTGCAAACCGCATTTATGAAGGCCAGCTCATGGTGCTTGGGAAATCCGACCTCGCACCGAAACTGCGCCATATGCTGGAGCAGGAACAGGAGCACCTACAAAAATTCAACGAACTCATAGCCGAAAAGAAGGTGCGCCCCTCGATCCTTATGCCGCTATGGCATGTCGGCGGGCTGGCGCTGGGCATTGGTTCCGCCCTGCTTGGTAAAAAGGCGGCTATGGCCTGCACCGTGGCGGTTGAGGAAGTTATCGACGAACATTATAAATCGCAGGAAGATATTGTCGATGACAAGGAACTCAAGGCCACAATCAGGAAATTCCGCGCCGAGGAGCTGGAACACCGCGACACCGGGCTGGAAAACCACGCAAAGGAAATGCCGGGTTATGAAATCTTCACCGGGACGATAAAAACCGTCTCAAAAGCTGCTATCTTCCTTGCAAAACGCTTTTAAAAACGTTAATCTATGAATATGCGTAAACTATTGCTCATAGCTATTTTCGCGCCGTCAGTAGCGCTCGCCGAGCCTAACCTTGAACGCGGGCTTCAGGCCCTTGCCGAAGGTGACTACAACGCTGCGATAAAAGACATCCAGCCGCTCGCCTATAATGGCAACTCAACCGCGGAATTCAAGCTATGCGGCATGTATTTCATGGGCAACGGCATGCCGCGCGACCTGGCACAAGCCGTAAAATGGTGCAAATCCGCCGCCAATCACGGCAATATCGAGGCCATGTATAATCTGGGTATTTTTTACCAGCGCGGCGAAGGCGTCCACCCCGACCCGCAGGAATCGATGCGCTGGTATAAAATGGCGGCAGACCGGGGGCATTCCGACGCGGCATTCAACCTTGCCCTGCTCGAAAACTCCCTGCGCGCTCCGGCAACCCCGCCCGCGCAAGCAGCACAGCCTGCGCCAAAAACCGCAGCAGCAGCGCCTCTTGTTTATCAGTACCAGCAACCGGCAAACCAGCAGCAACTCAAATTAGAAGAATATTGCCTGATGGCCGCGCAACGCGGCAACCCTGACCCTGGCTGCAAACAACAGGCAGCGCAGAAACCGGCAAAAACCGCTGCTGCCACTGCGCCAGCCGGGGTAAAAACCGCAGCCGAGACAGCCGTCCAGCCCAACAGTGTTGACTGGGTCATCCGCGAGGCCAACCTTGGTAATTTACAGGCGCAGAACAACCTTGGTGTCATGTACCGCCGCGGCAACAACGTGAAAAAAGACCCGAAAGAAGCCTTCAAATGGTTTGAGAAAGCCGCTTCAAAAGGCAGCACCAAAGCCATGATGAACCTTGCCTCGCTTTATAAAAACGGTGAAGGCACAAGCCAGAACCTTGAACTGGCCTATGCATGGTATAACCTCGCCGCCGACCGCATGAGCAACGAGGCGGACAAGAAAAAAGCGCTGGAAAACGTGCAGAAAGTTTCCCGCCATTTGAACAACGCGCAAATCGGCAATGCGCTGAATTACGTCACCAAGCTGGATGAATCGATTCCAATAGCTGAAGAATAACTTATTATCGTTCAGTCGCCACTAAGGCTAGCGCCCTCAAAAAACAAATTTTTGGGCTTGCCTTCGCTTCGCTCGGAACCGTTCCCTTGCTTACGACTTACGACCTACGACTTACGACTTCCCTAAAACACAAACCCGCGGGCGCGGTTGAATTCGGTTAGTTTTGGCGCGTGCGCCTGCTCCATGCGGTTTATCGCGACCGCCTTGCCGTTTTTGGTGATAATGACGATATTCGCCGGGGCATCCGCATCTTCCGGGTTATCAAGGACCGTCACCAACCGCCCGTCATCCTTAAGCTGGGAGATCAGGATATCCGGCAGTTGCTCGACCCTGCCGCCGATGAAAATCACGTCAAACTGCTTTGACTTGTTCGCCCCAAGCAGCAACTCGGCGGAATGGATTTTAGCGTTGTTTATACCCAGTTTCTGGAGCGCGGCATCAGCGGCGGCGGCAAACTCCCTGTCGCTTTCAATCGCCAGCACCTCGGCGGCAAGCTGCGCGATAACCGCGGTTGAATAACCTGTCGCGCAGGCGATATCCATGACTTTATCCTCCGGCCTTATTTCCGCCGCTTTCAGCAGGCGGGCGAAGGTAAGCGGGTCAGGCAGGAACCTGCCCCGGCCAAGCTCAATCGGTGCATCGGCATATGCCGCGCCCTTGAAATTTTCCGGCACAAAATCTTCCCGCGGGATAATTTCCAGCGCGGCAAGCACCCTTTCATCCTGCACGTTGTTCGTATAAATTTGCCCTTCAATCATCTTGCGGCGGGCAATCTGGCTTTTGTTCATAATCAGCTAAGCAATAAATATTTGGTTGTTCCGAACGCAACCTTCGCTGATTCCGGCGGATAATCCCAAACAATGGTGTTCAGCTCGCCGCTTTCAGAATAAAGTTGCCAGTCGGGATATCTAGCACCGGTCAAGCGACAATGCCAGCATTTATCTTCCGGCGCGGTAGCGGCGCGGTTCTGCCATGCCACACGGTCGTCAATCTGCGCCATAAGCTGGCAGACCGCGCGCGTTTCACGGAGTTTCTGCGCCTTTTCCAGCAACTCCCGCGCTTCCGTTTTCTGCCCTTCGGTTATCAGCAGGCGGGCATAAACCGCAATGCTTTCAATATCTTCCGGCGCAAGGTCAAAGAGTTTTTTTATCTGCTTCAGGCGGTTTTTCCCGCCACGCACGGTAATTGTTTCGTCATAATATTTCGCGAGCAGCGGATGGGTCTGGTTTTTCCACTGTTTTTCAATAATCGACCTTGCTTTCTTAAGCTCCCCGGATTCTATCAGGATCCCGGACAGGAAAATCGCGGCAGGAAGGAAATCATTGTTATATTTCAGGGCGCGCTCAGCCAGCCACACCGCATCTTCCACGCGGGATTCCTGTTTGGCGATGGTTGCCTTGATATAATAAAACACCGCGAATTTTTCCGCCAGTTCCGCTTTATCAATGGCACGGTTTGCCTCGGCCTTGCGCAGGTATCGCTCAAGCTTGTCCCAATCCTGGTTGCGGAAGCCAAGATCGATCAGCGCGGAGTTCAGCCAGACGCTTTTCGGGCTGTCTTTCAGCAGGTTATCGGCAATTTCAAGGGCTTTCTGCGGCTGGTTGCTGTCAATCGCCTCGCTGATAAGCCCGCGGAAACCGATGAATTTCCCTTCTTCGGTCTGGGTCAAATCCGTGAACAGGCGGTTCGCAAGGTCTTTCTCGCCGGCGGTTTTCGCGGTTTGCGCCTGGAGCAGTTTCACGAGGTTTTCATCGGGAAGGGCTTTTGCCGCCTTGTCGGAAAGTTTTTTCGCGCGGGAAACATCTCCCGCCGCCAGCGCGGAAAAACCGCTTAATATGTTCTTATAGCCGTTTTCCTCGTTCTCCTTGCGCAGCTTCGCCATGAAGCGTTTCGGGGAGTTCTTTACCCAGATGACCGTCTTGAGGAAGAAATAAAGCAGGATAAAAACTATCAGCAGCAGCACCGAAACTTTCGCCATCGAGGTACGCGCCTCATAGCCTTTCAGTTCCAGCGTGATAGGGAAATCATAGTTTTGCAGCACCGTCCAGCCGAGGGCGGCGGCGACAAAAATCAGGATAATGAAAACCAGCCTTAACATCAGAAACTTCCTCCTGTTGTTCCGGTTACAAACGCGCGGTTATATACTTTCGGCACTTTCACCTGTGTAATTTCGGGTTTTGCCGGAGCGGCAATTTCAACCAGCCGCGTCCTTGCATAATCAAGAATCTGGCCGGTGACTTCAATAACGCGGCTCAAATTCTTGGCCTTCATCACCCATTCCTCGCCATCTGCTTCCAGCTTGGTAACTTCCGCAATCGCCGTATTTATATCGTTTTTCTCAAGCGCGATTTCCGCCCGGCGGATAACTGCCTGATAATCCGAACCGTCAACATCACCGCTGGTTTTCGTCACCTCAACCAGCCCGTCCACAGCGGATTTTACACTGCCCCAGAAAGTTATTTCCTTTCGGGAATCAATCTTCCGGTGAATCTCCCTCAGTTCCTTCTTTAAAGAATTGATGGTCGGGAAATCCCCCTCCGCTGATTGCCTCAGCAGGTCAATTTTGCCTTCAAGGTCAGTTTCGCCCTGCGCGGCGGAGGAAAGGAAAACCATCCCGAAACGGAATTTTTCCGGGTCGCTTATTTTCTGTTGAAGCTCGCTCGCTGCGATATAAATCGTGAGCAGGCGGTTGTGCTGCTCAAGCGTTTCAAGGCGTTTTACATCCGGCATAAACTGCGGGGGAATTTTTGGGGGTTCGGGCGGCAGTTCCTCTTTTGCCAAAGGCTCAGGGTCGCTCTCATCAGCAGGGTTTTCATTATTATCAGCAACAGGGGCTTCCTTCACAGCAATTTCTTCCACCGGGGGTGGGGTTTCAATTTCCGCAGTTCCGGCAAGGCCGAGTTTCCGCTGGTATTCCGCGGGAAGCAAGGTCACGCCGACCAGCCCGGCAACAGCAAGAAACAAAAACAGAAAAATGAGGTTCCTTAAGAGTGAAGCCGGAGGTTTCTGCTTTATTTCAGGCTCCTGCCGCTCTTTAACTTCCTCAGCCATTACATTTTCCTTTCAGTAATATAATCAGCCAATTGCCTTAACACATTGGCCCTTTCGTCAAAAACTTCCAGATGGGTCTTCGCCTGGCTCACCAGCATTTTCGCCTGATTACGCGCCCTGTCAATACCCAGCGCGGAAACCAGCGTCGCCTTGCCCTTGGTCTTGTCCTGACGCACCGGCTTGCCCGCAACCTCAAGGCTGCTTTCCACATCGAGGAGGTCATCGGTAATCTGGAAAGCAAGGCCGATAGCGTTCGCGTATCCGCGCAAAGCAATGCGAAGGCGCGGCGCTGCCTTGCCCAGAATCGCCCCCGCTTCGCACGAAACAGCAAACATCGCGCCGGTTTTCATGCGCTGGAGGTGGATAATCTCATCAACGGTTAATTCCTCATGCTCGGCCTCAAGGTCCATCATCTGGCCGCCGACCATGCCGAATACGCCCGCCGCTTTCGCGATTTCCTTCACCAGGTCGCAACGCACCTGCGCGCTTGGATGGGTAGTATCATCGGAAAGCACTTCAAACGCAAGGGTAAGCAACCCGTCACCCGCCAGAATTGCCGCCGCGTCACCGAATTTTTTGTGGCATGACGGCTGGCCACGGCGGAAATCGTCATTATCCATTGACGGGAGGTCATCGTGGATGAGTGAATAAACATGGATGAATTCAATCGCTGCCGCAACCTGCATGGAAACATTGCGCGAAACGCCAAAAAGCCCCGCGCTTGCCGCCACAAGGAACGGGCGGAGCTTCTTTCCCGCCGGGGCCAGGGAGGAATAACGCATGGCTTCAATCACTTTGCCTTCGCGGTTGTTTGCGGCTTCGGGCAGGATCACATCCATTTTTTCGTGAAGGTCTTGAATAACGAGGTCTAGCGCTTCTTTAAGGCTTGTCTGGTAATTAGGCATATGAAGTTTCTTCCGTTGTTACTGAACCATCCTGGTTTTTGATTATTTTTTCAACCTTAAGCTTCGCTTCGTTAAGCTTCGCCTCGCAGATCTTGCGCAGTTCGTTGCCGCGCTCATAGTCTTTTATTGCGTCTTCAAGCCCGGCCTGCCCGCTTTCCAGCTTGCGGACGATCGCCTCAAGCTCGGCCACGGCCTGCTCGAATGTTATGTCTTTTTTCACTTCATTATTTTCCGGCATAATTTCCCCGATACTGAAAAATTTGAGCGGGCAATATATCAGAACGCGGGAGCAAATACAACGAGCAAAAAAACAGAGTCCGGTATTCCAGACAGGCCCGCGCAAACTGTCCGTTATAAAAAACCGACTATATCCCCTTAAACAAAATATAAGCCCCCGTCATCGCGGGTTTATCCCGCGATCCGGTTAGCTTTGCCACTCCCGGTGATTGCCAAATGAACCGGACCCCGTCATACGACGGGGTGACTATGGAGGATGTACTTATGGCGGGGAGATAATTGCCAAAAAAAAAACAGGCCGCCCCGTATGCACCCAGAGCGGCCTGTTAACGCCATTATAACGGACGTCATTCAGTTATTTTATCTCCAGACTGGTTTACCGAGGTCGACATCATCCTTGTCCGTGAGTGCGCCGGTTGCAGCGCCGACTGCGCCACCAACCACCGCGCCGGTGACAGGGCTGCCGCCAAATACCGCGGAACCGACACCACCTGCCGCAGCGCCTATACCGGCGCCGGAAAGGGCGCGGTCAGATTTTGTGTTGCCGCATGCGGTGAGTAATACCACCGTGAAAATAATTGCCGTGTTTTTTAATGATTTCATAAGGTTCTCCTGTTGTATGATTAATATCAAGTGTGGGGTATTTTATATAAAGAATCCGTTATTAATTACCCTCACCATATAATAAATGGGTTAATTACATCTTGAAGCCACCACCCGGAAAACCGCCTGCCCCGCCCATAAGGTTTTGCAGCCCGCCGCGCATCATGCCTTTCTGGCTCATCTTGCCCATTTTCTTCATCATGTCTGCCATGTTGCGGTGCTGCTTGAGGATTTTATTCACATCCGCCACCTGCACGCCAGCGCCAGCGGCAATCCGCGCCTTGCGGCCGCCGTTGATGATGCGCGGCTCACGGCGCTCATGCCTGGTCATCGAAGAAATTATCGCACGCATGCGGCGGAGTTCCTTCTGGGTGGAATCATCCTGCAATTTGTCATTTATCTGCTGCTTCATTTTGCCGAGGCCGGGAATCATCCCCATCAGCGAGCCGAAACCGCCCATCTTGTCCATCATGTCGAATTGCTTAGCGAGGTCATCAAGGTCGAATTCGCCTTTCTTGAATTTCGCCTCGATCTTCTTGGCTTCTGCCTCGTCAATGTGCTCCTGCGTTTTTTCAACGAGGGCAACGATGTCACCCTTATCAAGTATCCTTCCAGCGATGCGTTCAGGATAGAATTCTTCAAATTCTTCAGGCTTTTCGCCGACACCAACAAATTTAATCGGGCAACCGGTGACCGATTTCATCGAAAGCGCCGCGCCGCCGCGCGCATCACCATCCACACGGGTGAGCACGATGCCGGTAAGGCCGAGCTTTTCGTTGAATTCCTTGGCGATATTCACCGCATCCTGCCCGGTGAGCGAATCCGCCACCAATAATGTTTCATGCGGGCTTGCGATTTTGCGGATTTCCGCTGCTTCGTTCATCAACTCTTCGTCAATATGGTTGCGGCCTGCCGTATCAAGAATAAGCACATCATATTGCCCAAGCCTCGCTTCCTTAAGCGCACGCTCGGTGATTTCGCGCGGCTTCTGCCCTGCAATGATTTCGAGCGTATCAACCCCGGTTTTCTCACCGAGGATTTTAAGCTGCTCCTGCGCCGCCGGGCGGTAAATATCGAGCGAGGCAAGAAGAACCTTCTTGTTGCGCTTGTTTTTTAGCCTTAAGCCAAGCTTGGCGGATGAAGTGGTCTTACCGGAACCCTGCAAACCCACCATCATGATGATTGCAGGCGGGGTAACGTCGAGATTTAAATCCTGCTGGGTACTGCCGAGCATCTCGGTAAGCTGGTCCTGCACGAGCTTGATGACCATCTGCGCCGGGGAGATGGATTTCACAATCTCCGCACCCGCGATTTTCACCTTGGTTTTCTCGATGAAATCCTTGACCACCGGGAGGGCGACATCGGCCTCCAGCAACGCCACGCGCACTTCGCGCATCGCGTCATCGATATCGGATTCGCTGAGCAGTGCCTTGCCGCGCAGCCTTGAAAAAACATTGCCTAATTTGTCTGAAAGGTTCTGGAACATAATAAAGACTGTATATGCGCGGTTTTCATAAAAGGGAAGCCGTTTTTAAATGCCCCGGATTCACAAATTTGAACTAAATGATTAATATAATTTGACTTATTAATTTAGATTAATTATCCGTCCGTGATGGTCAGATATTTCATAAGTGAAACACACGTCCCCATTTCTGCCGCAAAAATTGCTTCCGGGAGCATAGGGGATTATTTATTTATGGTTCCTCCGCCACGGGGAATTGGTGGAACTTACACCACTAATGATATGGTGGCGTGCCTGAATAAAATTACACCTGATTACATCTTTGAGCTAACGGAAAACGATGGGGAGTTTTACCGGAAACATTCACATTATATGGTATTACAGTTCCGTGATGAGGAACATCTAAAGCGCTTTGCGAAACATCTTCCTTCGCCGGAAGAGCTTCATAACCACGGGCTTGAATTGAGGGCGTGGCAATCAAACACCCTTGCCATTTTCTCACAGGATGACGGATATCTTTACTGGCGTCTGGACAGGATGATAAAAGAGATTTCCCAGCGTCAGGACATTTCGCGCTGAGATTGCCTCCGGCGCAAAAATTACTTCACATTTCAGGCTCACGGAATATATTACCCGCAAAATAATGAGATTGTCATTCCCTCGAAGGAGGGAATCTTAAGATCCCCGCCTGCGCGGGGATGACAAGATTAAGGGAATGACGAAGGAGAGAGAAATGAGTTCTGAACAAACTGTTGCAGGTTATAACATTATCGACCACAGCTATGACGTTGTGGTTGTGGGCGCCGGTGGCGCCGGCCTCCGCGCTACTTTCGGCATGGCGCAGGCCGGGCTTAACACTGCCTGCATAACCAAGGTATTCCCTACCCGCTCGCATACGGTTGCGGCGCAGGGCGGGATTTCCGCCGCGCTTGGCAATATGAGCGAGGATGACTGGCGCTTCCATATGTATGACACGGTCAAAGGCTCCGACTGGCTCGGCGACCAGGACGCTATCCAATATATGTGCCAGGAAGCCCCTGCCGCGATTATCGAGCTTGAGCATTACGGCGTGCCGTTCTCGCGTACCCCTGAAGGCAAAATCTACCAGCGCCCGTTCGGCGGGATGACCACCCATTTCGGCGAAGGCACAGCCCAGCGCACCTGCGCAGCGGCTGACCGTACCGGCCATGCAATTTTGCACACGCTTTACCAGCAATCACTAAAGCACAAGGCAAAATTCTTCATCGAGCATTTCGCGCTCGACCTCATCATGAATGATGCGGGCGAATGCGTCGGCGTTATCTCATGGGACCTCGAGACCGGGCATCTCCACCGCTTCAACGCAAAAGCGGTTGTGCTGGCGACAGGCGGTTATGGCCGCGCTTATTTCTCCGCAACC
>CAZJFC010000040.1:0-15990 GCA_964545245.1 uncultured Rickettsiales bacterium
ATCTCAACAGTATTAACTAAACAATGCCCCTATCAGGAGGGGATGGGGGAGGTGGCAAGGAAGTGGGAGAAAAAAACTGACACTCACACTGTCACTGACACTACAACTTTATGGTTTTAGATTCAGGATTTATGGTTTATAAGACCCGGAATGAGCAAGCATATAGCGGTATTATCAGGCGGGATGAGCAGTGAGCGTGAGGTTTCGCTACGCTCCGGGGCGGCGGTGGCCAAAGCGCTGCGCCAGAAATTCAAAAAAGTTACCGAAATTGACGTCGGCGAAGACCTTGCGCAGAAACTCCTCAAGATCAGGCCGGATGTCGCCTTCATCGCCCTCCACGGCACTTATGGCGAGGATGGCTGCGTGCAGGGGTTGCTTGAGTTCCTTGGGATCCCTTACACCCATTCCTCGGTCACTTCCGCCGCCGTGGCCATGGACAAAGAGCTTTCCAACGCCGCCTTCCAGCAGGCCGGGCTGGTTGTCCCAAAAACCGTTTATGGCGAGATTAACGAAATAAAACATAATGTTATGCCCCTGCCCTATGTATTGAAACCGGTGGCGGAAGGTTCCAGCGTCGGGGTGAGCATCATCCGCAAAAAGGCCGATTTTGAGCGGGCGAAAAAAGCATGGAAATATGGCCGCGCAATGGTGCAGGAGTTCATCGGGGGGCGGGAACTTAGCGTGGCGGTGCTGCAAAACCCCAGACCCAGGGCGTTGGGGGTTATCGAACTCAAGCCCAAAGCCGGTTTTTATGATTATACGAACAAATATACCGACGGCAAAACCGAGCATCTGATGCCCGCCCCGCTGACCGCAAAACAGCAGAAAACCGTGCTTGAAATGGCCGAACTCGCGCATAAGACCATGAAATGCAGCGGCCTTTCGCGCACCGATTTCCGTTTTGACGGCAAAAAATTCTATATTCTTGAAACCAATACCCATCCCGGTATGACTGAACTGTCACTAGCGCCGGAGATAGCAAATCATGCAGGCATTAATTTCACCGGACTTGTTGAAATTCTTGTAAAAAATGCGACTCTGCATAATAGCAGGCCAAAAGTTTAAACTTTCAGGCACGGGGTTCTTGTAATCCGGGCGGTTTTACATTAGACAATTGGCACTGCACCTTAACAACTTTAAAGGTTATGGCAAAAAAGAGAAAGTCATACGAAGAAAACTGCGAAAAGCTGGCCTTCATGCGCCGCATGCGCGTATGGCTGCGCCGTTCGTATAAAATTTCGTTCATTGCCGTTTTCCTGCTGGTCGGCGCGGTCGGGTTCTATATTTACAATTATGACGAAAACAAAACCTTCCTCAGCTTCTTCAAGGAAAAGTTCCACAACCTCACCGCCAGCACCGGCCTGAAGCTTGAGCGCGTCACTTTTGAAGGCGATAAATACCTTGGGCAGGAAACGCTGGTGGAAACCCTCGGCCTTGCCTATGGGAGGCCGATACTGGCCTTCGACCTTGACGAACTGCGCGGGGAAATCCTGAAGGAAAGCTGGGTGCGCGACGCGCAGGTACAGCGCAAGCTCCCTTCGCGCATCAATATCGTTATCAATGAGCGCAAACCGATCGCCATCTGGCTTTATGAGAAAAAATATTACCTCATTGATGCCGAAGGCCATGTGCTGACTGAAGTCGACTCGCCCGACGTGCTGCCCTTCCCGCTGGTTGCCGGGGCCGGCGCGAACACCGAGGCCAGCAAGATTTTTCTCCTCCTCGGCGAGCAGCAGCATTTATTCGACCAGGTGCAATCCGCCATCCGCATGGGCGAGCGCCGCTGGAACGTTGTTTTCATGAACGGGGTGGAGGTCATGCTGCCGGAAAGCAATATGTCCGCCGCGTGGGAAAGGCTTTCCTATTTACAATCCGAAAAGCAGATACTTGACAGGAACATCCGCTCGATCGACCTGCGCCTGCCCGACAGGATCTATATCAAAACATTAAAAGGCGAAACCATCAGGAATTCGATAGTCAGGAGCAATAATGCCTAGAAACCGCTCCGGACTGATTGCTGTACTCGACATCGGCTCAACTAAAATCGTGTGTTTCATCGCGCAGGTAACACCCGATAACCACCTCAAAATCATCGGTATCGGCCACCAGCTTTCGCAGGGCATAAAATCCGGTGCGATAACCGATATCCGCCTCGCCGAAAATTCAATCATCGCCGCCGTCAGCGCCGCAGAGAAAATGGCGGGGGAAACCATCGACAAGGTAGTGCTCAGCGTTTCTGGCGGCCATCCCCTCTCCGTCCGGGTCAATGAGAATGTGAACATCTCCGGCGAAACCGTCACACCGCGCGACATCAAGCGCGGGATCATCGCCGCCAAGCAGAATTTCGTGGATGAAAAACGCCGCATCATCCACGCCGTGCCTATCTCCTTCACGGTTGACGATATCCGCGGCGTTGACGACCCGATCGGCATGGCGGGCAAAACCCTCACCGCCGATATCCACCTCATTACCGCGTCCGAAAGCGCCATCAAAAATATCGCCAACACCGTCAGCCGTTGCCAGCTCGACGTGCAGGATTATGTAATTTCCTCGCACGCGGCGGGGCTTTCCGCCCTCACCGAAGATGAGCGCGAGCTGGGCGTTACCTTGCTTGAAGTCGGTGGCGGCGTGACCGGGATCTCGGTTTTTTATCATGGCAAAAACATCTTCACCGATTCCGTGCCTTATGGCGGAACCCACGTAACGCAGGATATCGCGCGCGGGCTTTCGACCTCCATCGCCTGCGCCGAGCGCATCAAAACCCTCTATGGCAGCGCCGTCCCTTCCGCCAGCGACGACGAAACCCTGCTCGAGATCGCGCAGATGAACGAAGATACCGGCGAATATACGGAAGAAGTCGCCATCCCGAAATCCAGGCTGGTGCAGATAATCGTTCCGCGCATGGAGGAAATTTTTGAGATGGTTAAGGAAAAACTCAACCAGAACAAGATATTACAGGTTGCCAGCCAGCAGATCGTGCTTTCCGGCGGCGGCTGCCAGCTTGTCGGCCTGCGCGAGCTTGCCATGAAAAAACTGGGTAAACCCGTCCGTATTGGCCGCCCGGAGCAGATCGACGGAATGGCCGATTCGACATCTTCCTCCGCCTTCTCCGCCAGCGCCGGGTTAATCAATTATATTTCAATGAATTACCACGTCTATGACAAGGTGGAACCTACCGGCGGGCGCTATATCCAGACCTTCAACACCGCGTCAAATAACAATAACGGCTTTTTTGGCAATATTGTAGGGTGGCTGAAGGAGAATTTTTAGAATTTCGGAATTTCGGAACATCAGAAATTCGGAAATTCCGAGGTTCCATCCCCAGCACCTCACCCCATCCCTCTCCTAATAGGAGAGGGGGCCGCGCCCTCCTCCCTGAGGGAGGAGTTGGAGGAGGGTTGCTTTCCGATGTTCCGAAATTCTGAAATTCCGGGGTTCCATCCCCAGCACCTCACCCCATCCCTCTCCTAATAGGAGAGGGAGTACGAAGGGGGGACATAAGGGGGGTGGAAAAGCTACAGACCACCGACTACTGACTCCCCTCCCCCTTTATGAAATTTTTAAGAACATAACCCAGCTTTAACGAATATTAACCTTTTTGCGCTATATTAGGGTTAGTTGGGGGAATATCATGGGCTATCTGATAGCATCAGAAGGAATCGGCATCTTCAGCATTTTTGCATGGGGTTTTATCGGCGGTATCGCTTTCGCCACGCTTGTCACCCTTATTTTCAACTGGATAAAATCCAAGGACGAACAGCATGACGCACAGCAGATCATAGCTGAATATCTTGAGGAGCATAAGGAGCTTTACCTCCGCAGCATCAGCCACCCGGCGGAAAAAGAAAACCACGCCTAAACCGGCCTGTATCCCATACCAATCAATATGTTACGCGTTTCACAGAGCGGCAGGCCGATTACATTGGTGTGCGAGCCGCTGATGGATTCGATGAACCCCGCGCCGATGCCCATCAGGGTGAAACTGCCGGATTTTCCCTGCCATTCGTTGCGGTCGATATACCAGTTTATCTCATCCGCCGTCATGCGCTTGAACTTCACCTTTGTGCAAACCAAGCGGTTTGAGGTTTGTGTTTTGCCGCCGGATTTACGGATTACGCTAAGCCCGGTATAAACCCGGTGCGCACGGCCTGACATCAGCGAAAGGTCGCGGAATGCCTGCTCGCGGTTCTCCGCCTTGCCGATGATGCGCGTGCCGAGGGCAACCAGAGTATCCGCGGCGATGATGATTGCGTCATCATGCTTCGCGGCGATGGTTCCCGCTTTCTCAACCCCCATCCGCAGGGCGAAATCGTCAGGACGTTCTTTTTTGCGGGGGGTTTCGTCAATATCCGGCGCGTCGATGATATCGGGAGGAAAACCGATTTGGGTGAGAAGGTCACTACGGCGCGGGGATGATGAGGCAAGGATTAGTTTCATAACTTTTATATGTCACCTCCGCACAGGCGGAGGTCTTAGGTCAGATTCCCGCCTGCGCGGGAATGACAGGAACGAAAACATTACTTCGTACGGGTTTTGATGCGGCCTTTGGTGAGGTCGTATGGGGTCATTTCCACCACGACGTTGTCGCCCAGCAGCACGCGGATGTGGTTCTTGCGCATCTTGCCCGAAATGTGCGCAAGCACAATATGGCCGTTCTCCAGCTCAACGCGGTACATGGTGTTGGGCAGAACCTCAATCACCTTGCCGCTGAATTCTATGATATCTTCTTTTGACATAATTCCCTTTAATCCGGGCGGTATTTAAACCAGAAATCAAATCGAAGCAAGTGTTTTGGTTGAATTATTGCCCAAAACTATATATACAGGCCGCATGAAAACACCTCAGGCGAAAACATTCCAGGATATCATCCTCACCCTACAGCATTTCTGGGCGGAGCGCGGATGTGTGATTTTGCAGCCGTTCGATATGGAGGTGGGCGCGGGTACTTTCCACCCTGCCACCGTGCTGCGCGCGCTGGGGCCGGAAAGCTGGAACGCCGCCTATGTGCAGCCTTCCCGCCGCCCGAAGGACGGGCGCTATGGCGAAAACCCCAACCGGCTGGGGCATTATTACCAGTTTCAGGTGATTTTGAAGCCAAGCCCGGAGGATATTCAGGAGCTTTACCTCGAAAGCCTCTATGAGCTTGGGATTGACAAGAAAAACCACGATATCCGCTTCGTTGAGGATGACTGGGAATCCCCCACCCTCGGCGCATGGGGGCTTGGCTGGGAAGTATGGTGCGACGGGATGGAGGTTTCGCAATTCACCTATTTCCAGCAGGTGGGCGGCATTGAGTGCAAACCGGTTGCGGGCGAGCTGACCTATGGGCTGGAGCGGCTTGCAATGTATATTCAGGGCGTTGAAAACGTGTTTGATTTAAAGTATAATAAAACCGTGACCTATGGTGACATTTTCCTGCGCCAGGAGCGCGAGCATTCGGCCTATAACCTTGAACATGCCGATACCGGTATTTTGCTGCGCCATTTCGAGGACGCGGAAAAAGAATGTAAATCCATGCTGGAAAAAGGGCTGGCAATCCCGGCTTATGAGCAATGCGTGAAGGCTTCGCACACCTTCAACCTGCTCGATGCGCGCGGGGTTATTGGAGTTACCGAAAGGGCTTCCTATATATTAAGGGTGCGCAACCTCGCAAAAGCGGCCTGCGAAGCTTATGTGGGCAAGGTAGCTGCATAATGGCAGAAACTAAAACGGCAGCATTATGGAGAAGGGCGCTCGCATCAATTATTGACGTTGCTGTATTCTGGGGACTGTCACTTGCGCTAGCTCAATATGTCGCCCCTCATTTTATTCCCTGCGGAGGCAAATTCTGTAAATTTGATTATTTGGTTTTCAGCATCCTCTTTCTGGCACTGGCGGCAACTATATTCAACTCCTTAAAACGCCGCAGCCTTGGCGATATATGCCTCAGAATCCGTCATTACAACAGTGATGGCCGAGCAGTTAGTGCAGCGCAGATGGTGGGCCTGCAATTCTTCAAATATTTATTTATCGGCCTGTGCTTTTATCTTAGCGTCACAGGACAGCATATGAATATAGCTAAGATGGTTTACAAGAAACCTCCCCTAGTCATGACCCAGGCAATGAAGGAGCACTCCATTAAAAACGGTGATTACCTCCCTAGGAATGTAGTAATTGTCCCGGAAGCTGAGTATCCGGAAAAATTACAGCAATACACTGTCCAATTCAAGGAATTAGACCAAAAACTCCGTTTTCTGTCATATACTAACGCCACCATTATGGCACTGGCTCTGGGCTACTTCTATCTCTGTTTATCACATAGACACTTGCAAAAAACCCGGAGACGCTCCAGAAACCCTTGATTTACGGGCAAATGTTGATTATTAGAGGTGCAAACATTATATTATCCACATGAGTTCAGGTATCAGGGTCGAAATGATGAAAGGCAAGATCCACCGCGCGACGGTGACGAAGGCCGACCTTGACTATGAAGGCTCCATCTCGGTGGATGTGAAACTGCTGGAAGCGGCAGGGATCCTTGTGCATGAGAAGGTTGACGTTTTGAACATCACCAACGGCGAGCGTTTCACCACTTACACGATTCCCGGCGGCGACGGGGAAATCCAGATAAACGGCGCGGCGGCGCATCTCGCAAAACCGGGGCATAAGGTGATTATCGTGGCTTACGCGCAAATGGGCGAGGAAGACGCCAGAAGCTGGAAACCGAAAGTTGTGGTGGTGGATGAGAAGAACCGGATAAAAAAATAGAACTTAGAACTTGGAACATTGGAATTCAAGTGGTGCTCAGTTTACCTCTCACCTTGGCAAAGGTAGGGTCTTAGCCTAAAATTCCCGCCTTCGCGGGAATGACAAATTATAAAATAACTCTTAAACTAAGCTATCCCAATTTTTTTCTTTAAAGTTCCGGATTTGGGTTTAAATTCGGCGCATGTTTCGCACATTATTATTGCTGTCATTTCTTGCGCTCGGCGCTTGTGCCCACACACCTCCCGGCAAAGGCAGCGGCAGCCTTGCGCTTTATGATAATATTGATGCGGCGGAGCCAGCCAGCGGCAACCGTGATTGGAACCTGACCTCTAATGCATATTAACCGGATTACACTATGACCATAAACACGATATTCAAGGAAGTTGATGATAAATTCTATGAAGCGGTAAAAACCGCCGTGAAAGAGTTTTTGCCCAATCAGGTTGATGACGCGATGGAGCAGATAACCGGGCGCGTTGAGGAAGATGTGGCGGAATATAAGGAAGAACAGGAAAACGAATTCCTTGAATATTCCTACACGCTCACCACCACGCCGAATGTTTTCGAGATTTACAGCTTTTCGAAATATACCAAAACCGAGCGGCCAGACCCCGGCGTGGGTTACGAGATAGTGCGCATCCGGCGCACCACCGAGGGGCCGAAGCTGGAGATTTATTAAAAGTAGAACATTGGAACTTGGAACATTGGAATTTGCTGGAATTCCAGCTATTTTTATCTAAGTTCTAATACTCTAACGTTCTAACGTTCTGAACAAAAACCTGCTCAAACACAGCG
This sequence comes from uncultured Rickettsiales bacterium, assembly GCA_964545245.1. Classification (GTDB taxonomy): domain Bacteria; phylum Pseudomonadota; class Alphaproteobacteria; order Rickettsiales; family 21-14-0-20-44-7; genus CAZJFC01. The sequence continues at coordinate 7,543 of CAZJFC010000040.1, forward strand.
TATCTGATGAGGAATGTGAGGAGATATTTTTCAATGAACCTTTAATAGTCGCAGGGGATCTAAAACACTCCAACGCCGAGCAGCGTTTCGCGGCTTTGGGACAAACAAATTCCGGACGAAAGCTGTTTCTGGTTTTTACATTAAGAAAAAACAAAATCAGGGTAATTTCGGCACGGGACATGAACAAAAAGGAAAAAATGATTTATGAAAAAAACTCCTAAATTCAAGAATGAGGATGAAGAACGCAAATTCTGGGCAAAAACAGATTCAGCAGAATATTTTGACTGGTCAAAGGCAAAAAAGGCCAAATTCCCGAATTTGAAGCCGACGCTCCGCACCATTTCACTGCGCCTGCCAGAAATGCTTATCCATGACATCAAAATTCTGGCGAACAAAAAGGACGTGCCATATCAGTCGCTGATGAAAATTTTCCTTGCTGAAAGGGTTCAAAGCGAATTGAAGCCCTGATTTTCCGGTTTTACTGGAAGAACTTGGAATATTGGAACTTAGAACATTGGAATTTGCTGGAATTATGTTTATTCTTATCTAAGTTCTAATATTCCAATGTTCCAACGTTCTGTACAATGACCGAATTTTTACTTGAGCTTTATTCCGAAGAAACCCCTGCGCGGATGCAGGAAAATGCGGCGCGGGAGCTTGCCGGGAAAATTTCCGCCGATGCGAAATATTATTATACGCCGCAGCGCATTGCCATTGTGGCTGATTTGCCTGAAAAGCAACCAGACCAGATCATTGATAAGAAAGGCCCTGCGGTTGGATCGCCGGAACAGGCGGTGCAGGGGTTTTTGAAATCTGTCGGGCTGGATTCGGTTGATAAGGCGCAGACGATCGAAGAAAAAGGACGCATTTTTTATTATTATAAAAATACTGTTCCCGGCAAAGCTACCGCAGAGCATTTGCAGGCTGAGCTGCCGAAAATATTGAATGATTTCACATGGCCGAAATCCATGCGCTGGGGCGACCATGACATCCGCTGGGTGCGGCCACTACATTCGATTATCGCTACGCTGGGGGGCAAGGTTATTCCGTTCAGGTTCGGGCATATTGAGAGTGGGGATACGACCAGGGGGCACAGGTTTCTGAGTTTCGGAGTTTCGGAGTTTCGGAGTTTCGCCGAATACAAAAACTGGCTGGCAGAAAATAAAGTCATCATCGACCCGGCGGAGCGTAGAAAGCTCATCTGGGATGAGGCGCAAAAAGCGGCGGGCGGTTTGGTGTTGCAGGCAGATGAGCGGCTGCTTGCGGAGGTGGCCAACCTTGTTGAGTGGCCGGTGATACTGGTGGGGGAGTTCGATAAATCTTTCCTCGATGTGCCGCAGGAATGTTTGATCGCGACCATGAAAACCAACCAGAAATATTTTCCGCTTTTTGACGAAGACGGCAGGCTGGCGAATAAATTCATTATTGTTTCCAACATGGTGGCGGAAGATGGCGGAAAGAAAATAACCAACGGGAATGAGCGGGTTATCAGGGCGCGGCTCTCCGACGCGAAATTCTTCTGGGAGCAGGACCAGAAGGCCGGGCTGGAGTCATTCCTGCCGAAGCTGGACACCGTCGTTTTCCATGCGAAGGTGGGAACGTTGCATGACAAAGTTAACCGCATCTCTGCCCTCGCGCGTTATATCGCGAATATCATCGGCGCGGATGCCGGGCTTGCTTCCCGCGCGGCGCAACTGGCTAAGGCGGATTTAGTGAGCGGCATGGTTGGCGAATTTGCCGAGTTGCAGGGCCTTATGGGGGCATATTACGCTGAGAAACAGGGTGAAAAACCGGAAGTCGCCCGCGCGATAAAAGAACATTACCAACCCGCCGGGCAGGATGATGCAATCCCCACCGCCCCGGTTTCGATCTGCGTGGCGCTTGCCGACAAAATTGATTCGCTGGTGCAGCTTTGGGAAGCAGGTGAAAAACCAACCGGTTCGCGCGACCCGTTCGGCCTGCGCCGCGCTGCGCTCGGCATAATCCGCATTATCCTTGAGAACAGGCTCGGCATTTCGCTCAAGAGCCTGATTATCCAGGCCTCAAAATCCGGCGAAACGGGCAGTGAGGAGATCTATGAATTCTTCGTCGAGCGTATGAAATTCCTGCTCAAAGGCCGGAACCTCCGCCATGACTATGTTTCAGCAGTCCTTGATGGCAGGAATGACGATTTGAATGACATCCGCAACAAAGCAGAGACGCTTGGGAGCTTCCTTGCCACCCCTGCCGGGGAAAACTTGCTTGCCGCCTATAAACGCGCCAATAATATTCTGGGGATCGAGGAGAAGAAGGACAAAACCTCCTATCCGCCGGAACCGCAGGAAAACCTGCTGGAGGCCGCGGAAGAAAAATCGCTTCATACAAAAATCGGCGCTGCCGAACCGGTTATCGGCAACGCCCTGGCAAAAGCTGATTACGGGGCAGCCATGTCCGAGCTTGCGCAATTACAGCCTGCGGTAAATGCGTTCTTTGATAAGGTAACGGTCAACGCCGAAAAAGCGGAGTTGCGGATTAACCGCCTAAAATTATTGGCAAAAATACGCAGCTTTGTGGATTCCATTGCCGATTTCAGCAAAATTGAATCATAGTTTTGCATTCTGCCCGCAATTTATGTTAAAATAAAAAAATGGGCTACTTTTTAAAATCCCGCGGCTTCACGCTTGTCGAGCTGGCAATTGTGCTGGTAATCATCGGCCTTCTGATCGGCGGCGTCCTGGCCGGAACAAGCATGGTAAAAACCGCGCGAGTGCAGGCAGCAATCTCAGACCTTGCGAAATACAAATCCGCCGCGCTTGGCTTTCGTGAGAAATATTATTACTGGGCGGGCGATATGCCAAATGCCTATGATTTCTGGGGAACCAGCGCTGGTTGCGCCAATACCGGAATTCCCGCCGGAGGCTGCAACGGCGATGGCAACGGAACAGTGCCGTTTTATAATGAAGGCCAATCCTCTTTCTACCCTGAGTCATTCCGCGGGTTCCAGTTTCTTGCGCTTTCCGGGTTTCTTCCGGGCTCATATAGTGGTGTCCGTGGAGGAGCCCCAACCTATAACGCGCAATGGTCACCCGGCATCAACGTTCCCAAATCCGCGATTCCCTCACCTGAGTCAGCCAGCGTGAACATATACGACCTTACCTCCATCATTATCGGAGGAAGTAACCACTACAGCTTCCATATCAATAAACGCACCGTGGGAACCATCCTGTCAGGCGGGGCTTTAAGCTTTGAGGACGCTTATGCAATCGACCTGAAAGTTGATGACGGCATTCCTGATGCAGGCATAATGCGCGGAAGCGTTACCGGCAATTCATACATAGGCTCGTCGACCTTCCATAACATGACATATTTTATCGAGTGAATTTTATGGCCATGTGGCGTTGCCTTATATAATACGCAATCTCCTCCCGCATGGCCTTCACATCGGCTGTATGTTCCGCACCGCGCCTGAACATGGCATAAGGATATTCCCAATATACCAGCCCCCAGTTAACCATACCCGCGAGCCTTAATGCAGCTTCCAGCGGCAGCTGGTTTTCTATCGTGTTCACCGGCGCATACATGTATGGGCTTATCCTCAGCAGGACATAATCCGCCTTATACATGTCAAAAAATTCCATCCGGGCAATTTTCCTTCTTCCCGTGATGTACGCCCCGGTATTCTGGTCAACGTATAACATCTTATCCGCAGGCACGGTATCAACCAGATCAAGGAAGCGTTCGGATATCGCCCAGTCCATTCCTTCATCCGTAAGCAGGCTAAGTTTTTTAACGGGCAGCTTCATTGTCAACGGTATGAAAATTATCATGATAAGCAGGACGCCGTTGCGGAGAACCTTGGCCAGTATGGAGCTTTTCCGCGTGATCTTTTTCAGCGTATATGCCGAAGCAATAGCCAGAACCGGAATAAATGGCGCGGAGTAATAATAAGTTATGCTTTTCTGGTGAGCAAATCCGGAAAGGATTATGGTTATTAGATCAGCGGCAAGCGGAAGGCAGAAGAACAACCCGCCAAGCGGGAGGAAGCAGAACAACAGCAGCAACCCGACTATCAGCACGATATTATTGTAACCAAAAATCTTTTCGGGAAGTACGGACAGAACTTCCGGCAAAGGCTGTTTCAACCATTGGTAACGCCCGTAATTAGAGGAGTCAGAATCATCGGCCAGCATATAATGCGCGTCATACGGGCTGAAATGCGGCACGATATAGAATATCACCACCACGAAACCGGCAAGACCGGCTATCGTCAGGGAAAGCCCCTGCTTTGCCGATCTGTGCATATACCACCACATCAGCCCAAAGCCGGAAACCGTAAGCCCATAATGTTCTTTGGTTATCAGAAAGACAAGGCACAGGATAACCAATGCCGGGAAATTCTTCTTCAACGTGAAGATAATCCCCAGGATTATCATAGGAGTGGCAAAAGTAATCTCTTGAAGGCTGAACATTGCATGGTACAACGTTATCGGGTTAAGCAGGTATACAACGCTCCAGATGAATGACTGCCTTGCATCAATTTCGAGCAGTAACAGCGTTCTATAGACAAGAAACGCCGTGGCAGCCACCACGGATACGTGGATTACAACCAGAGTTTCCGCATAGGGAAACAGCGCATAGAACGGCAGGCAAAGAACTATGGTTAGTATGGAAAAATGGAAACCGAGCCAGTGGACGTTCTCTTCAAACGGGTATTTCATGCTGGTCTGGAACCAGTTACCGTTCAACGTGTTCCATATCACCTGACGGAATATCCCGATATCTTCCATCGAATAGCCAAAACCCCATAGGCGGATAAGGTCAAGCCCCGTGAATACCAGAAAATAAAGGAAAATCACATACCCCAGAAGCCTCGCATAGGGTATGCGTCCGAATGCTTTTTCATCAGGAAACATGAAATGAAACTATCGGCAATAAGCTGGTTTTTCAATAGTTGAAGGTAATATTTATTCTTTCATGGACAGTTTTTTTTTGAAGGCTATCATCCCGCCATGAGGAAAAATCTCCCTAACCACGGCTTCACACTGGTTGAACTCGCAATCGTAATCGTGATCATCGGGTTGCTCATAGGTGGGGTTCTTATTGCCCAGGGCATGGTTACAAGCTCGCGCGTTTCAGCGCAGGTAAAGCAATTGCAGCAATATGACATTGCCGTTTCCAACCTAAAACAACAATTAGGCCAGATTCCGGGAGATTGCAATATGTGCGCGGGTGGCGAGATCGGTAATAATAACGGCAGGCTTAATGACCTTGCCGATGTGATTCCACCGCTCCAGCTATGGCGGGAACCGGCGATTTTCTTTGTGCATCTTTCCGCAATGAAACATATTTCGGAGAATTATGTATATGTCGCCGCCTCCTATCTGACCGGTGAAGGCAAGCAGTTCCCGGAAGCTAAAATCGGCACGGGCGGTATTGTGGTTTCAGGTAATTACCGTGGGGACATCTATTACGTTTTCTCGCCAATGTCCACCGCCAACCTGTTCTCAGGCAGGATGACCACCGGAACATTATCCCCGCAGCTTGCCCTTGCGCTTGACAGCAAGATGGATGACGGCCTGCCGCTGGCGGGTAATGTTGTCGCGATCGGGGGGGCGGCTTCAGTCAGCACCGCGAAATATCCGTTTGTGCTTCAAACCTCCGGCGCTTCCTTATGCGTGAACGGAACTTTTTATAATGTTGCGCTTGAAACGCCCAATTTGTGTAGAATAATCGTTAAATCGGCCTTTGACCCAAGCGCCGAAACTGAAAGCAAGTTTTAGCTGGCAGCTATAAATGGCTGGTGAAAATAAAGAACCATAAACACTTACAATCTCCATATCTACAGCGTTTCTGCTCATTATCATTATTTTATACCGGCTAAATTAAAGTCATTTCTCGTCACCACCAACCAAAAATGGAGAGAGTTATGAAGATCACGACATTACAGGAAGCATTCACCCACGGCCTTTCTGATATTTACAGCGCAGAAAAGCAAATCACCAAGGCCTTACCGAAGCTTATCAAAGCTGCAACCAGTGACAAACTGGCCAAGGGTTTTGAGAAGCATTTGAGGGAAACCGAAGGACAGATCGAGCGCCTTGACCAGATCGTGCAGATTTCAGGGCTTAAGTTGCAGCGCATTAAATGCAAGGCAATGGAAGGGCTGGTCAAGGAAGGCGATGAAGTAGTGAAAGAAATAAAAAAAGGCCCTGTCCGTGACTGTATGCTTATCTGCGGCGCGCAGAAAGTTGAGCACTACGAAATTGCGACTTATGGAACATTGGTTGAACTTGCCAAAAAGCTTGGGTTTGAAGAAGCCGCCGAGCTTCTGGAAGAAACCCTTGAGGAAGAAAAAGCGACTGATGTTATATTGACCGAGCTTGCTGTTTCTGAAGTGAATGATGAAGCGGAACAAGAAGGTGAAGAATATTCCTCGCGCTCAAGCAGGAGGAAGGCAGCATAAAGCTAACTCAAAGCTAATATAAAAGCGGCCCAAAAGCCGCTTTTTATATTTTCAGTATATCATTATATTATTTATGGTCAGCCGTTCCCTCCGGAAAACCAGCAGATTTCCTGGCATCCGACCTTGCGCTGGAATATTTTGCATCATATTCCTTGCGTTTTTCCATCGGCACCTGGTCATGCTTGTCAATTTGCCGCGTGCCCAGACCCGGACGGACGCGTGAAGGATTTTCACGGCCAACAGCCCCTATATTGCCACGGGCGTCCTTGCTTGATGTCTTGTTCTGGTTCGCAAAGGTTTGGGAATTTTGTGCTTTGTTTTTCATATGGCTTTCCTCCTGTGAATCACCAGTATGGCAGTTACAGGATAAAAATTCAGTTGGCTTTTATTTTAAAGCGAAAACAACAAAGTTGGTTAACCAGAGATGCTTTTAAAAGTAGGTAATCCAGCCGCAGGTCTTCGCGTTACCTCGAATTAAACCACATGCCCCACCGCCAATAATTAATCTTTGGCGGGTTCCCTATTCGGGCGCTCTTTCATTATCTTCCTTAAGCCGTGCCGGTATATCCATGTTCTGATGTAATACACTAATCACGCCCAGGGAATTTGAAAGCTCACGGAAGAAAATGTAGTGATGGCGGTAGCGGACAAAAAATGCGTTAGCTACAATATCTTCGCCAACCATACGCCAAAGATGACGTTTATTAGCAACGTCATTTACCTTGGCGATAAGTTCATCGATATAAATATCAGCTTGCTTTTCACCCCAGGCGCTTTCAGTGTAATCCCAAATCTGGATCAGGCGCCCTTCCGCTGCCGGAAATATCTCAATTCGCATTTTTTCTATGCGCTCTGGCTTCTTTCTTAATTCGTCCAGCATCAAGCGGCACAAATTCAGATTCGTCGGCTTCCATCCCGGCTTTCAGCTCATTACGCAAGAAATTCCATTTACGCTGCTCTTCGCGTTCGTAGTCGCGGCGCACCAAGTCGCGGATATATTCGCTGGCGGAAGAATAAAGGCCGGAAGCCCCGGTTTTGCTGTGGATAAAATTCTGCAACTCACCGTTGAACCTTACATTTACACCTTCTGCCATAATAACTCCCTGTTTTGCCGATTATAACAAATGTCCCACATATTGTCAATATTGTGGGACAAATATCTTATGGCTTTGAATATAAGGGCGCATTTTTGATTACAGCGGCATAACCATCACCATTGTAATCAAAGAAACTTCTTGCAATACCATCAACAACGCCACTATATCCATGTGTATATCCTGACTCCGGTTCAGGTTCAGTTTTAAACCTATAAAATCTGTTACAGTCATTTATGGTATTAGAATTCTCACTCATAACGGTTTTAAAGACGAGTTGATTATCTTTATATCCATTAACATATTTAAGTTTACAGTTTTCGAAATGAGCAATAATTGGTTTATCAACCGCAGTTGGATAATGGGTAGAGAAATTAAATATCCTGGCATCACCATTTAGCATCCCATTGCTAAATAGAAGTTCAGCCATCTTTACGCCTTCTTCATTCCAAACCGTCCATTGCCCCTCTGGCTGGCCATTTGAATATCTACCTTTGGCGTATACAAAGTGGTCATCATACAACTTTATAAGAGCAGCATGCTTAATATTTCGATATATCGTCCACTCTCCTTCTGCTTGGCCATTAGCACTGCGGTTTCCTACTCCGTAACTAGATGGATAAGAAATTGAGGTGCATGAACTTAAAACTAATAAAACTGCCACCAAAAATAATTTGTATGAACATTTCATAATTTCTCCGGTTAGGTTATTTTGCCAACATAACAAAAAACCTCCCCGAAGGGAGGTTATATTGTTTTGAATCGTCAAAGAAAGCTAGGCGAAGGAGGCAAATGCTGCGGTGTTTATTTGCTTCTCCAGAACATGGCCGAAGCCACATTAACCAGAGATGCTCTTAAAAGGAGGTAATCCAGCCGCAGGTTCCCCTACGGCTACCTTGTTACGACTTCACC
>CAZJFC010000041.1:0-15524 GCA_964545245.1 uncultured Rickettsiales bacterium
GATATGGAATTCGTTCAGTCCCACCCCACCGGGATTTATGGCGCAGGCTGCCTTATCACCGAAGGCGCACGCGGCGAAGGCGGATATCTGGTTAACTCCGAAGGCGAGCGCTTCATGGAGCGTTATGCGCCAAACGCGAAAGACCTTGCATCGCGCGACGTTGTTTCGCGCTCAATCACTATGGAAATCCGCGAAGGCCGCGGCGTTGGCCCGAATAAGGACCATATCTTCCTGCACCTCGACCACCTCGACCCGGCGATTTTGCATGAGCGCCTGCCGGGCATTTCCGAATCCGCAAAAATCTTTGCCGGTGTTGACGTTACCAAGCAACCAATCCCGATTCTCCCGACCGTGCATTATAATATGGGCGGTATCCCGACCAATTATCATGGCGAAGTCGTGAGACCCTCCTCCAACCTCCTCCCTCAGGGAGGAGGCTTCAAATCCCCCCTCACTTCCCCTCCGCCTGAGGGAGGGAAGCATCTTTCTTCACCCCTCCCTGAGGGAGGGGATGGGGGAGGGTTCGAGACAGTTCCCGGCCTTATGGCGATCGGCGAAGCGGCCTGCGTTTCCGTCCACGGCGCGAACCGCCTCGGCTCCAACTCGCTGCTCGACCTTGTGGTGTTTGGCCGCGCCGCCGCGCTCCGCGCGAAGGAAATCATAAAACCGGGCGAGCGCAACCGCGACCTGCCGAAAAGCGCAAGCGACAAGATAATAGCGCGCTTTGACCGCATCCGCAACGCGAAAGGTTCGCTTTCCACCGCGCAAATCCGCGACAATATGCAGCGCACCATGCAGAACCACGCCGCCGTGTTCCGCACGGCAGAAGTCCTGAAAGATGGCGTGAAGAAAATGCAGCAGGTGCATGCTTCATACAGCGACCTGAAAATCACTGACCGCGGCCTTATCTGGAACTCCGATTTAATGGAAGCGCTGGAACTCGACAATCTCCGCGACCAGGCACTAGTGACCATCGCCTCCGCCGAGAACCGCAAGGAATCCCGCGGAGCGCACGCCCGCGAGGACTTCCCCGACCGCGACGACAAGGAGTGGCACAAACACACGATCTGCTGGGTGGATGAAACCGGCAAAACCAGAATCGACTACCGCCCGGTTCATATGTATACGCTGACGGATGAGTGTGAGGTTGTTCCGGCGAAGAAGCGGGTTTATTAATTTACATCCTCGACTTCGCCTAACGAATGTCGGGGATCTTGTGAGGAGAATACTAACAGGAGATCCCCGTGATGGGCTAAGCCCACACGAGGATGAAGAATATGGACGCAATCCAGATCATCAAAAAATACTGGGGGTGGACGGGAATCCGCCCGCAGATAATCCATGACCGCAACGCCTTCGGCAACCTCATCATCGAGGATTCCGCAGGAAGGTTCTGGCGCATCTGCCCGGAGGAGTTTTACTGCAAAATAATCGCCAAAGGCGCGCGGGAATATAAGGCGCTACTCGAAGACAAAGAATTCAAACAGGATTGGGAAATGACCGGCCTAGCGGTGCTTGCAGGCAGCAACCTCGGCGAGCTTGACGGCGAAAGCTGCTACCACTTCATCAAACCGGGCGATTTCTCAGTGCAAAACATCGGCCTCACCACCTATTCCGACTTAATCATCGACTCCGGCATCGCGGCGGAGGAGATGGAGAGAAACCAACAATCTTCGTGAACGCCCTCTGCGGACACGGAGATCTCGCGAGGAGAATACCGCGCAATCTTATTGATTTATTAAGACCCATCCCTTACTTTTCCTTCATGAGTGAAAGCAACAGAATCCGGCAGCTTGTAGAAAGGGCGGTAGAGAGCTTTATAGAATGTCACCCTGAGATTGTTAACCGCTTGGCCAGCACTTCCCAACAGCATGGTCCTGATTCAGAAACCGGCCGCGCGCTAGCATGGCTGAGCATATAATCTTGAATAGATTTCAAAGTATTTCTCTAAGATTGGATATTGGCGGTCTACCAAAGCGTCTGCGGGATATGATAAGCACATTCAGTAATGACGGCATAACCGAGTATGACAGAAATTTACTTGATGATTATTTTCAATTCCTTATATCACTGGCAGACAAACTGGGAATTTCCTATACTTTGCCAAGTGCCGAAAAAGATGGCGTGGGCATCGGCATAGGCTTACCATAATTCTTTTAATTTCGGCCTTTCCGGTTCCAGATTACAGTTTTTGCCGGAATAATGGAAGCGCTTAAACGCTAGCCCAGCTCCCGCAGCACCTTCTCGCTAAGCGCGAGCATCTCATTGAACTCCCCCCTTGAGGGGGAGTCGGAAAGCGCAGCGCTCCGGTGGGGGGGAACATTGGCAGAACTACCCCCCTCCAAAATTTCTCCGCAATTTTGGCTCCCCCTCAAGGGGGGAGCTTTAATAATCAGCAAATTGCGGCTTTCATAGGACACTTCAAACCCGGCCAGAGCGCAGATGTGCTTCAGCGAGAGGTTCGTGAAATAGAATTTATGCGCGATGTGGATTTCGTTCAGCAGATAATCCCCGCGCGAGTTTTCAATCAGCGGTACTTCAAGGTAAATATATGATGCCCCCGGCGCGGCTCCTGCCGCTTCGATGGGCTGTTCGCCCTGCTCACGCTCAAGGCTGGCTCGGCCTTCTGGCCTCACTAACAATTCATCCCTGAAATATTCGAGGAATTTTACCGGGTGGTTCACATGTTCCAGCACGCGCGAAAGCACGATGAACTCGAATTTAAGGGAAGAAGCACCTCCCCCCACCCCCTCCTCATAGGAGGGGGATAGAAGATTATTTCCCTCCTGATAGGAGGGGGATTCGTTATTACTCCCTCCCCTATCAGGGGAGGGTTGGGGAGGGGTGTAAGGCTTTAATCCCTGTGAAATCCCGTACTCGAAATATTTCCTGTCCAGCTCTTTCAGGTAAACATCAAACCCCTGCGCGAGAATCTCCATCACCTTGCCGCCTGCCCCGCCGCCGAAATCAAGCACCTTATCGCCCGGTCGCAGAAACGGCGAAACCTTCTCCCATACCAGTTTTGCCGATTTTTTCTGGCGGTTGAACAAGCGCTCGGCGGGAATATCCTGTCGCTTAATTTTGCCGTAGCTTTCGGAATAATATTGCTCGATGCTGGCATCGGTGAGGTATGGGTCAATCCGCAGCGTGCCGCAGAACTGGCATTGCAGCAGGTTATATTCATTACGGTGGCGCGTGGTGTTGCCGATGAGCTTGCCGCCCCCGGCTCCGCAGGCGCACGGGGAATGCTCGAACTCAAAATCCGCGCGGTCGCCCAGCTCATCGAAATACCACCAGTATTTGAGGCTATCGTCTTTTATGTCGTAAAGCATAGGTTTCTCTTGCCATGATTTATAATTATTGTATAGGGAAACCATGAAAGCACGCATCTACAAACCCGCCAAGAACGCCATGCAGTCCGGCACCGCGAAGGATTGGTGGCTGCTCGAATACGAACCCGCCGAGCAGAAATATGTCGACCCGCTGATGGGCTGGACAGGTTCCGGTGACATGAACCAGCAACTCCGCCTCACCTTTGAAACAATGGAGGAAGCGGTGGCCTATGCCGAGGAACATAATATCCCATACATAATCACCCTGCCCAAACCGCGCAAACACATCAAAAAATCATACGCGGATAACTTCGCTTATGTCCCGCCGGCGCAGAAAAGCCCGGCCATTAAACAATCCTGACAAAAAAATATAAAATCCTGATTTAATCTTTATACCCATCCGCAGTAAAATAATAAGATGCGGAACATAAGGAACATACTCATTATTGCCTATGTCATCGCTGCCGTGGTGGCCGCTTACCTTATCACGGTATATGCCATCCCCGCTTCCGGGCAAACCAGCGGTGCCACGCTGGCGCTGAACGGCGCCCTTATTATCCTTGTCCTGCTTACCGTGCCATACCTGATATTGAAGGGGCTGTTCCACCGCGCCCACTCGCAGGATAGTGACGAAAAGGAAATCACCCTTTCCGACCTGCCGAAAGACCAGGATGACATCGCCGCTGAAACAGGCAACGACCTGCCTCCCGTATTTGAAGACGGGCAACCACGCCGGAACGATAACGCGGCCTGACACTTACCCCCAAAATTATAAAAATTAACTATTGAGAATTCTTTTTAATTCCGCTATCTAGTTCCTTCTTCTGTTAACCTGACTTTTGTAAAAATGCTCAAAATGGTGTTTAGTAAGGACGTTGTGAAAGAACCTGCAATCCAGAACCCGGCTCACGCCAAAAAGAACGGTCACGTTATTGTTATAGGCAATGAAAAGGGTGGCAGCGGAAAAACCACAACAGCAATGAACCTCATCACCGGACTTGCAAAGCTTGGGTTTGACGTGGGCAGCATAGATATCGACGCGCGCCAGCAAACCCTCACCCGCTATTTCGAGAACCGCCTGAACACCACACAGAAATATGGGCTGAACCTCGTCACCACCGAGCATTACGTGATTTATAAATCAATGGGCAAAAAACTCATCGAGGAAGCCGAGCAGGACGAGCATGACCGCTATATGGAGCGCCTGAATTACCTCCGCCAGCGCAAGGATTTCGTGGTGGTGGACACTCCCGGCAGCGACTCGTTCCTTTCGCGCCTTTCGCACTCCCACACCGACACAATCATCACCCCGATAAACGACAGCTTCGTGGATTTTGATGTTCTTGCAAAAGTTGACGGCGAAACCGGCGATATCATCCGCCCCAGCGTTTATGCCGAGATGGTCTGGAACCAACGCATGATTCGCGCGCAACGGGCAGGCAACAGCCGCAATATCGACTGGATCGTGATGCGCAACCGCCTTTCCCACCTCGACAGCAAGAACAAGCGCAAAATCGAGGACGCGATGGACAAGCTCTCAAAACGCGTCGGCTTCCGCACCACCGGCGGTTTCTCCGAGCGCGTGATTTACCGCGAGTTGTTCCTGCGCGGCCTTACCCTGCTTGATATCATCGACCAGGAAACCGGGATTGATGTCACCATGTCGCACATCGCCGGACGCGCTGAAGTACGTGACCTATTAAAAAACCTGAAAATTGAGTCGGTTACGCAAAAACTTCATGAACTTGCTGGAACTGCGCAAAATAATAAGATAGAGTATAAAGCGGCGGGATAAGCCGGTCTAATGCATCATTGGGAGTGATCGTATGGGGTTTCTTAAAAAGAACGTATTATCTAAAGAACTGAAAGAGGTACTGAAAACCCTTTCTTTCCTTGCTCGCGCGGAAAAATACTATGACCTTGAGCTGAACAAGAACGGCAAAATGACCAAGCCGCTGCTCCAGATCATCGACGTTATCGAACCTCTCCGCCAGATTGTCGAAGCCACTGTGAAGCTTGAAAAGGGCAAAACCGATATCGACCCTAACGCGAAATATTCCTTCGCCCGCATTGATGAGATTACCGAGCTTTCAAAAGACATCCTGCGCCTTAACCCGCGCGTCCTCGTTTCCAGCGACAAAGCCATCCTGATTCGCGTCGGCGATTACCTGCTTGAGGCCAAAATGCTTTTCGCCGGCGCACGCACCCAGTTTGAAGACCAGCCTCCGCAGCAAGCGCAACCGCAAAACACATATCAGCCGCAGAATTTCGGCCAGCGACAAGCACAGCCGCAACCTGCTTACCAGCCACAGCATAACCAGTTCGCCCCGCAAGCCCCGGCGCAACAATCACCTTTTGCCTATAACCCTGCTCCGCAGCAGCAGGTTGTCCAGCCTCCGCAACAGCCTGCCCAACCTCAGGCCCCGCAATATGCCCAGCCTGCCGCAAGCAATTATAATTCTCCTTTTGGCTCGCCTTTCGCGCAGAACCAGATTCCTCCATTCCCGGAACCGCAGCCTATCCAGCAACAGCCGCAGCAACCGGCTTATGAGCCAGCGCCTTCTTTCGCATCGCAGGATTACGGGCAGCCCGAACAGGAACCGCAGCCTATCCAGCCTAAAACGAAAGCAAAATCCCGTGCAGTTGTTTCCAATGAAATTGAAGATGTTGAGTTTGAGATTGAGGAACCAAAAGTTATCTCAATCACCAAATCCAAGAAAGAAAAATACGGCAGCAAAGCATCTGAAAAAGCCGCTAACGCAAAATATTTCGCGACTTCCTATGCCGGTATGAACCTTCAGGAAGCCGCCGACATCATTGGCAGCCTTGCTTCCAGCAAACAGAACCTCAACCTTGTGCTGATCGAACACGCGAGCGAAGTCCGCCCGGTTGCGCTCGGTAAGGAAATAATTGACGATTTGCGCGCCCTTGCCCCGATTGCCGACGCGCTCGAAAGCGGCAATGAGGTTGAAAACCGGCGCTCCGTCGCAATCCTCAAGGATGCCGACAGGATGGCGACGATCTGCCGTGACATTGCCTCGCTTTCAATCGAAGGGTTCGACAAGCGCAAACAGAAACTCCTCGAAAGGTTTGTGCCGTATGACATCCTCCAGCTTGCCCAGCTTGCGCGGACAGCTTATCCCGATGTTTTCAACGCGACCGATGTTACCGGGGAAGCGATCGCCTCATATCTTTATGACGTGGCTGACCTGCTGCAGGATAATTCCGACGAGCTTGACGATGAACTCTTTGCCCGCGCACTGGCGCAGGTTGTCGTGCAGGTCGCGCAATATGCCGAGATCAACCAGATTAAATCAAAATTCGACATCATCACCAAACGCAACAAGCTGATCGGCAAAGCAAAACCGCTGGAAAAACGCCACGAGCTTGCCATCCTCCGCGCGATGACCTTCATCCCGCAGATTGCCCGCCAGGTGCAGGAACTTGAAGGCTCGCAGAATATCTCAATCGAGAACCGCGAACTTATCGAGAAAACGCTCGAACTCCTCCAGCTTGCCTACCTGCATGCGCGTGAGAATTATACCGCCGTTATTGGTGAGTTCCTCAACCGCCACGCAGCATAGAAGCGGTATCGGCACAAAATCCGGCATCAATTATAGGGCTGCCTCACGTTATATTTGACATAACCGACAGTTCCTTTATATCAGGCCGGGAAGAGAGAATTTTACTATGGCAAACCACAATCTTGAATTTAATAAAATCGCAGCCGGATTCCTCCTTGCAGGCTGTATCGCAATGGGCGCAGGAATCATCGCGGATTTCCTCTATCAACCAAAAGAAGCCGAAACACGCGGCTACAGCATTGACGTCCCTGAAGATACCGGCGGTGGCACGGCAGAAGCCGCTCCTGAAGTTGATATCGGAACATTGCTTGCCAGCGCGGATGCTGCGCGCGGTGAATCCGCCGCAATGAAAAAATGCGTTGCGTGCCATACGTTCGAGCAAGGCGGAGCCAACAAGGTCGGCCCTAACCTCCACAACACCGTGGGCAACAAATTCGGCCATGTCGCAGGTTTTGCCTACTCCGATGCAGTCAAAAACCACGGCGGCAACTGGGGTTATGAAGAACTGAACCAATGGCTCAAAGCTCCGGCAGCATTCCTGAAAGGCAACAAAATGGCCTATGCCGGCCTTAAAAATGACCAGGAACGCGCTGACGTTATCCTTTACCTCAAATCCATCAGCTCCGGCGCACCTGTCCTCCCTGCACCAAAACCGGTTGAAGAAACACCGAAAGAATAAGTTTTTAGACCGTCATTGCGAGCGGATGCGAAGCAATCCAGACTGGATTCACCCCGTAACATACTAAGGGCAGAAGGAACATTTCTGGTTGAGGATGAAATCTTCTTTGATTCTATCCTTCGTCCAGATGGAATGCCCGCAATTCGGGCAGATTGCGGCTTCACCGCTTGGTTTCAGGCCATGCCCGACTGAAACGCGCTCGTCGAATACATAGCAATTGCCCTTCCATTTGCTTTCGCTTTCGGGAATTTCTTCGAGATATTTCAATATCCCGCCTTTGAGGTGGTAGACTTCCTCCACACCCAGTTTTTTCATATACGAAGAATATTTCTCGCACCTTATCCCGCCGGTGCAGAACATCGCCACCGCCTTATGTTTTTTGGGGTCGATGTTTTCTTCCGTCCATTTTGGCAGTTCCTTAAAACGCTTGGTGTCCGGGTCGGTTGCGCCTTCAAAAGTGCCCAGCATCACCTCATATTCATTGCGCGTATCAATCACCGGGATGCCCATTTCTAGTATCTTATTCCAGTCTTCCGGCTCAACATAGGTTCCCACAATTTCGCTTGGGTCGGCGGGAACGCCCAGTCCGATAAGCTCTTTTTTAAGCTTCACCTTGGTTTTGCCGAACGGGTGCTCGCTGTAGAACGCCTCCTTATGCTCCAAACCCTCAAAACCGGGAATCGCGCGGATGTATGCAAGGGTTTCATCAACCCCTTCGCGCAAGCCGGAAATTGTCCCGTTCACGCCCTCAAGTGAAACCAGCACGGTTCCTTTCACATCACGGTCTATCATGAATTGTTTCAGCTTCTTCTGCACCTTGTCGCATTTCGGGAATTTCGCGAATTTGTAGAACGCCGCAACAACAAACGGATGAGCTTCATCAGATATTTGCACCATGCTGTTCATAATGACTATTCTATAATTAAGCCGCTTTGCCTTCCAGCCTTGCGATGATTTTATCGCGCCCGATGAGCGGCAGGATGCTTTTAAGCTCCGGCCCATGTTCACGCGCGGTAAGAGCCAATCTTAACGGCATGAACAAATCTTTCCCCTTGCGGCCTGTCGCGGTTTTGATCGCGTTCGTCCACTCGGAGAAGCTGTTTTCATTCAGGCTTGGCGGCAGGAAATTAATTGACGATTTCACAAATTCCGCATCGGTAATGACCGGCGAAAGGCTCTTCTTGCAGATCTCCTCCCACTCGCCCACTTCTTCCACGCGGGAAAGGTTGGCGCGCACCGCATACCAGAAATCCCTGTCCACATTCACGCGGTTTTTCACCTCGTCATATTCCATATGCGAAACCACTTTCGCGGTGAGGCGTTTCAGTTCTTCCGGATCATAAATCGCGGTTGCGCGGCCAAATTTCGCGAACTCAAATTCGTTTGCCAATTCTTCGATGGTTTTAACGTCAATCGCGTCAGATGTCCCCATTTTCGCAAGCAGGCTCAAAATTGCCTTCGGCTCAACTCCTTCCTCGCGCAGGCTGCGGATGTCAAACCCGCCCTTGCGTTTTGAAAGCTCGCCGTCTTTCGATTTGAGCAACGCCATATGCGCGAAATTCGCCAGCTTATAGCCCAGCGCTTCGGCGATTTGAATCTGTATAGCAGTATTCGTCACATGGTCTTCACCGCGCACAATATGCGTAACTTCATAGTCACCGTCATCCACCACTGAGCAAAGCATATAGATAAGCGAGCCGTCTTCGCGGAACAGGATAGGGTCGCTGAGATGCGCCCCGTTGAACTTCTGCGGGCCACGGATCAAATCATCCCATGTGATATCAGTCGGCTCAAGCCTGAAACGGTAATGCGGGCGGCGGCCTTCTTCCTCCAGCTTTTTCTTTTCTTCTTCGGTGAGTTTCAGCGCCGCACGGTCATAAATCGGCGGAGCACCGCGCTTCATCTGGAATTTGCGTTTGGTTTCAAGTTCCTCGCCGGTTTCGTAGCAAGGGTAAAGCCTGCCATCGGCAATGAGTTTTTGCTTCACCTCATCATAACGCGCGAAGCGTTCGGATTGCTTGAAGGTTTTCACCCATTCAATGCCGAGCCATTTTAAATCTTCGTGGATAGAATCAATATATTCCGGCTTTGAGCGCTCAAGGTCGGTGTCGTCGATGCGCAGCATGAATTCGCCGCCGGTTTTGCGTGCGTAAAGATAGTTCACCAGCGCGGTGCGGACGTTACCTGCGTGCAAATATCCGGTTGGCGATGGCGCGAATCTGAGTCTGGTTGTCATGGCTGGAAATTAGAGGATGTGGCGATTAAAGCAATAGTTTAGTTGATGGAATTATTCCCCATCAACCCTTATTCGTCAGCGGCATCCGCCAGTCGCGCCCAAAGGCGACCGCTGAAAGCTTCACTCCCGGCGCGGCCTGTCGGCGCTTATACTCGGCGGATTTCAGTAGTTCCATTACCCTTTCCACGGTTTCTTCCTCAAAACCATGTTCGGCGCATTCCTCTGCCGTGTAGCCATTATCCACCACCGCGCGCAAAATCGTGTCCAGCGTTTCATATGGCGGCAGCGAATCCTGGTCGGTCTGGCCGTGGCGCAATTCCGCGCTTGGCGCTTTGGTAAAAACCCGCTCCGGTATCACTTCAGATTTCTTGTTCCGCCACCGCGCCACCTCATAAACATCGGTTTTGTATAAATCCTTGATTGGGTTGAACGCCCCGCAGGAATCACCATAAAGCGTGCTGTAACCCACCGCGATTTCCGATTTATTTCCCGTTGTCAGCAGCAACTCCCCGAATTTATTTGAAAGCGCCATCAGCGCCACCCCACGGATGCGCGATTGCAGGTTTTCTTCGGTAATATCTTTTTTCCTGCCTTTGAATGCCGGTTTCAGCATCCCCCCAAACGCCTCATAAGCCGCTTCGATCGGGATGTTTTGCAGTTTTACCCTAAGGTTTTTTGCAAGCTTTTTTGCGTCTGCGATACTCTCTTTCGACGTAAATTCCGAAGGCAGCATCACCGCCCGGACATTTTCCGCCCCCAGCGCATCCGCCGCGATTGTCGCCACCAGCGCCGAATCTATCCCGCCGGAAAGCCCCAGCACAACCTTGCCGAACCCGTTCTTATGCACATAATCCTTAAGGCCGAGAACCATTGCCCAATAACGTGTTTCATTCACCGGCAGCGGCCTGATGCGTTTTTTCGGGATGCCCGCAAACTCCTCAAATTCCGGCGCAGATAACAATATATTACCCTTTACATCGGTAATGAACGAACCTCCATCAAATACCAGTTCATCCTGCCCGCCGACAGCGTTCACATAAACAACCGGCAACCCGGTTTCCTTCGCACGGTCATGCGCCAGCTCATAACGGCGGCTGAGCTTGGCCGCCTCATATGGCGAGGCGTTTATTACAACAAGCAGTTTCGCGCCCATGCTTTTTAGTGAAGCGGCCTTGTCAGATGTCCAGAAATCCTCGCAGACCATCACCCCGGTTTTCACGCCATTAATTTTGACCGTATTGACAAGATATGACTGCGAAAAATAGCGGTATTCGTCAAACACGCCATAATTCGGCAAATTGGTTTTGAGCGAGGCGATTTCATATTTTTTATCATAAATAAGATAAGCCGCGTTATAGAGCCGCTCGGATTCCGGCCTTGTCGCGCCCAGAACCATCGGCACTTTGCCCGACTGCTCAATGATAACCCTAAGCGCGTTCTGCTCTTTCTGGATAAAATCATTCCTCAGCAACAAATCCTCCGGTGGATATCCGGTGATGCACAGTTCCGGGAAAACCACCAGCTCCGCGCCTTTTTTCACGCAGGAGCGGTAAACGGCAATGATCTTGCGGGTATTGCCGACAATATCCCCCACCACCGAATCAATCTGTCCGAAAGCGATTTTCATGCCTCTATATATCCTGTTTTTCCGCTATTTTTCCACTGCATAATTAATTGGTTGCTTTTGGCTTATAACATCCTCTATAAGAGAAATATTAAATAAACTTAATTATAACAATGAGCGATCTTAAAGAGCAGTTCTGGGATATATGGGAAGCTACAAAAATTCTGCGGCATAAAACTCCTGTCGAGGAGCTTCCTGCGGCAATAAATGAATTATTCACCAAAATCCATGATTTACTCACTACAGAAAACGGCAAAGACGCTTTCTCTAAATACAAGGGATTATTATCTCAACTCACCAGTGTTGGCGTAGCCGGAGACACGCCAGAATCCGCTAGGGATCGCCAGTCACTTGAACTGCTAAACAAAATTAGAAGCAAGGTTATCGATATCATAAGCGAATCATCGGACGACCTGTCAAAAGGACAAAAGGAAATATTTAACGCTATTTGTAGAACAAGGCAGCGCCCGGCTTATAGGCTAAAAGCACTGAGTCTCGCGCGGAGAGAGGAAAACCTGTTCTTCAGGGATGATTCGCAACCCCACAGTAGATAATTGCGCATAGTCACCAATTATAATGATTTTAAACCAGCTTGCCGTGGCAATGCTTATATTTCTGCCCCGACCCACAAGGACACGGCTCATTGCGTCCGATTTTTCCCCATGATTTCGGGTCACGCGGGTCACGGTCTTCCGGGTTCACGTATGATTTCACGGTTTGCGGCGCTTCAAATTCGTTTCCGGGGTGAAGTTCCTTTGCGGCGCTGGCCTGCGCCCGCTCGCGTTGTTCCAGCACATCCACATCAACCGGGCGGAACTGCACATGCGCAAGGCGCGAGGTCACTTCTTCGGCAAGGCGGGAAAGCATATAATCGAAATGCTTGAACGCCTCCTGCTTATATTCATTCAGCGGGTCTTTCTGTCCATAAGCCCTGAGGCCAATGCCCTGCCTGATATTATCCAATGTGCGCAAATGGTCTTTCCACAGCTCATCCAGCGTTATCAGCAACACCTGCTTTT
Source organism: uncultured Rickettsiales bacterium (assembly GCA_964545245.1). Classification (GTDB taxonomy): domain Bacteria; phylum Pseudomonadota; class Alphaproteobacteria; order Rickettsiales; family 21-14-0-20-44-7; genus CAZJFC01. The sequence goes on from CAZJFC010000041.1 coordinate 12,475, forward strand.
CGAGCAGGCGCATGGTTGCGTTGTCGACCTGCGCTTCTTTTGCGGCCATGAAGTCATTCACTTCCCTGGTCAGCCGCTCGATGATTTCTTTTTCGGCTATACCTTCTTCATTCGCCCAGTCACGCAATGGGAACTCAACGCCGAAGATGCGCTTGCTTTCATTGTGCAGTGACTCAATCTCCCACTGGTCATGGAACGAGCGCTCAGGAATATGGGCATAAATCAGTTCCTCAATCACCGAGTTACGCATGTAGAGCACCTGCTCCGAAACATTCTCGCCATCAATCATTTCGAGGCGCTGCTTATAAACCACCTTGCGCTGGTCATTCATCACGTCATCGAATTTAAGGAGGTTCTTCCGCACTTCATAGTTGCGGCCTTCCACCTTGCGCTGCGCGCTTTCGAGGGTGCGCGTGAGCAGTTTCGCGGAGATTGCCTCGCCTTCTTCCAGCCCGGCATATCTTAACAGTGCTTCCATTCTTTCCGAGCCGAAAATACGCATCAGGTCATCCTGCAGTGAAAGATAAAAAATCGAGCGTCCGGGGTCGCCCTGACGGCCTGAACGGCCACGGAGCTGGTTGTCGATACGGCGCGATTCGTGGCGCTCCGTACCGATCACGAGCAATCCGCCCGCTTCAAGCACGATCTGTTTTTCTTTTTCCACATCCCATTTCTCGTCGCTCATTTCGGGGTTGCCGCCGAGCTTGATGTCGGTTCCGCGCCCGGCCATGTTGGTGGCGATAGTCACCGCGCCCGGCCTGCCCGCCTGCGCGATGATCTGCGCTTCCTGTTCATGGAATTTGGCGTTGAGGACTTTATGCTTGATTTTCTGTTTAGTAAGGAGTTTTGAAACCAGCTCGGATTTTTCGATACTGACCGTACCCACCAGCACCGGCTGTTTCTTCTTGTATGCTTCAGTAATCTCCTGCGCGATTGCGTTATATTTTTCTTCCGCCGTGCGGTAAACGAGGTCATCCTCGTCGATACGCGCAACCTGTATATTGGTCGGTATCTCAACCACGGTAAGGCCATAAATATCGGCAAATTCCTGCGCTTCGGTCATGGCAGTGCCGGTCATGCCCGCGAGCTTGGAATACATGCGGAAATAATTCTGGTAAGTCACCGAGGCAAGCGTCTGGTTCTCGTTCTGGACGGGAACATTTTCCTTCGCCTCAAGCGCCTGGTGCAGCCCTTCACTGAAGCGTCGGCCTTCCTGCATACGGCCTGTGAACTCATCGATAATCACCACTTTGCCTTCTTTAACAATGTAATCAACATCATTGGTGAACAGCTTATGCGCGCGCAGCGCCTGATGCATATGATGGACAAGCATGAGGTTCTGCACATCATAGAGGTTTGCCCCGGCGGGGAGCAGGTTGTTCGACCTCAGCATTTCCTCGATCGTATGGTTGCCTTTTTCGGTAAGCTGCACGGTGCGGGATTTTTCATCCACCTCAAAATCATCGGCGGCGAGTTGCGGGATAAATTTATTGATGCGGATGTAAAGCTCGGAATTATCCTCCGTCGGGCCGGAAATAATCAGCGGGGTACGCGCCTCATCGATAAGGATGGAATCCACCTCATCCACGATAGCGTAATTGAATTCGCGCTGGACCATGCCGTCACGGCGGAATTTGAGGTTGTCGCGCAGGAAATCGAACCCAAATTCGTTATTCGTGCCATAAGTAATATCCGCGTCATAGGCGGCCTTGCGCTCATGCTCAGGCAGGTCGTGATAAACACAGCCGACAGTCAGCCCAAGGAACTTATATATAGCGCCCATCCATTCCGCGTCGCGGCGGGCGAGATAATCGTTCACCGTCACAACATGCACACCCTTCCCGGTCAGCGCGTTAAGATAGACCGCAAGCGTCGCCACGAGGGTTTTACCCTCGCCGGTTTTCATTTCGGAGATCATGCCGTGGTGCAGAACCATACCGCCGATAAGCTGCACATCGAAATGGCGCATATTAAGAGAGCGCTTTGATGCTTCGCGCACCACCGCGAAAGCTTCAACCAATATGTTCTCAAGGGTTTCGCCTTTGGCGAGCCTTTCCTTGAATTCTTCTGTTTTATATTTCAGGTCAGCATCGGTGAGTTTTTCGGTCTCCGGCTCAAGCGCATTGATTTTAGCGACATTTTTCCACAAAGGGGTAACGATACGGTCATTGACCGAGCCGAACATTTTTTTTGCAATGGTTCCAAACATACGCTGGCATATATAGGTATTAAAATACCGATGCGCAAGTAGTTTAGTCATCAGTTATTAGTTATTAGGGCACCTCCCCCATCCCCTCCTGATAGGAGGGGTGAACCGTAACCCCCTCTCCTATCAGGAGAGGGTCGGGGTGAGGTGCCAAGAAAGAAACTGACACTCCCACTGTCACTGCCACTCAACCACCTAATGACTTCTTTACAATTTACGGCTATTTTGCTACTTGATTTTATCATCCGTTCTGGGATAATCGCCCTATGAAATTGAAACTCACAGCCATCGGTATTTTAATCGCATCCTCCGCCCAGGCGCAGGACATCCAGCCAATCACGCCAGCGCAAGGCAGCGCCGGGAGGAGCGGCTCATCTTATTACACCGATGATAAATACCACACCGATGACCAGTTCAATATATATGACGAAAAGAACCAGCGTGTCGGCAACGTGCTGAACCCGCCAAAACCGGGCGCCAGACAGCCTGCCCCGCCACCGCCACCTCCTCCGTCTTTTCCTTCCGCTCATGACCTGCCGCCAATCCAGCCGCAACCGCAAGGTTATGCCCCCCCTCCACCTCCTCCGGCAGCAGGCGGGATGGCTCCTTCCGGCAAGCAACTCAGGATTGATGGCTCTTCGGTGCAAAATTACAAAACAACCCCTGAGAACCCGCGCCAGATCGATATTCCCCAGCCTGCCCCGCAACAGCCGCGCACTGCCGCCCCCGGCAACGCCCCGCTTGAGCCTCTGGAATCCACCTTCCACCCGCAAGGGCATTAGTAATATATGGTGATTATCCCACTATCATAAGTAAGAAAAACTGTCATTCCCGCGCAGGCGGG
>CAZJFC010000042.1:0-15427 GCA_964545245.1 uncultured Rickettsiales bacterium
AAGTGATAACCGCTGAATGCATCTAAGCGGGAAACCCACCTCAATACTAGTTTTCCCCATTAGGATGGTTGTAGACTACGACCTTGATAGGCCGGGTGTGTACGGGCAGCAATGCCTTTAGCTAACCGGTACTAATAATCCGATTGACTTATTAATTCTGGCCAACCAGCCGCTTAATAAATTTACTTATAGCTAGTTCTCAGTTTCAGTTTTTAGTTCCAGTTCGCTGGAATTAACCTGAAACTGTCAACTGAAACTCTAAACTCATTTTAAAGGCCTTTCGCCGACTTGGTGGTTTTGGCGGAGAATCAAACACCCGATCCCATCCCGAACTCGGAAGTGAAAGTCTCCATGCGCCAATGGTACTATGTAACGGATACATGGGAGAGTAGGTCGCTGCCAAGTCTGCGAAATGCCTTTGGATGAGAATCTCGTCTATAATGAACGAATTTCAAAACAAACCCCGCCAACTGTAAAGATGGCGGGGTTTTTTGTTGTTCCCTGTCATTAAACTGAAATAAATTTATGTTAATCCTTGGTGGGTGAGGGGCGTAACAACATAAATATTAAGGAGTTACGACATGGGTAGAGAAGCGGACGTGCTTATAAGTACGAAAAAAGGCCTGGGCTTCGGTGCAAAAAATTATATCACCGCAGAAGAGTTGTCCGAAAAAGGTGACATCAGGAAAGTGATTCAGGAGGGAGAGGCAATCTTTATTGAAGTATCAAAAGGTAAGGTGACTGTTAATGCTCCTGAAAATATAGAAGGAAAAGCCATAAGAGTAGAGGGCGGAAGAGAGAACACAGATTCCCTTGATGTTGAAATATTGCAGATTCCGGCCGGCTCTGATGTAAGTGCACGTTCTCAGCAAGGAAGCCTGGCAAAGCAAGGCGAAGGGGCATCTGACACTTTACGGGTGCAATTGATTGGTTTGCAGGGAGGTAAGTTATCAGTTTCTCAGGCATATCTACATGAAGGATATGATGCGCAGTTTGTTGGTATCCGTGATGCAAAGGGTGATATAACTATTGATAAAGCCGAGATAGATTTTAAGGGTATCGAAACATTGAGCAGAGAAGAACTGGAAACGCTGCGCTCTTCTTTTAATATTCGTGGTGGGCACGGGCATGAGAATACAATGGTTCTTGCTAATTTGCCGGCGCTGGGAGTTACTTTAAGACCGACCGGCCCTGAAATTCCGGGTCTTGAGAGAAGAAATGATATTGAGGTGATCTTTAAAGAGACTGTTTTGGGGAAATTCAGTGGGTACAAGAACATTCAAACTCCAGGCTCTGATCACGCGGTGCAATATGATGAAAAGCCGGAGCACGGGCTTAATCCGCAAAAGAGTTACTCCGGTGAACTCATAAGCAAGTAACTTATTTTATAATGTGGTGAAATTATAACCCTGCCAATCACTGTAAAGATGGCGGGGTTTAATTTGTTTGTCATCTTGCAAATTTCTTGCGAATCCGTTTAGGTATGTAATTATTTCTATTGCTATTCCGCCAAAGTTTTTATAAACAAACCTAGCTATGTGCTGCCTTAGCTCAGTTGGTAGAGCTACTGATTTGTAATCAGTGGGTCGGCGGTTCGAGTCCGTCAGGCAGCACCACTCCTTCCAACTTTCCCCCCTTTCGGCACAAAAAAAGGAGGCTTCGTAGCCCCCTCTTTGAAACATTCGTCAGAATACTAGCGCGCACCAGCCGCTTTCGCCGGAGCTTCTTTCTCATTGCCCGGAGTGTTGGTTGGCCTGTTATCCTTCTGCGCGTTCTCAGGTTTATTCTGATCCTGCGGCTTATTTTGTGGATTCTGGCCAGCTGGCTTCTGATTTTGATTATTTGTCATGATTATTCTCCTTGGAGAATTATGCGTAAACTTCATTATCTACGGTAATTAACCCTATATCAATGGTTATAAGGATACTATGCGGATTACAAAATCCCTTATCCAAGCAGCTTCCCGGTTACGGAATTCAGCATTAGAAGCCCTTTTGGTGAGGCGTGAAGGCGCTCGCCGCGGATTTCAACAAACCCTTCATTCACCAATAGTTCTACATTCCGCAATTCCGGCGAAAGCCCGATTCCCTCTTTGAGCCTGATTCCCATCATCACCGCTTCTTCCAGCTTTTCACGTTCACTCAATTCAATTGATGATTCCAGCGGTTCTTCAAGCCATTTTTCGGGTGATTTTGTCATCGCTGTGGCTTGGCCATTGATCCTCCCATGCGCGCCGGGGCCAATGCCCAGATACTCCCCATAGCGCCAATAGGTAAGGTTATGCGCCGATTCCTGACCGGGCGCGGCATGGTTGGAAATCTCGTAAGCCGGCAATCCGTGCGCTTCACAAATTTGCTGGGTGAGTTCATAAAAATCGGCGGCGAGGGAATCTTCCGGCATTTTGAAAACTCCGCGTTCATATTGATGATAAAAATTCGTGCCCTGCTCGATGGTAAGCTGGTAGAGGGAGATGTGGCCTCCGGCAAGTGTCAGTGACAATGCCAGTTGTTTTTCCCAGTCGCTTAATTTTTGCCGGGGCAGGGCATAAATCAAATCAAACGAATAGCGCGGGAAGATGTTTGCGGCATATTCAATTGCGGTTTTCGCCTCATTCGCCGAATGCTCGCGGCCAAGGAATTGTAGTTCCTCCGCATCAAAACTCTGCACCCCGATTGATACACGGTTGACCCCGGCAGCGCGGAAAGCCTTGAATTTTTCATATTCGACCGAGGTCGGGTTGGCCTCCAGCGTTATCTCGGCGTTTTCTGCCAATCCCCAGTTACCATCAATGAAACGCAAAATTGCTTCGGTGGTTTGTGGGGGCATAAGGGATGGTGTCCCGCCGCCGAAAAAGACTGAAGTAACCGGGCGTTCGCCGGTTTCGCGGAACCATTTTTCAAGCTCGGAAAGATAGGCATTCCGCCATATTTCAGCATCTACTGCCTCGCGCACATGGGAGTTGAAATCGCAATAAGGGCATTTCGATTTGCAGAAAGGGTAGTGGATATATATGGCAAGAGGCCGCATTACACGGCGAAATGCATCTTGGCAATGGCGAGAACTGAAGCTGCGCCAAGTGCGAACAGGCCAAGCTTCACGAAAAGCAGCAGTGCGATTTTCTTGCCTTCGGTGTGGACGTAATCCTCAATCACCACCTGAAGGCCGAGCGCAGCGTGGTAGAAGGAGGAGATGATAAACAGCGCCATCATCACGGCATGGAACGGGGTTGCGAAGAAAAGCAAAACCTCATGATGCTCCTTACCGATCAGCGCGAGGGCGTTGCATACGAAGAATGAAACCAGTGCCAGATTGGCAATGGCAGTCACGCGCTGCATCCACCAGTGGTGAGTGCCATCCTGCGCGGAGCCAAGTCCTTTTGCCTTTTTCAGCGGGGTTATATATTTTGACTTCGCGGAACTCATATGTTACCCAGACCTTTAAGCCATGCGAGTGCGGTGAGCACTACGGTGGCGATTAATACGGCAATACCCGAACGGGTGGCATTTTCGAGCGCGAAGCCCTTGCCCATATCCCAGAACAAGTGGCGGATGCCGTTGCAGAAATGGTAGAACAGCGCAACGCTCCAGCCGCCCAGCAGGATATAGCCGACCGGGGAGCCAAGGAAGTTGGTAAAGTCCTCATAATAGCCGGGGTAATAGGCGGTAATGATTATCCATGCGACGACCAGCAGCAGCCCGAAAGAGAGCGCCACGCCGGTCAGGCGGTGCAGAATTGATAGGGTATTGCTGATCAGCCAGCGGTAAACCTGCAAATGCGGTGATAGCGGGCGCGGCCTTGCGGCTTTTGCCGGTGGATTTATTGATGTTGCTTCAGAATTCATGGTTGACAGTTTTTATAAAATCCGCATTCTGTCAAGCATGGAAACGATAATTATGGTGATTCACCTGATAATTGTGACTGCGCTGATTCTTGTAATCTTGCTGCAGCGCTCTGGTCAGGATGGTTTAAGCGGCCTTGGCGGCGGCTCTGGGGGTGGTTCCAACGCTTTATTCAATATTCGCGGCAAGGCCAACGTGCTCAGCCGTGCAACTGCATTTCTGGCGGCCGGGTTCCTGATAACCAGCCTTTTCCTTGCATATCTTGCCACGCACAGGAGCAATTCCGTGATTGACAAGGTTGCCGCAGAAAGCCGTACTATTGAAGCAGGTGAACAGAAAGCAGGTGATATACAGGCTACTGATGAATCCCCAGCCGTGAAAGAGCCTGTTTCCGAGCCAGTTGCGCCGGAAGTTCCATTAGCCAGGTAAATTTTTAATTGCCCCCTTCGCAGCTCCTGCTGCTCAGATGGGCTGTGCCTCCGGCACGCTCAAGGCTGGCTCGGCCTGCTGGCTTCGCTACAGGTACGAGAACGAATCCGAGCGAAGCGAAGGCAAGCCCATTGAGGGCGCTAGCCTTAGTGGCGATTGAACGATAATTATAATTCAAGCCATTCTTTGGCTTTTCGCCTGCGGCATTTCGTAGCAGTTTTTCGCTATTTCGGCCATTTCCTTCATATCGCCATTGCAGTGGAGGACGATATCGCAACCGGCGTCAAGTGATTTGCGGGTGCGGTCGGCGAAGCTGCCTTTCAGCGCTTTCATGGATAGGTCATCGGACATTATCAGGCCCTTAAAGCCGATTTCATCCCTGATTAACTCAATCACTTTTTTTGATTCCGTCGCGCAATTCTCTGCATCAATTGCTTTATAAATAATATGCGCGGTCATTGCGAAAGGTGCGTCATTCAGTGCAATGAACGGCGGGAAATCCACCGCACGCAGTTCTTCGAGCGAGGCGTCCACCACCGGCAAATCCTCATGGCTGTCGCATTTGGCGCGTCCGTGACCGGGAATATGCTTGATAACCGGGTAAACACCCGTGTCCATCAATCCTTCCGCGAAAGAACGGCCAAGCCCGGCGACAATTTTAGGGTCTTCACTGAATGCCCTGTCGCCGACAATATCATGCGCGTCCGTCTGGCGGACATCGAGCATCGGCGCACAATCAACATTAATGCCAAGCTCGGCTAGCTCCTTGCCGATATTATAGGCGGATTCATAAGCTGCGCCTGCCGGGTCTTTTTCACATTCAAACGTGCCGCAAGGGGCGGGGTGCTCCCAGTGCGGTGGTTTGAGGCGCGCGACGCGGCCACCTTCCTGGTCAATCAGGACCGGGATGAATTCATGCGATACGCAGGATTTCAGCGCCGCTACGAGTGCTTTTACCTGTTCCGGGTTTTCGATATTCCGGGCGAAAAGGATGAAACCAAAAGGCCGGGCATCCCGGAAAAACTCTTTTTCCTCGTTGGTAAGGGTTTTTCCTGAACAGCCGAAAATAACTGAACGCGGCATATCAATTCGCCGGTGTAATGGTTGTAAAGAAGCAGCTCAACCCGCGCTCATTAAGCTTGCGGCAAAGGCCTTTTGCGTCTTCCTCGGTCTGCACGGGGCCGGATTGCAGGCGGTAAACAACGCCCTGCGCCCCCATGTCGGATTTGGTTACCTTGATGCCGATCCCGCTAAGCACATCGGAATTTTTTTCGCGCACGTCCTGCCATGCTTTTGTGGCTTCCTGCTCGGATTTGAAAGTGCCTAGCTGCATCCACACTTCCGGATTGGAGCGTTTGGCAAGGACCTTGTCGATCTCGATTTTCTTGATTCCGGTAAGGGAAGGCTCGCTCACCCTGGCGCTGGGCGTGGTTGAAACATGGGGTTTACCATCCGCGCCGATGGTTATGACTTTTGGCTCAGGCCTGCCGGGAGTTTTGGCTGTGCTTGCCGGCGGCGGAACGGTAGCGGCAGGGTTAGGTCTGGAAGAAGGTTGCGGCGGGACGAACATTTTCGGTTCGTCACGCAGAATTTCGGCGAAGGTTTTTTCGCGCTGGCTGAAAGCGTCGATCGGCTGTTCGATAGGCATTTTCAGGTGCTCGTAAATTTCCTTGTCCTCATGGAAAATTTTCATGCCGCCGGGGTTTTCCGGGCGGATTTTATATGGCTCAGGGTTTGCCTCGACGATTTTGAAGCCGGAATCTTCCACTCCGCCACGCCCGAAATCATAAAGTGCCTTGACGCTCAATATCACCATAAGCAGAAGGACAATGCTCACGACAAGGCGGGTAAGACTGTTGGAATGATGTTTTGCCCCCGGCGGAAGATGCACGATTTCCGCTTCTTCGTCACGCGGGTCAAAAGGGAAATCCTTATGGTGAATCATCGTATTTCCTTACCTCATTTCCTCGGGTGCGGATACACCCATGATTTGCAGACCAGAAGCTAACACAATTGTTGTTGCTTTGACAAGTGCGATACGAGCTTTTGTTAGTTCGGGATTTTCTTCCTGAATGAACCTTAATTCTTTGTTGGTCGTGCCGAGGTTCCACAGCGCATGGAACTCCGCCGCCAGTTCCTGCAGATAGAACGCGATGCGGTGCGGTTCATAATGGGTTGCAGCCTGTTCGACCACACGCGGGAATTCGGCGAGTTTGCGGATGAGCGCGATTTCACTTTCATGCGCGAGAAGTTTCAGGTCGGCTCCCTCAACGTCGATATTACCGGATTGCCTGATGGCGGAATGCGCGCGGGCATGGGCATATTGCACATAAAACACCGGGTTATCTTTTGATTGCTCAACAACTTTTGCGAGGTCGAAATCCAGCGGGATCTCGTTCTTGCGGGTGAGCATGATGAAGCGCAGCGCGTCGATACCCACTTCCTCGATCACTTCCTCGATGAAAATGAAATTGCCGCCACGTTTTGACATCTTCACCAACTCACCGTTCTGGAGAAGCTTCACCAGCGCGACGAGCTTGATTTCAATTTCCGCCTTGTTATCGGAAAGCGCGGCAACACCGGCCTTCATACGTTTCACATAACCGCTGTGGTCAGCGCCGAGAATGTTCACCATCTTGTTATATCCACGGCGAAGCTTGTGCAGGTGATAACCTAAATCGCCCGCGAAATAGGTAAAACTGTCATCGGATTTTTTAATCGCGCGGTCGATATCGTCACCGAATTCGGTGGATTTGAAAAGCGTCTGCTCGCGTTCTTCCCAGTCCTCCGGTTTTTTGCCCTTTGGCGGTTCGAGCACGCCCTTATAGATATAACCTTTTTCAGTAAGGAGTTTCAGCGCCTCCTCGACATAACCTTCAGCGGTGATTTTTGCTTCGGAGGTGAAAACCTTATGCTCGATATTCGCCGATTTCAAATTGGTGCGGATTATTTTCATTATCTCGCCAATCACGAGACCTTTGATCCTTGGCAAATCATCTTCGGTGAGGTTATCGCCGAATTCCTTGCGCAGGGTTTTCGCAACCTCGATAAGATATTCCCCCGGATACATCCCCGCCGGAATTTCGGTCACGCCGTTATAGCGCAGCAGGGCGGATTTTGCGACAGTATCAACCTGGTTTCCCGCATCATTGATGTAATATTCACGGGTAACTTCATAACCTGCTTTTTCCAGCACGCTGGCGAGGACATCGCCGAAAACGCTGCCGCGCGCATGGCCAATGTGCAGCGGGCCGGTCGGGTTCACCGAAACATATTCCACGTTGATTTTCTGCCCTTCGCCCAGCAGGGAAGTGCCGTAATCAACCCCAGAGGCGAGGATAGTGTTCACCTGATCCTGCAAAAATTCGGTCTTAAGGCGGAAATTGATGAAGCCCGGCCCTGCCACCGAAATATCGAAAACGCAGTCGATCTGTTTGAAAAGCTGTACGAAATCCCTCGCTAAATCCTGCGGTTTGCGCCCGGCTTCCTTGGCAAGCACCATCGCGGCATTGGTTGCAACATCGCCGTGTGCGGCTTCGCGGGTTGGCTCAAGGGTGATTTTCTCCCGCGCAGCATTAGGGTAAAGCTGGAGCAGGTCATTGATTTGATTGTGGATATGCCGAAAAATATTCATGCGGGATTTACTAGACCAAAACCCGCGAATCTTCAACCATATACTACAACTCCGCCCTGATTTCCGTACAGGCTATTATTTTAAATTCCAATTTAACTATTTCTATCTAAACTGGTAAACGCAGAGATGTTCTCTGCCGGGGCTAGTAATCCCGTGATAAGCGGCTGACATGAGCCGAAATTCATGTCGCATTCCCTGCCATTCATGGCCGGGAGGCGGCAATATATGTCCAATGCCTCGCGGCTAAAAAATTGTCGCGATCGTCTTATCACGATTTTACTACTCCCGGCTGCCAAGGAAACTTAGTGGCCTTTTTGTTTACAACTTAAGGGAGTTTTATGGATAGTTTGCAGTTTCAGTTGCCAGTTTTAGAATTTCGGAATCCCGGAACTTCTGAGCGTCGGAAAACATTGTCATTCCCATTTTTCTTTTTGTCATTCCCGCGCAGGCGGGAATCTTACAAAATCCGCAAGCTGCAATACTCAAGTCACAAACAAGGCTTCACCCTTATTGAGCTTGCCGTAGTGCTGGTGGTGATCGGCCTGCTTATGGGCGGTGTCCTTGTCGGGCGGGGAATAATAATGACTGCGCGGATTGTCGATTACATGCGGAAATTCAGCCAGTATGAGGTCGCGATTGTGAACTTCAAGAGCATCTACGGCACAGTTCCCGGCGATTCCAACCTGTTCACCCCGCCGGGGGATGCGAATGGGAGGCATAACAGTATACTCGGCGGCACTCCTATTTCCTGCCACCCCACGGTTACGGATGCTCACCACTCTGAAGCATCCCATGCATGGGCGCATTTGAGCCAGGCGGAGTTGCTTGAGGGGAATTTTACTTATTCTTCTTATATCGGTTGCGGGGGAAGCTATGAGTCCATTAACCCTCCCCATCCTGAAGTCGCACCTGCGCTGAAGGAAGGAAGAGGTTCCGAGAAAGTTGGAAGCGACACTTATAATTTCTATTACACGGTTGCATATTATGCAGTTACCGGGGCTCTGAATTTTCCTGACTCAAAAATTTACAGCCATTACTTCTTTTTCACGCTGCCGCTTGAGGAAACAAGGGCGCTGGATAAAAAAGTCGATGACGGGGGGTTCATCACGGGAGATATGAAAGCGAGCAACAACCCGGCGTTAGGATGGAATGCGTGCGTTCCATGGCCGGGGGTAAAGTACTGCGTGATATGGTGGGGGGACCCTTTCCAGTTGCCGTGAATTGGCTGGTGGACAGCCGCGCGGGGTTGATTTATATATACGCACATGAAAATCATTTTAGCACAGCCGCGCGGGTTCTGCGCCGGGGTTGACCGGGCGATCGAGATTGTTGAGCTTGCGCTCAGGAAATATGGCGCGCCGGTTTATGTGCGCCACGAGATCGTGCATAACAAATATGTGGTGGACGATTTAAAGTCCAAAGGCGCGGTTTTCGTGCACGAAATTGACGAGATCCCCGACGGGGCGGTGACGGTATTTTCCGCGCATGGCGTTTCCGAGAAGGTGGAAAACAGTGCCAAACTGCGCGACCTGCCGATAATCGACGCAACCTGCCCGCTGGTGACAAAAGTCCACAATGAGGCGATACGCTATGAAAAAGAGGGCAGGGAGATCATCCTGATCGGCCATAAAGGCCACCCGGAAGTGGAAGGAACAAGCGGACGCGTGCAGGAAGTGGTGCTGGTGGAAACCGTTGATGATGTCGCAAGAATCAGCGTGAAGAACCCTGATAACCTCGCCTATGTGACGCAAACCACTTTAAGCCTTGATGACACGAAGGCCATAATCACTGCGCTTAAGGAGCGTTTCCCGAACATAAACGGGCCGGATACGCGGGATATTTGCTATGCCACGCAAAACCGCCAGAACGCGGTGCGCGAGCTTTCGCGCGAGATAAACACCTTGCTGGTTATCGGCGCGGTGAACAGCTCCAACTCCAACCGCCTGCGCGATTTGGGCGAGGAGATGGGCGTGAAATCATATCTCATTGCCGGTGCGCACGAGATTGACCCCGCATGGTTCACGCCGGATTCGGTTATCGGCGTAACGGCAGGGGCAAGCGCACCGGAAGTGCTGGTTGAGCGCGTGATAGAAGCGCTGAAAAAGCTCGGCGCGGAAGAAGTGGAATTGCTTGAGGGCGTTAAGGAGAGCGTTAAATTCAAGCTTCCTGCGCAGGTTGCCTGATTATAGATTCTACCTATTCCCGCCAGAAACTGCGGCTGAGCAGCACCAGTACCGCGAGAAGTTCAAGCCGGCCAAGGATCATCAACATGCTGCCGACATAAAGCGAATAGTCGCTCAGGCTGGAGAAACTTCCGCCCGGCCCGGTCACAGCACCAAGGCCGACGCCGGAATTACCCACCATTGCTGCGCTTGAGCTGATTGAAGTGAGGATGTCAAGCCCATCGGCTGAGAGTAATATTGCGCCAAGGAAAATCAGCAGGACATAAACGAAAAAATATCCTGAAACCGAGTTGAGGACTTCTTCCGAGAGTGATTTATGCTCATATTGCGGGCGGAAGACCCCGTGCGGGCTCATGAGTTTTTTAACCAGCGACTGCACGATTTTGAATAATATCCTGATGCGGAAAATTTTAAGCCCGCCGGAGGTCGAACCCATACAACCGCCGGTGACGATGGCGAGAATGAAAAGAAGCTGGGCGAAAGAACCCCACTGGCTGTAATCGGTGGTGACGAAGCCGCAGGTCGCGATCATGGAAACGACGTTGAAGCTGACATAGCGCAGCGCGGCGAATATCCCTTCAACGGTTCCGCTTCGCGCGGGGCTGTCCACAGAGTTTTTGAGCAGGTTGTTATAATCCACCCAGAAAGTGAGGATAATGATGAACCCGGCGACAGTGGCGAGGAAATATTTTATCTGTCCGTCTTTCCAGAACGCCCCCACATTCCCGCGGAGAATTTTGAAAAAGATGATGTATGGCATGGCGGAAAGCAGCATGAATATCATCGCGATTATTTCAACGGGGATGCTGTTGAAATGCGCGAAGGAGGAGTCATAGTTGGAAAACCCGCCATTCGCCAGCGTATATAATGAATGGGTGATTGCGTCAAAGCCGTTCATCCCGGCCTGATAGTAGCAGAACGCGCAGATTATGCACATGAATGTATAAATGCTGAACAGGCTTTTGGCGACTTCCCCGGTGCGCGGCAAATGTTTCTGGTCGGTGCCGAAAGACTCGTTCTTGAAAAGCTGCATCCCGCCGATGCCGAGCGCAGGGAGGATTAAAAGCGCAGCGGCGATAATACCCAGACCGCCCAGATATTGCAGCAATGCGCGCCAGAGCAAAATGCCTTTAGGCGCGTTTTCAAGGCCGGAAATAACCGTTGCCCCGGTGGTGGTCAGGCCGGAAACCGCCTCAAAGAACGCTTGCGCGAAATTCATGCCAAGCTCACACAAATAAAACGGCAGCGCGGCGAATAGTGAAACTGAAAACCATGTCAGCGGGGTTAGCAGAATCGCCTGTTTGAGGTTGAGTTTTATTTTTTGTTCCTTATTGACCAGGATCAGGAAAAACCCGGCGAAAACGGTTATCAGCGATGAGGTGATGAAAATCTGCCAGTCGTCACTTTTATGGTGCGCGTCAATGATTGCAGGCAGGAGCATGAACGCGCCAATAATGGCAAGTATCACGCCCAGGATAAACAGAACCGGCTTAATGCTGAACATTATTGCCTCAAACTTTAAACGCGTGGAAGCCTAAGCGGCGAGACCCAGATATTTGAACCCTGCGGCAGATTCTAGCGCGGCGGCGACATTAAACAACTTTTCTTCCTGAAGCGGTGCGGTAATGAGCTGTAATCCCAGCGGGAGGTTGTTTTTTGACAACCCGACCGGCACGGAAGCGGCAGGAAGCCCGGCCAGACTCGCCGAAACGGTGAATAGATCATTGAGGTACATGGTGATAGGGTCATCCTGTTTCTCACCGATCTTGAACGCCTCGGAAGGGGTTGTCGGGGTAAGGATGGCATCCACTTTCTCGAATGCCTGCGCGAAATCACGCGCGATAAGGGTGCGGACGCGCTGCGCTTTTTTGTAATAAGCATCGTAATAACCCGCGGAAAGCACATAAGTGCCGATCATGATGCGGCGCTTTACCTCCGCGCCAAAACCTTCGGCGCGGGTATTCTCATACATATGGTCAAGCGTGTCGCCATCTACTCTTAAACCATAACGCACGCCGTCATAACGCGCGAGGTTGCTGGAAGCCTCTGCCGGGGCGATGATGTAATAGGTTGGCAGCGCATATTTGCTGTGCGGCAGGGAAACTTCCACGATTTCCGCACCTTGCGCCTTCAGCATGTCAGCGCCTTTATTCCATAAATCGCGGATTTCCTGCGGCGTGCCGTCCACCATGAATTCTTTCGGCAGGCCGATTTTTTTGCCTTTTATATCCGGGTTGGAAGCCGCTGCGATAAAATCCGGCAACGCAATATTGGTGGAGGTGGAATCTTTCGCATCATAACCCGCGATTGCCTGAAGCATAATCGCGCAATCCTTCACGGTTTTTGCCATCGGGCCAGCTTGGTCAAGGCTGCTGGCGAAAGCTATCATCCCCCAGCGCGAGCAACGGCCATAAGTCGGTTTCACGCCGGTGATGCCGCAGAAAGATGCGGGCTGGCGGATTGAGCCGCCGGTGTCGCTGCCCAGCGCGCCGAGTGCAGTGTTGGCTGCAACCGCAGCCGCGGAACCGCCGCTGGAACCGCCGGGAACCAGTGATTTATCCCACGGGTTAAGCACCGGGCCATAAGCGCTGGTGATGTTTGCGGAGCCCATTGCGAATTCATCCATATTGGTTTTACCGTGCATGACCGCGCCCTGTTCAAACATTTTCGCTGTAACAGTCGACTCATATCCCGGCTTGAAATCTTTTAAAATTTTTGAGCAGCTTTGTGAGTGGACGCCCTTGGTGCAGAACAAATCCTTCACCGCGACAGGGATACCTTCAAGCAGCCCGGCTTTGCCTTCAGCAAGGCGTTTGTCTGACTCTGCCGCCTGTTTCAGCGCGATTTCCGGGGTTTCCACCACATAGGCGTTAAGGTCGCGGTTTTTTTCAACGGCGGCGATATGCGCTTTTGCGAGTTCGGTGGCGAAGAATTTTTTGGATTTCAGCCCTTCAAGTGCGGAATCGATAGTGAGTGTTGTTAAATCAGACATTTTCAACGTTACCTTAAAATATTAGTTGCCAGAAATAGCACATTGTGAGATTTCGTAAAGTATGAAAACTCTGAGCGTTGTCATCCCGGCCTATAACGAGGAACGCACTTTGCAGAAATGTGTCGAGCGCGTGCTGGCGATTGCCGGTAACAGCCTTTACCTTGAAATTATCGTGGTCAACGACGCCTCGACCGATTCCACCGCTGCGGTGGCGCAGCAACTGGCGCAGACGCATAAGATAAAAGTCCTTTCGCATGAGGAGAACCAGGGCAAGGGCGCTGCCCTCCGTACCGGGTTCATGCACGCGAACGGCGATATCATCGCGGTACAGGACGCCGACCTTGAATATGACCCGCAGGATCTGAAACGCCTCGTGGGGCCGATAATTGACGGCAGGGCGGATGTGGTTATCGGCTCGCGTTTCCTTTCCGGGCAGGAAAAGCGCGTGCTTTATTTCTGGCATTTCATGGCGAACCGTTTCCTTACATTCTGCTCGAACATGTTCACCAACCTCAACCTCAGCGATATGGAAACCTGCTATAAAGTGTTCCGCAAAGAGGTTATCAAGAATATCGAAATCCGCGAGAACCGTTTCGGTTTTGAGCCGGAAATTGTCTCCAAGGTCGCAAAATTCCGTGATGGCGAAGGAAACCGCCTGAGAATTTATGAAATGGGAATTTCCTATTCAGGCCGCACCTATGAGGAAGGCAAGAAAATCGGTTGGAAGGACGGTATTCGCGCGCTATATGCAATTATCAAATACTCGGTTTTCAAATGAAATATACGGGGGCTAGTACGCTTGAAGACCTGAAAGATGCCCATAATTATAATGCTTTTATTGAGAAGCATCTTTTTAATTTTATTGTCTCCATATGCGCGGAAGGGATCTTGTCAACGCTTGCGACGTTCCATCCTTCGGCGATGAAAAGCTCAACCAGGGCGCGGCCTATGCCTTGGGCGCCACCTGAAATGAATATGGTTTTTGTCATAACTTCCTGCCGGAATTATAATATGGTTTTAAAATATTCAATGGTTTTCACAAGCCCCTCATCCAGTTCAACAGCGGGTTCCCAGCCGAGGGTTTTTTTCGCGAGTGATATATCCGGCCTGCGCTGGAGCGGGTCGTCCTGCGGCAAATCCTTATAGGCGATTTCCGATTTTGAGCCGGTGAGTTTTATGACTTTTTCTGCCAGTTCCAGCATGGTGAACTCGCCCTGGTTGCCAAGGTTCACCGGATAGGTGGCGGAATCATCCGCATCCATCAGCCTGATGAAACCTTCGATCAGGTCATCCACATAGCAGAAGGAGCGCGTTTGCTTGCCGTCGCCATAAATGGTTATCGGTTCGCCTTTCAGCGCCTGCGCTATAAAATTCGAGACCACGCGCCCGTCATTGACGTTCATGCGTGGGCCATAGGTATTGAAAATCCGCGCGACGCGGATATTCACCCCATATTGCCGGTGATAGTCGAAGAACAGGGTTTCGGCGCAGCGCTTGCCTTCGTCATAACAGGCGCGCGGGCCGGTGACGGAGACATTGCCGTTATAATCCTCGGTTTGCGGATGCACATCCGGGTTGCCGTAAACCTCGCTGGTGGAGGCCTGGAAGATTTTCGCGCCGGTGCGTTTGGCAAGGCCAAGCATGTTGATTGCGCCATGCACACTGGTTTTGGTGGTCTGCACCGGGTCATGCTGGTAGAACACGGGCGAGGCTGGGCAGGCAAGGTTATATATTTCATCCACCTCGACATAGAGCGGGAAGGTGACATCATGCCGCAGCACCTCGAAGAACGGGTTGTCCAGCAGGTGCTCGATATTGTTTTTCGTGCCGGAAAAATAATTATCGGCGCAGACGACCTCATGACCCAGCCCAAGCAGTTTTTCGCACAAATGCGAGCCAAGGAACCCCGCGCCGCCGGTGACGAGGATGCGTTTTTTTGGCCGGTTGATGGTCTGTTTAGCCGGCATCGACGACCTTTGGTACGACGAAGCAATCGAACTCCGATTTCGGTGCGTTGGCGACGATCTCTGCCGGGTATCCGCCATCCGTCACCTTGTCTTCGCGCAAGGGGAGCTGGCTGCTCACGACCGAGGTCATGATCTCGACGTTATCGGTATCCACTTCCGCGAGCTGCTCCACGAAATTGAGGATTTTGGTAAGCTCATTCGCGTAATGCGCCTTTTCCGTTTCATCCATGCGGATGCGGGCGAGCTTGGCGATTTTGGTAACGGTTTTTTCGTCTATCTGCATATGGGTAATTCTTTTTTGACTTACATACTTGACATCCATTACATAGTCATTGCGAGCGAACAACGTGAGCGCGGCAATCCAGACTGGATTGCTTCGTCGG
>CAZJFC010000043.1:0-14579 GCA_964545245.1 uncultured Rickettsiales bacterium
GCATCGGCATGAACACCGACCACACGCTTGAGGAAGTCGGCCAGCAGTTCAGCGTTACGCGCGAGCGTATCCGCCAGATCGAGGCAAAAGCGCTGCGTAAACTGAAACACCCTAGCCGTTCACGTAAGCTTCGCAGCTTCCTTGATACATAATTTCTTTCCTTCATGCCGGAAATGAGTATTCTGGCATGGAAGACCCAACTACGAATTTAAAAAAGGATTTTCAATGAAAAGGTTTTTAGCGGTAGCTCTTTCTGTTTTTACCCTTGGTGCGGTTGCCGCCTGCGACGGCAAGGTCAACACCTCCGACAAGAAAAAAATCGAGGAAATCGTCAGGAATTACCTTCTCGAAAACCCCGAAATCCTGATCGAGATGACCCAGAACCTACAGGAAAAACAGGCAAATAACCAGGTTGAGGAAGATACGAAAGCGCTTAAGGAAAACCATAAGCAAATTTTTGAAGACCCTTCATCGCCGGTTCTCGGTAACCCGAAAGCGGAGAAAGTCATTGTCGAATTCTTCGATTATAACTGCGGGTTCTGCCGCAAAGTCCTGCCTGACCTCAACAAATTCATCACCGAGCATGATGATGTGAAAGTTATTTTCAAGGAACTCCCCGTCCTTGGCCCATCTTCGCAGCAAGCCGCTCTGGCTTCAACCGTGGTTCATGACATCGCGCCGAAGAAATATTTTGAATTTCACACGGCATTAATGAACCATTCCGGCGCAAAGGACGAGAATGCCATCCGTACGGCAGCGGTAAAAGTCGGCCTTAAAGGTGATGAGATCATCACAAAAATGAAAGACCGCAAATATGAAAAACCGCTCGCCGAAAATGAAAAACTCGCCCATGCGCTTAAACTGAACGGAACCCCGACCTTTATCATCAACGGACGGATCATCCGCGGCGCGGTGAGCTATTCCACGCTTAACGATCTGCTTGATGGCCCGTCCCCGGCGGAAGAAGCCAAAAAGAAAAAATAACAGCAGGTATTTATGCCAGCACTAACCGGCCCCGTATTTGAACCATTCAGCGGAACCAAGCCTGATAATGCAATCATCCTGCTGCACGGCGTGGGCGCGGATGGCGAGAATTTAATCGGCCTTGCCGATTTCATGCTGAAGGATTTTCCCGATACGGTTTTCATCGCCCCCAATGGCCCGTTTGGTTATGACATGGCCCCGCCGGGATACGGCTACCAATGGTTTTCATTAGCCGACCGCAGGCCGGAAGTCCTGCTTGCGGGCTTGCAGACCGTTGCGCCGATTGTCGACAAATTCATTGATGAAGTGATGGAAGAATATAACCTCCCCGCAAACAAAATTGCCCTGATCGGTTTTTCGCAAGGAACCATGACCTCGCTTTACGTCGCCCCGCGCCGCGCGGAAAAGCTGGCCGCCGTGGTTGGTTATTCAGGCGCTCTGCTCGCCCCGGAAAGGCTGAAAACAGAAGTCAAAACCCACCCGGATATTTGCCTGATACACGGCGAAATAGATGATGTCGTGCCAGCCCAGGCCACGCTCAACGCGCAGCCCGTATTGCACGAAAACGGCTTCCATGCAGAAATCCACCTACGCCCCAACCTCCCGCATTCAATCGACCCGGAAGGAATTGCGATCGCCACGAAGTTTTTGAAATCGAGGTTATAGATGGAAGATCTACTTCCTTTGCTGGTAGCCATTTCCGCCGTATTAGGAGTGAAATACGCTGCAAAATACATGAAAAGAAAAAACATCGAAATCGACAGCCATGATTCAAGTGATGGGCCTATTTTGGGCAAGGTCAGGAAAAATAATTCTATTGATTCCGGTGGTTTTGATTCCGGTGGAGATTTTGGTGGCGGCGGGGATTAACCAGAGAGCACCTCACCCCACCCTCTCCTCATAGGAGAGGGCTTTATTAAGATTCCCGCCTCCGCGGGAATGACATACTCCTGAAGTTCCGAAATTCTGAAATTCCGAAGTTCCCCAACCTAAGCCGCTTTCGCCTCACCCGTAAGCTCACCGCAGGCTTTCGCGATGCGGTTGCAGGCTTCGGCCAGCGTCTTTTCCGAAGTCGCGTAGGAAATGCGGAAATATGGGTCAAGCCCGAAAGCGGTTCCCGGAACCACCGCCACGCCGACTGACTCAAGCAGGTATGTCGCCACATCATTGCTGTTATTGAGCGTTGCTCCCTGCGGGGTTTTCTTGCCGATCAAACCGGCGCATGAAGGGTAAACATAGAACGCGCCTTCCGGCTTCGCGCATTTAAGGCCGGGAATTTTATTCAGCGCATCCACCACCAAATCACGGCGGGCAGAAAAACTTTTGCGCCATTCACCAAGGAAAGCCTGGTCGCCGTTCAGCGCTTCCACCGCCGCCGCCTGCGAAACCGACGCCGAGTTGGAAGTCGATTGCGATTGCAAATTGGTCATCGCCTTAATCAGCTTTTTATCACCCGCGCCGTAACCAATGCGCCAGCCGGTCATGGAATATGCTTTTGAAACACCGTTGATGGTGAGCGTGCGCGCTTTCAATTTTGGCTCCACTTCCGCGATGGTATGGAATTTGAAACCGTCATAAACAAGGTGCTCATAAATATCATCGCTCATCACCCATACATGCTCGTGCTTCACCAGAACATCAGCCAGCGCTTTCAGTTCTTCTTTAGTATAAGCCGCGCCGGTCGGGTTGCTTGGGCTGTTGAGGACGAGCCATTTCGTTTTCGGGGTGATCGCTTTTTCAAGCTGTTCCGGTTTCAATTTGAAATTCGCCTCGCCGCTGCATTCGATGAAGACGGGAACACCGTCACAGAAAGAAACAATGTCAGGGTAAGAAACCCAGTATGGCGCAGGGATGATTACCTCATCACCCGGATTCACACTGGCGAGCATTGCGTTGAAGATAACCTGCTTGCCGCCGGTTCCAACAATGATTTCATCAGACGCGTATTCAAGGTTATTCTCGCGTTTGAACTTCGCGATGATTGCGTTGCGCAGCTTAACCGTGCCTTCGACCGGGGTATATTTTGTTTCGCCCGCATCCATCGCTTTTTTCGCCGCCGCAATGATGTGTTCAGGCGTATTGAAATCAGGCTCGCCAGCGCCAAGGCCGATAACATCCTTGCCTTCCGCTTTAAGCTGGGCGGCTTTCATGGTTACCGCAATCGTAGGTGAAGGTTTTATTTTTGATAATCTGTCCGCAACAATCGTCATGATTTTTCCCAAATTCCCATATTGAATTTTTATACAAATATGCTACATTAAAGCACAGGCAATAACCAAAAGCTTGTTTGTTAATTATAGCCAACTGAAATTGCCGAAGGCTTTAAATTCAGTGGCACGGTATAAAGTCATATTCATATTTTGTAAACAGCCAATTTGCTGTTTCTTTCATGTTCAACCAGCAATTTGGCGGCCCTTGCGGCAGGCTTGATACCGTACAGGCGCATAAGCCGAATAAATATTGTTCTTAGTCTGATTAAAAACCAATGGAGGCATTATGACAACCCATAGCATATGGGGTGCGGGGCTTCTTGCGGCCCTGATTTTTGCAATCACCCCAACTAAAACCAACGCATCGGATGATTTCATCTATCCGCAAAATAAAGTGTTACAGAACTCCCAAACTACGGATACGCAATATCCGCAAGATAATACCAATGCGCAATATCATCAGGATGTGACGAATTATTCCAATGACTCAAGTTATGTTATGCCGCAAAACTACCACGGCCAATATTATAACCAGGAAAACAACGCCATCGGATATTACGGAACTTCCAAATCAACCGACGCCCACGGCAACCAGCCAAAGGGTTATTACTATTATTACTTTTGATATTAGCGCATAAGCCCTATAAAGTGCCGGTCTAACCACCGGCACTTGTTCTATTATGTCATGGATCGCAAAACTTAAAAACGGGCTGAAAGGCACTTCAACCAAGATCACTGGCGGCGTAAGTTCCATTTTCACTTCGCGCAGGCT
This sequence comes from uncultured Rickettsiales bacterium, assembly GCA_964545245.1. Classification (GTDB taxonomy): domain Bacteria; phylum Pseudomonadota; class Alphaproteobacteria; order Rickettsiales; family 21-14-0-20-44-7; genus CAZJFC01. Next base: position 3,967 of record CAZJFC010000043.1, read on the forward strand.
CGATGCAACAACCCTCAATGAACTTGAGGAACTGCTCATCATGGCCGATATGGGGGTCGAATCCGCCACGGAAATTGTCGAGGAACTGAGAAAGGACAGGTTTGGAAAAGACATTTCCGAAGAAGAGATCAAAACCGCCCTCGCTGGGGAAATTGTAAAAATCATCGGGCCAAGCGCCAAAGAACTTGTTATCGGGGAGCACAAGCCGCATGTGATCCTTGTTGTCGGCGTGAACGGCAACGGCAAAACAACCTCTATCGGCAAGCTCGCGCATAACCTTAGGCTCTCCGGCAAAAAAGTTCTGGTCGCGGCGGCGGATACTTTCCGCGCGGCGGCAATCGGCCAGCTCCGCACATGGGCTGAACGCGCGGGCGTTGCCATACACGCCGGGAACGAAAACCAGGACCCGGCAAGCGTTGCCTATCAGGCGCTTGATATCGCCGCGAAGGAAAATTATGATGTCGTGCTGATAGATACGGCAGGAAGGCTGCAAAACAAGCTGAACCTGATGAATGAGCTGAATAAAATCAGGAATGTCTGCACAAAATTCAACCCCGGTTCCCCGCATGATGTGATTCTCGTGCTTGACGCCACAACCGGGCAGAATGCAATTTCACAGGTGCAGGAATTCGGTGAAAAGGCCGGGGTCACCGGGCTGGTCGTCACCAAACTTGACGGCACCGCAAAAGGCGGCATCGTAGTCGCGCTGGCAAAAAAATTCGGGCTGGCAGTATATGCCATCGGCGTTGGCGAAGGCATTGACGACATGAAACCCTTCAACGCACATGATTTTGCCAATAGTCTGGTAGGGCTGGAATAATGTTTTGCCCCCTTCGCAGCTCCTGCCTCGCTTCCTAATACGAAAACGAGTAATCACCCCCTCATCCTTCCCCCTTCATCCCCATTATCCATAAACAAAACCTATCAATAATCGAAAATCGATAAGTTTTATCTATTAAACCCATCCTAATAAAAGTAGGATATATCTCTGTCAACTATTAGAAATTATCAAACTGTTTTATAACAATAAATTTTCAAACATTTTACTTGACATTCCTCACCTAATAATGGTATTATACTGAAATATCAGAACTACCGCGGGGTGATATCCGCATGTTATTTGACATCGTGAGTGATTTTTATAGGCGCTAGGCTATAGGCAACAGGGGTTGCTGCGCCTTTTTCAGGTGACAGGCTACTCCCTCCCTCTCCCGCTTGCGGGGGAGGGTCGGGGTGGGGGCTACACCGAAGACTGGCCAGCCCTTCTGCCTGCCCCGCTTCCTCGCTCCGTCATCCTCCGAAAATTTTTCAGGAGAAAAATTTATCGGGGGATCCGGTAATAAAATGTCAGCAGATATTTTATTACGCAAAAAGTCTCCTGACTTTTTGCCGAAACACTAATGCCTATGGATTCCGGATATTTTTCCCTGCTGGTAAAAATTCCGGAATGACGAATAGGGGAGAACGAGGCCAGCAGGCCAAGCCAGCCTTGAGCGTGAGCGGAGCGAACAGCCCATCGGAGGCACAGTAGCGCCGCACGGGGGCAAAAAAATAATTCTCCGGGAAAGGTTCAAAGGGTGGCAACGGTTGAGAGAGAGATTGAGCTGAGAGAGGCTGCCACCCTTATGAATTCTTATTATCTTAACGATAATGAGAATAATTATCATTCTCATGCTATTAGTCAACAGCTATTTTTAAAAAAATTCTTCCCGATTCATATAAATTTCATTTTTCTGCGGTATCATACGGTTAATATGAGGAAATTTTTGCCAGCAATTATATTATCCTGCGCCGTTGCGGGGGTGGTTACTTTTGCCGCGCCGCCCGCAATTGCCAACAGCGTTAACGAAATGATCGCCCGCAAACGCGCCGAAGCCGAGCAGAACCGCCTCCAGCGCATGCAGGAGATCCAGCACCGGCAGTCAAACCCGGAAGCGTTCATGCGGCGTGAAGCGGCAATGAGCAGCGGCCCGGCAAGCATCAGTTTCGATGCGGCCTCCAACGGGCATTATTATGTTCCGGTACACATCAACGGCAGGAGCATAACCTTCATCGCCGATACCGGAGCGACCGATATCTTCCTCACCCAGAACGATGCAAAAGTGGCAGGAATCAACCTTTATAACCTTAATTACAACCTCACCTACAACACCGCCAACGGACAGGTTAAGGCCGCCGAAACCATGGTCAGCGAGCTTTCCGTCGGGCCTATCCGCTTTTCCAACATGAAGGTTTCAGTGAGCCAGAACCAGGGCGGCGTATCGCTCCTCGGCATGAGCTTCTTCCGCCAGCTTTCCAGCTATAACGTGCAGAACGACAAGCTCACAATGGTGAAATAATTCTGCTTATCCTAAGCGACTTTCCTTAGTTTGTGGTTAATCACCAAACCGTCGCTTCCTGCGGAAACGCTTACTTTGCTGCCGTCGGCGATTTTGCCGGAGAGGATATCGAGTGCCAGCCTGTCCTGCAATTCGCGCTGGATGACGCGCTTCAGCGGCCTTGCGCCATAAACCGGGTCATAGCCTTTCTCGGCCAGCCATTTATGGGCTTTCTTGTCCAGCTCCAGCGTGATCTTGCGCTCAGCAAGGCGTGCCTGCAACTTCTCAAGCTGGATGTTGGCGATCGAATCCATATTGTCGATATTGAGGCGGTGGAAAAGGATGATCTCATCAAGCCGGTTAAGGAATTCAGGGCGGAAAGCCTTGCGCACCCTCTCCATCACCTTGTCGCGCACCGATTCGCTGTCCTTGCCTTCGGTCAGCTCGGCAAGGTATTCCGCGCCGAGGTTGGAGGTGAGCACGATTATGGTATTGCGGAAATCCACCGTGCGCCCCTGCCCGTCGGTCAAACGGCCATCATCGAGAACTTGCAGCAAAATGTTGAACACATCCGGGTGGGCTTTTTCCACCTCGTCGAACAATATGACCTGATACGGCCTGCGGCGAACAGCCTCGGTGAGCGAGCCGCCCTCGTCATAACCCACATAGCCGGGAGGAGCGCCGACAAGGCGGGAAACTGCATGTTTCTCCATATATTCCGACATGTCGATGCGTAACAGCGCGCTGTCGTCGTCGAAAATGAACTCGGCCAGCGCCTTGGAAAGCTCGGTCTTGCCTACCCCTGTCGGGCCAAGGAAAAGGAACGAGCCGATTGGCCGGTTAGGGTCCTGAATCCCTGCCCGTGCGCGGCGCACCGCGTTGGAAACCGCCACCAGCGCATCATCCTGCCCCACTACGCGCTTGCGCAGGAAATCTTCCATTTTCACCAGTTTTTCGCGCTCGCCTTCCAGCATTTTGTCCACCGGGATACCCGTCCAGCGGCTCACCACGCCTGCGATATCCTGCTCGGTGACGGATTCGCGCACGATGCTGGAACCTTTCAATTCCTCCGCCGCTTTCAGTTTTTTCTGGAGTTCGGGGATTGTGCCGTAAGTAAGCTCCCCGGCGCGGGCAAGGTTGCCCTGCCGCTGCGAGATTTCAAGCTCCGTCCTTGCGCTTTCAAGCTGTTCCTTGAGGCCTTTCATGCTGGAAAGCTTGTCTTTCTCGGCACGCCATTTTTCGGTGAGGTTGCCCGATTTTTCCTCAAGCTCACCAAGCTCCTTGTCGAGCTTTTCGAGCCTGTCTTTCGAGGCTTTGTCCTCCTCTTTTTTTAAGGCTTCTCGCTCGATTTTTAGTTGGATTATCTTCCTGTCGAGTTCGTCGATCTCCTCCGGCTTGGAATCAACCTCCATGCGCAGGCGGCTGGCGGCTTCGTCGACAAGGTCGATCGCCTTATCGGGCAGGAAACGGTCGGTTATGTAGCGGTTGGCAAGGGTCGCTGCCGAAACGATCGCGTTGTCGGAAATGCGGATACCGTGGTGAAGCTCGTATTTTTCCTTGAGGCCGCGCAGGATGGAAACCGTATCCTCCACCGTCGGCTCGGAAACGAACACGCTCTGGAAACGGCGGGCAAGCGCCGCGTCCTTTTCGATATGTTTGCGGTATTCGTCCAGCGTCGTCGCGCCCACGCAATGCAGCTCACCGCGTGCCAGGGCAGGTTTTAACAGGTTGGAAGCGTCCATCGAGCCTTCCGCCGCGCCCGCGCCAACAAGCGTGTGCAATTCGTCGATGAACAGGATTACCTCGCCCGCCGCGTTGTTGATTTCCGAAAGGACGGATTTCAGCCTTTCCTCAAACTCACCGCGGAACTTCGCCCCGGCCACCAATGAGCCAAGGTCAAGCGATAGCAACTTCTTGTTTTTCAGCGCTTCCGGCACGTCACCCGAAATTATGCGCTGCGCCAGACCTTCCACAATGGCGGTTTTGCCCACGCCCGGCTCGCCAATCAGCACCGGGTTGTTCTTGGTGCGGCGTGAAAGCACCTGCATAGTGCGGCGGATCTCCTCATCGCGTCCGATAACCGGGTCGAGCTTGCCTTTTTTGGCAAGTTCGGTGAAATCCTTGGTGTATTTTTTAAGCGATTCATAGGAACCCTCGGCAGAGGCGGAATCCGCCGTCCTGCCGCCCCTGAGCGCGGAAATTGCCGCTTCCAGCTTTTGCGGGGTTACTCCGGCATTACGCAGCGCCGGGTTGGTAAGGCTTAGCGTCTGGAGCATCCGCTCAAGCGTGACGAATTTATCGCCTGCTTTTTCCGCCAGTTTTACCGCTTCCTCGAAAAACCGCGCCATATCCTGCGTTAAGTGCAGGCCGTGTGCGCCGGAACCTGTAACCTTCGGTAATTTATTGAGGTTTTGCCTGACATTTGCCGCAACCGCATCAACATCCCCGCCGGATTCCTGAATAAGCCGTGGCGCAAGGCCTTCGTCATCTTCCAGCAATGCCCTGAGGATATGCTCAGGCACGAACTGCTGATGCCCCTCCGAAAGCGCGTAATTCTGCGCTGATTCTATAATATTACGTGACTTTTCCGTGAATTTTTCCAGTTTCATTAACTAATCTCCTCGAAATGATATAGGGTCTGATCCCAGCAATTCAATAATGCTACAGGAAAACATAAAAAACGCCTTAGTATTAACGTTTTTGAAGGTAGTTTTTTACATAATGTCACTAAATTGTAATTTAAATGCGATATTATAAGCTGGTGACATTTCAGTCAGGGGCTTTAATTTTTTAGGTAGGGAAAATGGCGGGGCAAGGTGGCTTACAATCAGACCAGTTATTTCTTGGTTTAACCAGGCCGGCAATGATCCTGGGCGTGCATTACCTTATTTTCATGCTCAATTTCATGGTGGCGGTGCTGCTGTTCATCAACCTCAATTCCGGCGGCAAGCTATGGCAGGTCCCGCTTATCTTCGCGCTGATACATTTGATGGCATATCTGGTCTGCCTCAAGGAACCGCGCGCGATCGAGCTGGTTTTCACACGGTACGGCAAAACCTTTAAATGCCGCAACAGGTTCTATCATAAAAGCACTGATTCTTACGACGTGGTATAAAGCTTAAAAAATGAAATTACAGTTAAAAAGAAGGGATGCAAATAAAGGAAGCGTGGCTGATAAGGAATTTCCTGAAAGCTATTTCATTCCCTATGACTGCCACTATGACGATTACACAATCGTCACCAAGGAGCGTGAGCTTTTACAGGTAATCAAGGTCGAAGGGTTTTCGTTTGAAACCGCCGACGACGAGGAGCTGGATTTGCGTAAAAACGTCCGCAACTCGCTTTTCAAATCCATGACGCAGGGCAATATCGCGCTTTATTTCCACACCGTCCGCCGCCGGAAGGCAGCTTATCCGGGCGGCAGGCAGCCTCGTGGCGTCGCGCGGGAAATTGACGAGGCATGGAAGAAAAAACACGAAGGCAATGAATCTTTCCAGAATGATTTGTATGTTACCGTCATCTATAAGGCCGATACGAAAGGCGCAGCCAAAATTGAGCATTTCCTGAAAAAAATCCAGGAAATGACCGATAAAGTATCATCCCATGCCATGCTGCGCGAGGCCCATAAGGAACTTAACGAAGCCGCTGACCGCATCACCGCCACCTTACGCGATTATGGCGCAAGGAAACTCAGCATTTACCAGACCCCCGCAGGGCCTTATTCCGAAGCGCTGGAATTTCTGGGGACGCTGGTCAATTGCGGTGACACCCAGCCTGTCCGCGTGCCGACCCACGGCATTGACAAATACCTGCCGCGCAACCGGCTTTATTTCGGCGGCCATGCGATCGAGTCACACTCCGCCACCCGCGTCCGCTATGCGGGCATTGTCAGCATCAAGGAATATGGGCCGCACACCGCCGCCGGGATGCTTGACGCATACCTTAAACTCCCGTTCGAGTTCATCATCTCGCAAAGCTATGTCTTCACCAACCGCCAGACCTCCATCGAGAAAATGCGCGTGCAGCAGAACCGCATGATAAACGCGCAGGAAGCCGCAATTTCCCAGATCGCGGAGATCAATGACGCGCTCGATATCGCCATGAGCGGCCATGCCGGGTTCGGCACGCACCATTTCACCATCCTCGCCCTTGCCGACAACCTCAAGGAACTCGATAAATACCTTTCGCTCTGCATCGCGGAAATGGTCAATGTCGGCATCAATGCCTGCCGCGAGAAGATCAACCTCCAGCCCGCATATTGGGCGATGCTGCCATGCAACCACCCATATGTCGCCCGCAAATCCGAGATCAATACGCTCAACCTCTCCGCCTTAGCTTCGATGCACAACTACCCGGTCGGCAGCATAGACGACAACCACTGGGGCCCGGCGGTTTCGGTGTTCGATACCGTTTCCGGCACGCCTTATTTCTTCAATTTCCACCTGCGCGACGTCGGCCATACGACAATCATCGGGCCGACCGGCGCAGGTAAAACCGTGTTGATGAACTTCCTCGTCGCGCAGGCGCAGAAATTCAACTGCCGCACTTTCTTCTTCGATAAGGACAGGGGCGCGGACATCTTCGTGCGCTCATTGAGCGGGGTCTATAACGTGCTTGAAGTCGGCAGCCCGACCGGGTTCAACCCGCTGCAACTGCCCGACACGTTTGAAAACCGCGGTTTCCTCGCGGAATGGCTGAAAACCCTGCTTACCATCAACAACGAACAATTCACCGCTGAAGACATGGACAGGGTGAATGACGCGGTGAACGGCAATTACAAACTAAACAAGGAAGACCGCCAGCTTTGCAATATCGCGCCGTTCTTCGGCCTGCAAACCCCCGGCTCGGTTTCGGCGCGGCTCAGCCAGTGGCACAGCGACGGGGCCTATGCCAGCATCTTCGACAACCCGACAGACAATATCGACTTCGATATTTCCAATGTTTTCGGGTTTGAGATGGGCGATATCCTGACCACGAAAGATACACTTGCGCCAACGCTGATGTACCTGTTCCACCGTATTAACCTTTCGCTGGACGGAACCCCGACAATGATCGTCCTTGACGAGGCATGGGCGCTTATCGACAACCCGATCTTCTCCAAAAAAATCAAGGACTGGCTGAAAACCATGCGGAAACTCAACGCCATGGTGGTATTCGCCACCCAGTCGGTCGAAGACGCGTCAAAAAGCACGGTGAACGACACGCTGTTGCAGCAGACCGCAACCCACATCTTCCTGCCCAACACCAAGGCCACCGATGAATACCGCAAGGCGTTCCTGCTGACCAAACAGGAATTCAAGCTGATACGCGAAACCGACCCCGGCTCGCGCTACTTCCTGCTCAAGCACGGAAATGACGTTGTGGTGGCACGCATTGATTTAAGCGGGATGGAAGAATTCATCCCCATACTTTCAGGCAGGGCGGAAACAGTTGCCATCTGCGATGAAATAAGGAAAGAACATGGCGACGACCCGGCTGTATGGGTTCCGCTGTTTAAAAAACGGGTAGCAAAACAATGAAGTTATTCAGAAGCATTGCCAGTTATTGCCTCATGCGGAAAACCGGATTCCTCACCGCCGTTCTTGCGACCGCCCTTATTGCGTTTTCCTTCTCTCCGGGGGCGATGGCAGGTAGCATCGATACTTGGAGTGCCGGAGGCACCATACCTTCCATGCAAAACTCCGGGACATCATCAATCCCGTCAATACCCGGCTCCGGCTCTACCTCCACATCAAGCTTCGGCAGCGGCATGACCGGCACGGGAGACCTTGGTTTCAATAAAAACCTCAAAACCTTCGATGAAATATGCGGCAGGGATCTTGCTAACCAGGATCAAAATAAACTTGCCGTTTTTGAAATTACCGTCACCTGCTTCCAGAATGTAATTGAAGGCCTCGCCGAAAAGAATATCGAGGCATTCAGCGCTTATCTCGGCAATGCCGTTTCCGCCGTATTGATGCTTGCCGTAATCTTCATGGGCATCAAGGTTTCCACCGGCCTTACTTCCGCCGACAGGGTCAAGACGGATTTTATAGTCTTCGCCATCAAGGCCTCATTCGTCGCATGGCTGATTTATAATTCCGGCCTCACATATATGTGGTCCCTTACGCAGGACGTATATAACGGCGCAATTGCGCTGGTAATCTCCCCTGCGGATATCCCCGGCTGCCCGATGTCGGCGGATACGGCAGGGATCTGGTCGGTGATGGATTGCCTGCTTACCGGCCTGATGGGCTTCAGCAGCAAAAACGGTTTCGGCACTACATGGCAGGGTGTTTCGATGGCATCGATCCTGATGGGCGCCAAACTGTTTGAGAACACAAGCGGCTCCTTCATCTTTGCCATTTTCGCCAATGCCATTGTCGCGATTATCATGGCTTTCGCCCGTATCGCGTTCATTTACATGCTTTCCATGGTCGGCCTGATACTACTTTACACCATCTCACCGCTGGTTATCCCGATGATGCTGTTCCAGCGCACAGCCGAATATTTCAAGAACTGGTATCAGGCGGTTATTTCCATGATTATGCAGGTCGTCATCATGTTCGCCTTCTTCACCTTCGCAGTTACACTGATCTACCAGCTTGTCATGAAACCGCCGGATGGCATTGTCCATGTTTACAAGAAACTCCAGCCTTCCTATCAGGTTTCGCAAACCCAGCAGCAAGGCTCGGCCAATTATTTTGACCAGGCGCTTTCACTCTTCTCAACCCAGAACGGACAGGTTGACGACAAGACGAAAGAACTGATCTTCTCCATGATTTCGATATTCATAATCGGTTATCTCCTGCTTTCATTCGTCGCGCATGTCGGTGAAATGGCTCGCGAGCTTGCCGGTTCTGCAAGGGTTACTTCGCTGCAATCATTCTCTCCTGGGGTAATGGCTCCGGGAGCAACACCGTTTACCAAGTGATGAGACTGTATAAATGAAAAAGTTTTTGGTTTGCATGATGGTTCTTTTGGCGGTTACGGGTTGTGAACCGTCCAAATCCGCTTCCAATAAGGAAATCTGCGTTCCTTCAGGCACCACGGCGGAAACCAAGGACGCTGAGGGCAATACGCTCACTAAACTGGAAGCGATCGAGAAATACCTCAAGGAACAGCAGATCGTTTCAACCATTGTCGGCACGGTAAAACAAAAACTGCTTGGCGATAACTATGATTTCACCGGCGCGCAGACCTTGTTCCAGGGCATTGCCGACAGCTATGACTATCAGGGCGCAGTGGCCGCCGCCTTCTCATTATACGTCATCATCTATGGTATCGCGATTATCGGCGGGCTGGTGCAGGCCACGGTCGGCGACGCCGCGATACGCATTGCAAAAATGGCGGTTATCGGGTTTTTTGCCGCCAACTGGGATGAATTCTACCTCACCATAGGCGCATTCTTCATCAACGGCATGGACGAGCTTATCGCCTTCTTCCTTGGCGCATTCAAAGACCTTTACTACCTGCACGAAGGTGCGGATTTCACCCAAAGCAACACTGATGTGATCTTCGGCGATCTGGATATTTTCGTTTCACGCATATTCTCCCCGCACACGATCGCCCTTGTTTCGGCGGTCATGAGCAGCAGCCCCGGTAATATCGCGCTTGCCGGGCTTATCGGCTTCTCGCTTGTCTTCCTCATGATCGGCGTTTTCAGGGTTGTGATGACTTATGTCTTCGCGGTCTTCGCACTGGCGCTGCTCTTTGCAATCGCCCCGATATTCCTCACATTCATGCTATTCAACCAGACGAAACCCCTGTTCGACAACTGGATCAACATGCTTATCAACTATTCGCTGCAACCCGTATTCGTCTGCGCTTTCATCGGGCTTTATGCCGGGCTGCTCGCCCCCTTCCTTCAGGACTTGCTGCAATATAAGCTCTGCTATGGCGATGTTGGCCGCAGCAACCAGAAATCCGAGTGGTATTTCGTCAACCCGAACGACCCTTCCAACCAGCGTGTTGCTTTCAGCCCGTCGAGCGAACCGCCGATAGGCTGGCAGACCGGGTTCCTGTTCTTCATTTTCAGTTGGCTGTTCGGGGCGAACGTCAAATTCGCGGCGCAGCTTTCATCATCCATATCGCCGTCATGGGCATCTGACCTTACAGGCCACAGCTCGATCTGGAAACACGTCAACTCCGCAAACCCGGATAAGAACGGCGGTATTATGAACCTGTTCAAGAGCGCGGGCAAATCCACCTAGCTAAACACGCCTGAAACAAATTAAAAAGCAATTATCCCCTTGACATAAGGTAATAGTCATCCCGGCGCAGGCCGGGATCCATGGCGATAGAATTAAGGTTGGA
>CAZJFC010000044.1:0-14529 GCA_964545245.1 uncultured Rickettsiales bacterium
GCGCGAAAAAAGGGCTGGCAACGCTTTGCATCGGCGGCGGGATGGGTATCGCGCTGGCGGTTGAAAGGTAAGAAAGGGAACAGATGAACAAATTCATTGAAAGAAACCTTAGCCCCGGCGAGAAGATAATTTACCGCGCCGTTGTCCACTGGTTCATATATTTCGAGAGCGCGAACTGGTTCCTGCTGGGCCTGCTGATAATCGGCCTTGGCTCGGCGGCGGGGATTACCACCAAATTCCTGCTGGTGATAGCCTGGGTGATGTTCATCATCGCTTTCCAGAAATTCGTGAAAGCCTTCCTGCACCAGTATTGCACCGAGATGGCGATAACCGACCGCCGCATCATCGCTAAATTCGGTTTCGTCCGCCGTGACGTTATCGAGCTTCCGCTTGAGAAGATCGAGTCCGTCATTATCGACCAGAGCTTTGCCGAGCGCCTCACCGACGCGGGCAGCGTGGCCGTGCGCGGCACCGGCTCGGCAATGGCACCGGTGCGCTTTATCGACAAACCGATCGAATTCCGTAACCAGCTTAACGAAGCAATTTCCAACGCTAAAAATAAAACCGCCGGATAACCCGGCAAAGGAGTTTTTATGACTGAATCACCTATCCTTTTCTTTTCACCGGGCGCATGCTCGTTCGGTTCAATCGTGGCGCTTGAATGGGCGGGCATCCCTTACCGCTTGTGCAGTGTTGATAAAGCCCAGCGCCAGACGCCGGAATTCAAACGCATCAACCCGCTTGCCGCCGTTCCCGCTTATAAGGCGGCAGACGGGCACACGCTCACTGAAAACGCGGCCATCCTCCAGCATATCGCGGCGCAGAACCCTGCCGCGAAAATCTCGGCAGAATATGGCAGCGCGGACTGGGACAGGCAGAACTACCTGATCTCGCTTTTTTCGAGCGGTTTCCACGTCGCGTTCTATCCTTATTTCATGCCGCAAAGATATATCGGTGACGAAAAACTCATGCCGGAAGTGAAGGATTTCGCGGTAAAAAATATCCGCGCGAAATATGAACAGGTGAACACACTGCTTGAAGGCCGCGATTATTTCATCGGCAATAAACCAACCATCGTGGATGCTTATTTCTTCGGCATGTCACGCTGGGGCGCTGCGCTGTTCAACATCGGGCAGGATTTCCCGAATATCGCGCGTTTCGAGGCGAACCTTGCCAAAGAACCGGCAGTACAATTCGCGCTCGCGGCGGAGAAACAGGATTCTTCGGCAAAACCCACCGGCAGGTTCGAGGGGTTTGTTGAGCTTTCCTCCGCTTCTGCACGCGCCGCGTAAGATGTTAGGGATTAGAGATTAACCCTCCTCCTGCTCCTCCCTCAGGGAGGAGGTTTTTTTGCCGCTTCCCCCCTGAGGGGGGAATACAAGGGGGGTTCTACTTACGCCCCCCCTAATGACCAATGACTAGCAACTAATGACTTTCCTTAACCCTAAAAGGCTTGATTTCTTGCGGGTTATGCCTATATGTTCCAGCAGAAAAATCAGCCTGAAAGGAGTTTTATGTCTATCGCAATCGTCACCGGGGGAACAAGGGGCATCGGCTATGCAATATCCGTTGCGCTGAAAGAGGCGGGCCATAAGGTTGCCGCAACCTATGCCAGCAACGAGGAAGCCGCGCAGGAATTCAAGAACAAAACCGGGATCGCCGCGTTCAAATGGGACGTCGCCAATTTCGACGAATGCCGCAAAGGCGTTGAAGCGGTGGAAAAAGAACTCGGCGGGCCGGTTGAAATTCTCGTCAATAACGCAGGCATCACACGCGACGCGATGCTCCACAAAATGACCTTCGACCAGTGGCAGCAGGTGATTTCCACCAACCTCACCTCATGTTTCAACATGTGCCACGCGGTGGTTTCCGGCATGCGTGACCGCAAATTTGGCCGCATCATCAACATCTCGTCGGTGAACGCGCAGATGGGACAGATGGGGCAGACCAATTATTCCGGCGCGAAAGCGGGCGTGCTTGGCTTCACCAAAGCGCTGGCACGCGAGAACGCCGCGAAGGGAATCACCGTGAACGCGGTCGCCCCCGGATATATCGACACCGAAATGGTGAGCGCGGTGGATGAAAAAGTCCTGGAATCCATAATCGCCAAAGTCCCGGTTGGCCGCCTTGGCACCCCGGAGGAAGTTGCGAGCGTGGTGGCCTATCTTGCCGCCCCGATCGCCGGGTTCATCACCGGCGAGACCATCTCCATCAACGGCGGGCTGGAGATGGAATAAAGAGAGTTTTTAGTTTCAGTTGTTAGTTTCAGTTAGTGGTTTTAGTTATGAAAACATTCCGTGACCTTAAAGTCTGGCAGGCAAGCCGTGAACTGGCGCTAACCATCTACCGGAAAACCGCGCAGTTTCCGGATACTGAAAAATTCGGGCTGATACCGCAAATGAGAAGATGCGCCATATCCATCCTTTCCAATATCGCCGAAGGCAGCGGCAGGCATTCAGCAAAGGAATTCATGCATTTTATCTCGATAGCGAAAGGCTCCTGCAAGGAGCTGGAAGCGCAGATTATCATTTGCCAGGATTTAGGTTATTTTCAGGAAGATTCTAATTTTACCCTGTCGAAAATCGAAGAAATCAATAAGATGCTTGCAGGTTTGGCAAAATCTCTCAAAATAACTGAAACTAACAACTGAAACTGGCAACTAAAATCATGAAACGAAACTTAATCGAAACAATCATGGGCGCAGTGGTGCTGTTTGTGGCAGCGTTCTTTGTCTACACCGCATCACAGTCCAGCGGCATCAAGAAGGATTACGGCTACAAAGTTGAGGCCGAGTTCGACAAGATCGACGGCATCACCACCGGCAGCGATGTGAAGATCGGCGGCATCAAGATCGGCAGCGTGCTGGGCGAAAGCCTCAACAATGAAACTTTCCGCGCGAAGCTGGTCATCGGCATCAGGAAAGATATCAAACTCCCGCTTGATTCCTCGGCAGAAATCGCAAGCGAGGGGCTGCTTGGTGGTAAATATGTGAACCTGGTTCCCGGCGCGGACGAGGAATTCCTTGAAGATGGCGGGTTTATTGAATATACGCAAAGTTCCATCAACCTTGAGGAACTTCTTGGCAAATTCGCCTTCGGCGGCACCGGCGACAAGAAAAAAGGTGATGACTAATGAAATTACGGGCTGCGGTAATCGCCTTGCTTTTCACCGTTACCCCGGCGCTGGCTCAGGAAGGTTTCCTGCCGCCTGAAAGCTGGGAGGAGGAGGAACCGCAAGCGCCGCAATCATTCGATACGCAGGAACCGGAGGCGGCGGACAGCGAACCCCTGCCCGGCGAAACCGATCCGGCTATGCTGGATTCCCCCCCGCCTTTGCCTAAAACCGACACAACGCCGGTTTTTGAGGGCGAGACAAAATGGGTCGAGCTTCCTTTCGCGAAACTTCAGGGCCTGAATAAGGTCACCGCCCGGACCTCGGAAATTATCGTCAAAATGGGCGAGAAGGTAAAATTCGGCAACCTTGAGATCACGGTCACCAAATGCCACAAAAAAGAAGCCTCGGAGAAAAACGAGGCGGTTGCCCTGATCGAGATATGGGACGAAATCCCCGGCCAGACCCGCAACAAGGATTTTTACGGCTGGATGTTCTCCACCTCCCCGGCAATTTCCGCACTTGAGCACCCGATCTATGACGTGACCCTGCTCAACTGCAAGAAAACAAAAGAAGCCGAGACCAAAGAAAGCGGTTCGCCCGCCAAAAATGACGAGCAAAAAACCACCGGAAAGAAACCATGACTAAACGACTCATAACCCCTGTTTTTATACTGGCTGCGCTTGTTTCAGTGCCATTCGCCGCGTTTTCGGCGGACAGCGCTGATGAAAAACCCTCCGTTCCGGTATTAAGCAGCCCTGCCGCAAAACCTGAGGAAGCAAAACCGACAGTCAGGATGTCGCCGATCATCACCCCGACACCGAAACCCGTGCAGAAAGCTGCCCAAAAACCTGCACCTAAAAAACCTGAGCCTGCAAAAACCGCGGTGAACGAAACCAAACCGGCTGAAAAACCGGCGGATTCACCTTTCAAGAAGGCGCAGCCCCCGGAAGAAGAAAAGATCCTCGACATAAAACCGGTAGAGGATACCAAACCGCGCAAGCTTGCCTCCCCGGACGAGGAAGAGGCGGAGCGCCTTGCCAGGGAAACCGAAGCTTCCGGCAAGTTTGAGCGCAGCCCGGCGCAGAAAAAAGGCGAGAGCGGCCTTAACCTCCCGCGCTTCGTTTCACTTAAAAGCGGCGAGGTGAACGGGCGCGCAGGCCCCGGCGAGACCTACCCGATAAAATGGGTTTACCAGCGCAAGAACCTCCCGGTTGAAGTTACCGCCGAGTTCAAGCAATGGCGGCGCATCCGCGACATTGACGGTGACCAGACCTGGGTCCACCAGGCGCTCCTGCGCGGCGAAAGATACGCGATTCTGGAAAAGGACGGCGAAGCCACGCGCGATAAATCCGGGAATACCAAGGTTGCCCAGTTCAAGCGCAACGTACAGGTAAAACTCACCGAATGCAGCAAGATGCAATGCCTTGTCGAATATGGCAGCATCCGCGGCTGGACGGCGAAATCAAACCTTTTCGGGGTTTATAACGATGAAACCTTCGACTAGCCAATAGCGGGAACCCCATGCTCCAGATAATCGAAATCCGCAGGCTGCTAAAATATTACGGGCTGGATTCGTTCATCATCCCCAACAATGACGAGTTCAACAACGAATACCTCCCCGACGCGGCAAAACGCCTCGAATACGCCACTAATTTCAGCGGTTCGGCGGGGACGGCCATCATCACCCATTCCAGATGCGCCTTCTTCACCGATGGCCGCTACACTTTGCAGGCGGCGGCGGAGCTTGACCCCAAATTTTTCCAGATATTCAATATCTCGGAAAAACGCCCGGTTGACTGGATACGCGAAAACAACCTGAAAACCGGGTTCGACCCGTGGCAGTTTTCGCTGGCGGAGGTAAAAAAATTCCCGCGCAACATGCAGCCCTGCTCCAACCTGGTTGACGAGATATGGAAGAAACGCCCGGAAATGCCTTCCGCCCCGGCTTACCTCATCCCGCCCGGACTCGCCGGGAAAACCTCAACCCAAAAACGCGCGGAGCTGTGCGAGGGGCTGGCGGCTGATATGGTGCTGCTCACCACGGCGGATTCGGTGAACTGGCTCCTGAACCTGCGCGGCGGGGATATCCCGCATACGCCGTTCTGCCTTGCCTACGCGGCGCTGCATAAATCGGGCGAAGTGGAGCTGTTCATCGACAAGCGCAAGGTTCCGGCGAAACTGGTCACCTCGCTTGAGAATGTGAAGATACGCGACTTCGGCGAAGTAATGACGCTTGGCGAAGGCAAAACCGTCCAGCTTGACCCCGCGCGGACCCCTTATGCGCTGTTCCTCGCCCTGCAAAATAACGGCGCGGAAACCATCGAGAAAACCGACCCGTGCCAGCTTCCCAAGGCGCTCAAGAACCCGGTGGAGATTGCAGGCATCAGGAAAGCGCATGAGATTGACGGCAAGGCGCTCACCAGATTCCTGCAATGGCTGCCGACACAGAATTCGCTTGATGAGATCAAGGCCGAGGAGAAACTGCGCGAGTTCCGCCGCGAAAACCCGGAATATGTGGAAGATAGTTTCTCCAGCATTTCCGGTTTTGGCTACAACGGGGCGATCGTGCATTACCGCGCCAGCGAAGCCTCCAACCGCCAGTTCGCCAACGGCTCGTTATACCTGATCGATTCCGGCGGACAATATATGGGCGGCGGCGCGTTCGGCACCACTGATGTCACCCGCACCATCGTGGTGGGCGAGCCAAATTATGAGATGGTCCACAACTACACCCTGGTGTTAAAAGGCCATATCGCCCTTGCCAGCGCTGTTTTCCCCTATGGCACCACCGGGGCGCAGCTTGACGCGCTTGCAAGGCAGTTCCTCTGGGCAGAGGGCAAGGATTACGACCACGGAACCGGACATGGCGTGGGTTGCTTCCTGAGCGTCCACGAAGGGCCGCAGGGCATCTCACGGAGATATACCGATATCCCGCTAAGGCCGGGGATGGTGCTTTCCAACGAGCCGGGATATTACAAAGCCGGCGAATACGGCATCCGTATCGAGAATTTGGTGCTGGTGGTGGAGGCGGAGCCTGCTTATTCAAACCCTCTCCCTAACCCTCTCCCTCAGGGAGAGGGAACTACATCACCTCCCTCCCTCAGGGAGGGAAATTATCTTCTATCCCCCTCCTTGAGGGAGGGGGTGGGGGGAGGGTCAAAAAACCAATTTCTCCGCTTTGAAACCTTGACTAAAGCCCCGTTCGACGAAAACCTAATCGAGTGGGAACTCCTAACCGCCGCTGAAAAACAGTGGATACAGGATTATTACGCCAGCTTTGCGCGTTGATATTCCTTAGTGGGAGTGCCAGTGTCAGTAGGAGAAAAATCCCCCCTGACAGGAGGGAGAATTGAGAAGCCGTTCAGGAGAACGGCCCAGCCTTGAGCGTGCCAAAGGCACAGCCCATCTGAGCGGCAGGAGCCGCGAAGGGGGCAAAAAAATATTAGTTATCCGCCAACCCCGAATTTTCATTCTCGAAATGGTTGCGCACCTGCCCTTTCCTGCTTGGCGCGTCCCTTGTTTCGGGATGCCTTATCCTGCCGTTGCTTTCGGCGGTCTGGCCGCGCACGCCGGATGCGGACGCAAAACCCTCGTGCATCGCATTCGGCGTATATCCCTTTTTTATGTGTTCATCCACCGGCTCATAACCTTCCTCGGCGTCCTCTTTCATATCGCGGCTTTTACCGCTGTATTTGCGGTCTTCAAGCTCGCTGTTGGGCTTGGTCTGCAAATCTTCCTGCGGTTTTTTCCGGGTGTTTTTCATAAGCCGGCCTCCCTGCACTTCCATTATTCAACCAACCATATAAAAATTCCATTCAGTTATTTTCTTGCCTTTCCGCACTGGTTACTTATTTATGTTACTAATCTGTCACCCCCGCGCAGGCGGGGGTCTTAAGATTTCCGCCTCCGCGGGAATGACAAAAATATATTACGAAAACCTTATGAACGAATTCCTCAAAATTTTTAAAGAGCGCGGGTTTTTCCATCAATGCACCGACGAGGCCGGGCTGGCGAAGCTTGGCAACATCACCGCCTACATTGGGTTTGACTGCACCGCGCCCACCCTCCACGTAGGCAACATGCTGCAAATAATGGTGCTGCGCTGGCTCAAGAAAACCGGCAATACGCCGATTATCCTGCTGGGCGGCGGCACGACAAAGATCGGCGACCCTTCCGGCAAGGATGAAGCACGCAAAATGCTTAACGCAGAGGATATCGAGCGCAACAAGGCCGGTATCCGCAAGGTGTTCGATAAATTCGGGCTGGGCGATGCACAATTCGTTGATAATGATGAATGGCTGAGCGGTATAAAATACCTTGATTTCCTGCGTGATGTGGGAAGGCATTTCTCAATCAACCGCATGCTTTCCTTCGATTCAGTGAAGCTGCGCCTCGACCGCGAGCAAAACCTGACATTCCTTGAATTCAATTACATGATCCTGCAAGCCTATGATTTTGTTGAATTAAATAAGCGTTACGGCTGCCGCCTACAGATCGGCGGTTCCGACCAATGGGGCAATAT
This sequence comes from uncultured Rickettsiales bacterium, assembly GCA_964545245.1. GTDB lineage: Bacteria > Pseudomonadota > Alphaproteobacteria > Rickettsiales > 21-14-0-20-44-7 > CAZJFC01. The sequence continues at coordinate 7,637 of CAZJFC010000044.1, forward strand.
CGTGAACGGCGTGGAGCTGCACCGCAAACTCAACACTGACCATCAACCATCAACCAACAACCAACAACCCGTTTTCGGCCTCACCGCCCCGCTCATCACCACCTCATCCGGCGCGAAAATGGGCAAATCCGCCGCTGGCGCGATATGGCTCGATGAAACCATGCTTTCGCCATATGATTATTACCAGTTCTGGCGCAACACGGAAGACGCTGACGTAGTTAAGTTCTTGAAATTATTCACTGATTTGCCTTTGGAAGAAATCGGGAAAATGAAAGAATGGGAAGGCTCCGCTAAAATCAATGAGGCAAAGAAAATCCTTGCTTATGAGGCTACAAAGCTTTGCCACGGCGAGGAAGAGGCGAAAAAGGCGCAGGATGCGGCCATCACCGCGTTCGAGCAGGGCGGTACGGCGGGTTTGCCGGAAATCACTTTGGAAGCCCGCAAATATACGCTTGCTGAAGCGCTAGTCGCCGCCGCTCTTACCACTTCCAAGGGTGAGGCACGCCGACTAATACAAGGTGGCGGAGCAAGAGTTGATGATAAGCAGATTACTGATGACAAAACTGAGATAGAACCACGCAACGGGATGAAACTTTCCTCCGGGAAGAAAAAACACGTGGTGGTGAAACTGGCTGCAACGCCCTGAATTTCAGCGCTCTACTGCTTGCGTCCCACACCGTTGGCAAGCAGGCCGAGCGCCCGTTTCAGCAGCTTTTCATCTGCCCTGCTTTCCGCGGCTTGCAGCGCTTCCTGCAGGACTACCTTCATCCCTATCTGCGGCTGGCCCAGATATTCGCGTAATTCCCTGCCCGTCATCAGGCACTCTTTCGCGTCGGCGGCATAACCCTTATACCGTACCTGCGTTATCTTGAAGGTTTTTGGCACATCCTGCCCGTTCAGGATTTGCGGCCTTATTTTATCCACCGCCAGCATTGCCTTGGGTTCTGTTGAATCCGGCGGATAGTCAAATATCCTTAGCCCGTCGAAAACATTCTCGCCCTGGTTTTTCGTATGCTTAAAATTAATCAGCCATACCCGTGAATAATCATGTGTGGCGATAGCTTTATAGCAAAACTCAAAGGAGTGGCCGTCATAATATTCCCATGTCTGGAACCCGGATCTTGTAGAATTGTGCGAGCTGTTTTCCGTGAATACAAGTAAACGGTCCAATATATTGAGATGCCGGGGCAATTTGGCCGTCATAGTTCCTCCTGAACAAAATTCGCCCTGCCCTTTATATATCGGATAATCCGCGGAATCAAGTAATTCTTAAAGAATCTTATTAAGTATCCCGTTCACGAATTTGGCTTCTTTTTCATCGTGGAAAGAGCTGGCGATATTCACATATTCCGAGATAATCACCGATTTCGGCGTGTCGGGAAACGCTTTTTTCTCGGCGATCGCGGCAGTCAGGACTGCCCTTAGAACCCCGCCGATCCTCTCCGCCGTCCAGCCTTCGGCAAGGTTGTCCCTTATGATCTGGATGATGTTTGTTTCACGTGAAACAGTTTCAAGGATGCCTTCGCACAACTTCTTGTTGATGCGGCTAAGCTCCGCTAGTTCCTTAATTCGGCCAATTTGAACGGCAACATCACCATTATCCGGCAGGTCATGCCCTGCCATATCCTGTTCATAGATCGCCTGAACCGCGGCCAGCCTTGCGAGTGTCCTAGCGTCGTTCATCTACGGCCTTAAGATTCACCGGTGATTTGCCCGCCAGTTTTTCCCTGATGGCGATCAGCTCAAGGCAGGCATTGGCTGCGTGGCCGCCCTTATCCCATTTATGGGCGCGTAAAACTGCCTGTTCCTCGGTATCGACGGTGAGGATGCCGTTACCGATTGCAAGGTCATAACCTATTGATAAATCAACGATTCCTCGCGCGGATTCATTTGCCACCACATCAAAATGGTAGGTGTCGCCACGGATAACGCAGCCAAGCGCCACGAAGCCGTCATATTTATCTTTCGCGTATTTGATGACCGCAGGGATTTCAAGCGCCCCCGGCACGGTGATTATGTCATAGATCACGTTGGCTTCGGCCAGCGTGGCCTTTGCGCCGGTGAGCAGCAGGTCTGAGATTTTATCGTAAAACCGCGCTTCGATGATGAGGATTTTGGCCATAGGGGAACATTAGAACGTTAGAATTTGGAACATTAGAATTTTGGCGTGGAATGTCAACAAATTCTAAGCTCCAATGCTCTAATGTTCCAAGTTCAAACCGTGAAACTCTCGCCGCAGCCGCAGCGCCCTTTTTCGTTGGGATTAATGAACTCGAACCCGGATTTGAATTTGTCTTCCTTATAAACCATGGTGGTTCCGAGCAGGAACATCACCGCTTTCGGGTCGATTATCACTTTCAGGCTGTCACCGCCGCCATCTTCATCTTCAACATTTACCACTTCCTCGAAAGGCTTGATGTCATCGGCATATTCGATCGTATAGGAAAGCCCTGAGCACCCCCGCGTACGCACCCCAACGCGGATTCCCGCAGTCGGCTTGCCCCGCGCCGCGATAAGTCCCCTTGCGGCTTTTGCAGCTTCCGGGGTTATGGTGATTGCTTGTTTCATAGTTTAGAAATTGAGAAAATGGGAAATTGGGAATATGAGAATTTAGGATTTTTATTTCCCGTTTTCTCTATTTCCCAATTTCTCAACATCTCAATTTCCCATTTTCCCAATCCCCCTCACGCCGCCGCGCTGGTGGTGCCGCTGTTTGAGCCGGCTTTCTTCGCGCGGTAATCGGCGATTGCGGCTTTGATCGCGTCTTCGGCCAGCACCGAGCAGTGGATCTTCACCGGCGGCAGGCTTAAATGCTCCGCGATCTCGTTATTTTTGATTTGCTCGGCTTCGTTGATATTCTTGCCTTTCACCCATTCCGTCACCAGCGAACTGGAGGCGATTGCCGAACCGCAGCCGAAAGTCTTGAATTTCGCGTCGGTGATAACGCCGTCGTCGCCGACCTCGATCTGCAGCTTCATCACGTCACCGCATGCAGGCGCGCCGACAAGCCCCGTGCCGACATTGGCCGCGTTCTTGTCCATGCTGCCCACGTTGCGCGGGTGTTCGTAATGGTCTAATACTTCTTTGCCGTAAGCCATTTTTAGCTCCTTCCCATAAATTGATGCCCGGCCCTTGTCATTCCCGCGGAGGCGGGAATCTTAAGCCCCCCTTCGCGGGGGTGACAGAAACTTCAGGCATTATAAAAAACTCTCTCTACCACATCATTCTATAATAACCTAGCAAATTAGTCAAGTATTGAGAGTGATTATCACTCGCTTAACCGCCGCGGCAGTACCAGGGCGGGAAGCGCAAAGAAGTATCACCCAGGGAATTTCAGGATTATAGCGCCTGCTCCTGCTCCGCGCTTCTGGCCGGGGTTGTTCCGGCAAGTTCAGGTTCGGCGGTCTGGGTTATTACCAGTGACTTGCCTTGCTTCGCCATATTGCATGCCAGATAAATCATCCTCACGGCAACATCGTTATCCATGGTCAGGGCATCTCTTTCGGGCAGGAACGCATATGCCTGCCTGAGGGTGCGATAGCTCTCCGCCGCCTGTTTCAGCGTACCCGGCTCTGCATGTATGCAAAGATGCGAAGCCACACAGCCCAGCTCATCCTTGCCTCCTTCTGCAAGTATCCCGATAATATTTTCCCTGCCCAGCTCATCCACATTTCCGGGAAGCGCATAATTGGCAATATTCAGGACATTTTCCTCCAGTTCCTCGGGGAATACCTCGCCCCCGGCCTCCTTAAGCTGCGTGATAATTTTATACTTTTCCAGCGCGGCCACATTGTCGGGGAATTGCGGAGCAATCTCAAACTCTTCCAGAAAAGAGTCGGCAAACTGTAAATAATTAATACCCGCTTCTTCGTTCAGCAGGCCTTCCAGCTTTGTCAGCGCCGCATCGTCATTTGGGTTGCCCGTTCCGGCATGTTCAGAGGTTTCCGTCGTCATTTTTTCCCGTCATAATTTAAAGGTTTGCTTAATCTTAAGCCGGCAAATTATTAAAAAACGTTTGCCTTGTCAAGCGTATAAACGCTGCAACCGCTTTGTTCAGAGAACTTCCCCGCCGCTTTCGGCGAGGTAGTTTTTGAGGAAGGTTTTCGCTTTTTCGTCCGGGTCCCTGATGTTATCGCGGTAGATGATCTCGCCATATTCCGAAGGGTCGCGCGGCGTGCCGGATTCATAATCTTCGCGCATCAGCTTCACGCCCTGTTCGGTGCATTTTATATAGGCGAAAAAATGCATTCCAAGCACCCCGGCGCGATAGGTCACGATAAGGTCATTGCCCTGTTTCAGCTTCACCCGCTCGGTAAATTTCAGGCTCATGCCCTTGCTGGAACCCGCTCAATAGCATCAGCAGGGGTTGCCCCCACAAGTTCAGGGTCTGCTATTGTTATGCCTCTGCCCAGCGCAGCCCACTTTACTGCTCTGGCTATCAGCGTCTCGCCCTCGATAACCTCCCGGTCAGTGTCCCCCTCATGGGTCTCCTCGAATACTGTCCGCAGCGCCAAATAATTCCCTACTGCCCGCCCCATAGTTTTTGCATCCGTATTAAAAAAGCAGAGTTCTCTCAACGCATATGCCGCCTCAAATTCGGGTACGCCTTTTTCCGTTAAAGTGCTTACTATGCCGCTATCAGCCAAGTTCCTTATAAACTCAAGAGAACCCAAGGTCGCAAATGAAAGAACCGTCTCCTCCAACTCCTTATGCTGGAAGCCGTTTCTTGCCAATAATTCCGGAATTTTATTTTCCACAACGGCATCTATACGTGCACAAATTGCAGCAGCGGTGTTATCATCACGCGACATTCCCGGCCTGAACCAATCACCATAACCGGCAGCGCAACGTGTCACGAAACTATTAGGATTAGGGTTCTGGAATTCCTGAATATCAACAAGATCACCAACCGGGTCTTGCGCGGAATAACGCAACCCAACCTCATTCAGCGCTTTTTCCAACTTTTTCAAAGATGCAATAACTTCCGCGTCTTTAATTGCGTCTTCTCCGTCCCTATCGTTCCTGTATAAGTCGCCGTGCATAAACTACCTGTTATATTGATTGTAATCGGAAGCTTCTATTACAGAAACTTAACTAAGTCAATCATTTGGTTTTATTTTCTTTACCAAAACCAGCAGATACCCGCAGAAGCAAATTCTAATGCCCTGACCACTCGATTTTGGAGAGGTCGACCCCTTCCTGCACCATCTCCCAGAGCGGGGACATTTCGCGCAGGCGGTTCACGTGTTTTTTCACGGTCTCGATGGCGAAACCGACTTCCTCATCTGTCGTGAAACGGCCAAAACCGAAGCGGATGGAGGTATGCGCCATTTCGTCGCTGAGGCCAAGCGCGTGCAGCACATAAGACGGCTCAAGGCTCGCCGAGGTGCAGGCGGAACCGCTGGAAACCGCCAAATCCTTGATCGCCATAATCATCGATTCACCCTCGATATAGGCGAAGCTGAGGTTCACATTGCCGGGGATGCGCTGTTTTTCGTCGCCGTTGAGGTAGACATGCGGGATGGCTTCCAAAACTTCGCGTTTGAAGCGTTCGGCCAGTTTGGTCACATGCTCGCGGTCTTTGTCCATTTCCTTCGCCGCGATATCTGCCGCCGCGCCGAGGCCAGCTACCAGCGGGGTGGGCAACGTGCCGCTCCGCATTCCGCGTTCCTGCCCGCCGCCGTCGATGATCGCCTGTATGCGCACCCGCGGGTTTTTGCGGCGCACGTAAAGCGCGCCAACGCCTTTAGGGCCATAAATTTTGTGGCCGGAGATGCTCATCAAATCGATATTCATTTCATCGACATTGAGCGGGATTTTGCCGAAGCCCTGCGCCGCGTCGGTATGGAAAAACGCGCCTTTTTCACGGGCTATCGCGCCGATTTCCTTAAGCGGCTGGATAACGCCGATCTCATTGTTCACCGCCATCACCGATACGATCGCGGTTTCTTCCGTCACCACTTTGCGCAGCTCCTCAAGGTCGATAATTCCGTTCTGCTGCACCGGCAGGTAAGTCACGCGGAAGCCCTCCTGCTCAAGGTGGCGGGCGGTGTCGAGCACGCATTTATGCTCGGTCACGACGGTGACGAGGTGCGGGCGTTTCTTGCCGTAAAAATGCATCACGCCCTTAAGCGCAAGGTTGTTGGATTCCGTCGCGCCGGAGGTGAAGATAATCTCTTTTTCAGTCGCGCCGATTAAGTGCGCCACCTGCTCACGGGCAAGCTCCACCGCGGCCTCCGCCTCCCAGCCATAGGAGTGCGAGCGCGAATGCGGGTTGCCGAATTTCTCAAGGAAATAAGGCTTCATCGCCTCGAAAACGCGTGGGTCCATCGGCGTGGTGGCCTGATAATCCAAGTAAACTGGTGTTTTAATTGTCATGTTTTTTCTCAATCTCTGCTGCTTATATAAATACCTTAGTAAATTAATCAAGTATTATTCTGGTTTATTTCATTCAACGCTTTACGCTGCCTTTTTACCGTTTTTGAAATAAAGTTTTTTCCACTCATCCACAAATCTTTCCACATCAGATTTTTGTGAATTCCAGCCCAGTGAAACGCGGATGGCGAAGGGGGCGTTTTCGGGGTCGATCGCCTTCAAGACCCGCGATATTTCAACCTTTCCGCTCGAACAGGCCGAACCCGCTGAAACACATATATTCGCCATATCGAAATGAATTAACTGCGTCGCCGCCTCCACCCCCGGCATTACGATCGAGGAAGTATTGGGCAAACGCTCCACAGACATCTCCCCTATGCAGTGCCCCCCCGCTTTTTTTACTTCCGATTCCAAATAGTCACGGAGGGACTCAATCTCCCCATACCCCCCTTTCATCCCCCCTATGAGGGGGGAAAGAGGGGGGTGGATTGTTTCACGTGAAACAATTTTATTTTTGC
>CAZJFC010000045.1:0-4626 GCA_964545245.1 uncultured Rickettsiales bacterium
CAATGATGCTGATAACCCCGGATAATGATGTCCCGGTAGCGGCCCTGGTCACGGCATAGGTGAACCTCCTGCCCCACGCGTCGAACATCATCGCTTCCGGCAGGTTAAGTGTCCGCACCGGCACAGCGCCTATACGGACATAGTTGGGGTTGGCACCGGCTTCCAAAGTTCCTGCTGCCGGTGCTGCCGTGCAGTCAGTAGCCACGCCGAAATTAGCGGTGTCGGGCAGTACGGTCTTGCTGGCCGGGCATGGCAGCCCGCCCTTAAGTTTTATGTGCGTGTTCAGCGCTTTCTGGATTATGTCCAGCCTGTGTTTGGTCAATTCATATTGCCTGACATTGTTCTGCCCCGTGCCTATGGGAATAAGCGCCGCCAGCAGGACGCCCACCACTACCATCACTATGGAAAGCTCGACCAGTGAAAAGCCGTTTTTGGGAACCGGTAAAATCCTGCCTGAAATTTTCATCTCTCACTCTCCTCCATGCATCAGGGTGATAAGTTTTTGTGATATGGTTGGTTGAAAATATGTCATTCTATAAAGTCGATCCTCCCACCAGAGCAGCTATTTAGGATGATTCTCCTGTTATTGGTTACAGGCACAAGAATAGAGGGAACATTTGGGTCAAAACTTATAGGAGATATGGGGTTGTTTCCAGAAGCTGTATAAAACTGCATGTCGCAGTTTCCTACTCGCACGAGTAAATAATTAACGTCATCAGGCACCAGTATCTCTTCGCAATCTTTTTCAACAGACGGACTGGCATAGCACACCCTTCCGACATTCTCAGGATCATAGGAAAATCCTGCACACTTCCCCGGGAGTGGGCAAAGATAAGGATAGGGTAGGCTAGACCCATCCTCACCTTGTCCGTACCCATGCCGGGCAAAAAACACCCCGCGGTAATTGCTCCAGTCTATTTTTTTACCCTCGAAGCTTTCCTCACCGGGGCCGGGCGATGGGTCACCACCACCACTGGAACCGCCGAGCGCGCCGCTTTCGTCTTCCACCATCGGCTTGGTACGCCACAGCACAAGGTCATCAAAATATAGTGAGGCATTGTCACCATCATTGATGGCGGTGTCGCGGAAGATGATGTCGCCGTCGCAGTTCTCGCCGTCCTTTGCCCCGGTAGCACAGGCAGAGGTGGCTACGCCATTCCTGTTATGCGTACCCTTGCCATCCTTGCCCGAACTGAAAACCACATACACTGCGCTTGAAGCGGGACTGGTCACCGGATTATTGTTTGCGTCCGTAACGCTGATTATACCATCAGCCAACGCGGCTCCCGTAGCCGCCCTGGTCACGGCATAGGTGAAACGGTTGTTCCACGAGTCGAACATCATGGCTTCCGGCAGGTTCAGCGCCCGCACCGGAACCGCCCCTACCCGCACATAGTTGGGGTCCGTGCCGATCTGTGTCACGCCCGCCACCGGCGCTGCCGTGCAATCACTCGCCAAGCCGAAATTCGCGGAATCAGGCGCTGCGGTCTTGCTGGCCGGGCAAGGAAGGGCTTTGTTTAAGGTTGCATAGAGGTTAAGGGCTTTTTGTATCACCACCAGCTTCTCGCGGGTGGTTTCGATTTTCTTTACATCTACATGCGCAGAGGCAAGCGGAATAATTGAGCTTAATATGACGCCGATTATCACCAGCACGATTGAGAGTTCGATCAGGGAGAAACCCTGTTTTTGGTTACGTGGTTGCGTGGTTACATGGTTGTTAAGTAAGGGTTGCACCTCACCCCACCCTCTCCTCATAGGAGAGGGCTTATTATTTTCTCCCCTATGAGGGGGGACGAAAGGGGGGTGCTTGATCCGATGTTCAGAAGTTCCGGGATTCCGAAATTCTGAAACTGGCAACTGAAACTGGCAACCACCCATAACAACTCCCTAAGTTACAAACAAAGGCCGCCAAGATTCTTCTGGCAGCCGGGAGTAGTAAAATCGTAGCAAGACGATCGCGGCAATTTTTAGCCGCGAGGCATTGGACATATATTGCCGCCTCCCGGCCATAAAGGGCGGGAATGCGGCATGAATTCTTCGGCTCATGCCAGCCGCTTGCTACGGGATTACTAGCCCCGGCAGAGAACGTCTCTGCACTCACCAGTTTAGATAAAAATAGTTAAATTGGAATTAAATATTTAATAAGATTCTATAATCAGGGATAGTTATGTAACTGTTATACAGCACGCCGCTATATCATTCAGATAATCCATCACAAGGTGATTATTTTCTGCGAATGTTTCTTCGCCATCCTTTGCGAAAACCAGCTTGTTATCCGGGCGGATTTTGATCCGCGTATGGTTTTTCTGCACATATGCCATTAGCTTCGCCGGGTCGATTTTTGCCGATTTATGGAATTGCATCACGATGGCTTTCGGGCCGAAATCAATTTTCTCAATGCCAAGCCGGCGGCAGATCTGCTTAAGGCGGATCGTTTCCAGCAGATGTAACACCTCTTCCGGCGGTTTGCCGAAACGGTCGGTGAGTTCAATGCGGAATGCGTCAATCTCATCCTCGTTCTTCAGGTTTGCCGCGCGTTTGTATAAACCCATGCGCAAGTCAAGGTCGGCGACATAAAAATCGGGGATTAAAATGCTCGCGCCGATGCTGATATCAGGGGTGAAATTCTCGCCGGTTTCCTGCGCTGTGCTGCCTTTCTCCGCTTTTGCGCGCATAACTGCTTCCTGAAGCATTTTCTGGTAAAGCTCAACGCCCACTTCGCGGATATGTCCGCTCTGCTCATCACCCAGCAGATTGCCGAAACCGCGGATATCCATGTCATGGCTGGCGAGCGAAAACCCGGCACCCAGTTCATCAAGGTTCTGGATAACCTCCAACCGTTTCATTGCCGCTTCGCTGATGATTCTGCGCGGCTCCGTGGTGAGATAGGCATAAGCGCGTGTTTTTCCGCGCCCGACCCGTCCGCGGAGCTGGTAAAGCTGCGCCAGCCCGAACATATCCGCGCGGTGGATGATAATGGTGTTTGCGGTTGAGATATCCAGCCCGCTTTCCACGATCGCGGTGGAAAGGAGGACATCAAAATCGCCGTCATAAAAACGGTTCATTATGTCATCAAGCTCATTAGGCGAAAGCTGTCCGTGAGCCACGGCGAATTTTGCTTCAGGAACCAGTTTGCGCAATACACCAAGCAGGTGTTCTAGGTCGGAAATCCTTGGAGCTACATAATAAACCCTGCCGCCACGGTTGCGCTCGCGCAAAATCGCCTCGCGGATAACAAGGTCATCGAACGGCATAACGAAGGTGCGGACGGCCAGCCTGTCAACCGGCGGGGTGGCGATAAGCGAAAGCTCACGCACGCCGGACATCGCCATTTGCAGCGAGCGCGGAATAGGGGTGGCGGAAAGTGCCATTACATGAATTTCCGCCTTTAGCTTTTTCAATTTCTCTTTTTGCCCTACACCGAAATGTTGTTCCTCGTCGATGATTAACAGGCCAAGGTTTTTGAATTTTATATCATCCGTGAGCAGCGCATGGGTGCCGATAACAATATCAACCGAACCATCCGCCATTCCCTGTTTTACCTTCTTTGCCTCGGTTGCGCTCACCATGCGGGAAAGCTGTGCTACCTTTAAAGGTAGCCCTTCAAAACGCTCCTTGAAGTTTTTATAATGCTGGCGCGAAAGCAAGGTGGTCGGGCAGACCAGTGCCACTTGCGCGCCGCCTGCCGCGGCAATGAACGCTGCCCGTAATGCCACTTCGGTCTTGCCGAAACCGACATCACCGCAAATCAGGCGGTCTGCCGGGCGGCCAGTTTCAAAATCAGCGGTGACTTCCTCAATCGCGCGGAGCTGGTCATCCGTTTCGGTGTATGGGAAACGCGAGATGAATTCCTCATATAAATTCGCGTCAGGCCGGAACTTTGCTGCAACCCGCAGCGCTCGCTCAGCCGCCACTTTCAGCAACGCATCCGCCGCGATTTTTATGCGGTGGCGCAGTTTGGATTTCTTCTCCTGCCACGCCACGCCGCCAAGTTTATCGAGCCGCACGTTATCATCTTCGGAACCATAACGGCTGATAACATCAATGTTTTCCACCGGCACGAAAAGCCGGTCGTCACCTTCATAAAGCAGTTTCACCATGTCATGCTTGACGCCTTTCACCTCAAGTGTTTCAAGCCCGGCGAAACGGCCAATGCCGTGTTCCTCATGCACGACAATTTCGTTAAGGCGTATGGAGGCGGCCTCGGCAAGAAAATTATCGGTGTTCTTTTTCTTCTTCACCGCGCGGATGAACCTGTCGCCGAAAATATCCTGCTCGGAAATGATGATGAAATCATCGGATTGGAAACCTTCTTCCAGCGGCAGCACAAAGAGGGTTACTGGTTGATGGTTGACGGTTGATGGCCAGGTATTAACCTGCTTTGATTGTATCCCGTGGTTTTTGAGCAGGTTCTGGATATGGGTGAGGGAGCCTTGCGAAAAACAGGAAATATAGATCGCTTTTTTTCCCTCTCCCTGAGGGGGAGGGTTAGGGTGGGGGTTAGGTTTTTGAAATGCGGGGTTTGACCCTCCCCCATCCCCTCCCTCAGGGAGGGGTGAAGAAAGATATTTCCCTCCCTCAGGGAGGGGTGAAGAAAGATATTTCCCTCCCTCAGGGAGGGGTGAA
>CAZJFC010000045.1:4726-14153 GCA_964545245.1 uncultured Rickettsiales bacterium
GAAAGATATTTCCCTCCCTCAGGGAGGGGGGGGGTAAAAGGAAGGTAAGATTTTATCACTTCAAAATCCATTCCCGGTTTGGTGATCTTGCGGTAGCCGGAATCTGCCGAATCCTCGGTTTTAAAGCTGGAAAAGTTTATTTTCGCGTAAGGCGCGTTTTCAATTTCTTCACCGGAAAGATAGAGCGCCTCCACCGGCAAAGGCTTGTAATCCGCCGAAGGGGAGGATTTTCTCGCCTCGTAATAATCGGCCACCAGCTCATCGCGCACGGTGAATGCATCGGCAATATTCGGCACAAAAGAAAGTACGGTATCCTTCGGCAGATAAGCAAAAATATCGGCCATTTTATCATAAAAAAGCGGCAGCCAGTTTTCCATCCCCGGATATTTCATTCCGCCGGAAATCGCTTCATATAAAGGGTCGGATTTTATCACTGCGCCGAACTGCTTGCGGTAATTGCCCTTGAAGCGCTCAATTGTTTCCGCATCAAAAATTATCTCGCTCGCGGGCAAAAGCCGGAACCTTGGCAAATCAGCGTTGGAAACCTGGGTGATGGGGTCAAATGCCTTGATTGATTCAATGTCCTCGCCGAAATAATCAACACGGATTGCGTCATCATATCCGCTGGGGAACAGGTCAATGATGCTGCCGCGCACGGCGTATTCGCCTTGCTGCATAACCTTGGAAACGCGGTCATAACCGTTGCGCTGCAAATATTTCAAAACATCTTCGCGCCCGCCGGATTTTCCTTTTTCCAGCATAAGCGCGGAGGTTCGGAACACTTCCGGTGCGGGGATTCTCTGCAAAACCGCATTCGCGGTGGTGGCGATGATGAGCCGTTCCTTGTTGCGTATCCCGGCGGCAAGCCTTGTCAGCGCCTCTGCCCTTCTGGCAATGATTGCGGGGTTAGGCGAGGAACGGTCATAGGGCAGCGTATCCCACGCCGGGAGTTCGATTACCTCAACCTCCGGGGCAAAGAAACGGAGGCTTTCCGCGAATTTGCTCATATCCCGGTCGGAAGCGGTGATGTGCATTATGGTTGGCGTTTTAGTGGCAGCGAGCACGAGCGCTTCCGCCCCTTGCGGAATGTTTCCGTAGGTGATGTTCTGCTGGGCGCTGGCTTGGGCTAATTGCGGCATATGATTATTTTTCGCCTGTCTTCATCAAGGATTTCGATACGGATATCAACTCTTTTCTTCGGCAAAAATTCCTCTGCTATCTGCGGCCATTCGATTAAACTGATGCCATTCCCAAGCGCCTCACTGAACCCGATCTCCTCAAGCTCCAAAGCATCTTTTAGTCGATATAAATCAAAATGATAAATAACCGGACTCTGGACTCTGGACTCTGGAGCTTCATATTCCTGCAGGATATTGAAGGTGGGGCTGCTGACCGTGACCTCACCGCAAAGGGCGCGGATGAAGGCGCGCGCGAACTCGGTTTTGCCTGCGCCAAGGTCACCGGTGAGGCAAAAACAATCACCCGTTTTTGCTTCCAACGCCAAAGTTTTTGCAACTTCCCGCAATTGCTCTAGATTACATTCCATCAATCCATAATATCAACCATCAAAGGCAAGTATCAACCATGAACTATCTGGGAACCTGGACGTTATTCAAAAAAGAAGTGTGGAGATTTCTAAAAGTCTACCACCAGACCTTGCTTGCCCCGGTAATCACCTGCCTGTTATTTCTGGCCGTGTTCAACCTCTCCATCGGTGCGCATGTGAAGGAAATTCACGGTGTTTCCTTCGGCGCGTTCATGGCGAGCGGCCTGATTATCATGACAGTCGTCCAGCAGGCTTTTGCCAATACTTCGTCCTCACTGGTGATGTCGAAAGTTATCGGTATGATTGTCGATTTGCTTATGCCGCCATTTTCAGCAGCGGAAATGGTGCTGGCAATGGTATGCGCGGCGATTTTCCGCGGGCTGGTGATTGCGCTGTTCAGCGGTATCGTGCTTTATTTCTTTGTCGATTTATACATTACCCATTTTTTCATTGCGCTGTTCTATTTAGTTTGCGCGGCGATGATGCTGGCTTTGCTCGGCATGCTGGCGGGTATCCTTTCCGAGACATTTGACCATATGGCGGCGATAACCAGCTATGTCATCACCCCGCTTGCCTTTCTTTCAGGTACTTTTTACTCCATCCAGAACCTGCCGCCTTTCTGGCAGCAAGTGGCGCATTTCAATCCGTTCTTCTTCATGATTGACGGTTTCCGCTACGGGATGACAGGCTACGCCGACGGTGACCTCCAAACCGGCGCGATTGTGCTGGTTGCCACTAATCTCGCACTTGCGCTGGTGATTTACAGGATGATAGATAAGGGATACCGCCTGAAAACCTAGAAAAGACTATTTACTCACTAGTCTTACCGTGATATAAACATGCGCCTTACAGGGTTAAAGTAATGGCAATTCCTTCAATTTTACCGGTTTATAACCGCGCCGATATTTTCTTTGAAAGGGGCGAGGGGGCTTACCTTTACACCAATGACGGTACGAAATATCTCGATTTTCTTGCCGGAATCGGGGTGAATTCGGTCGGCCATTCCCACCCGCATGTGGTTGAAGAACTCAAAAAACAGGCTGAAAAAATCTGGCACGTTTCCAATATTTTTTATACCCAGCCACTCAAAAAACTTTCCGACAGGCTGGTCGAGCGCACATTCGCTGATACCGTGTTTTTCTGCAACTCAGGCACTGAGGCAACCGAGGCGGGGCTTAAGGTCATCCGCAAATATTTTGACGAGAACGGCAGCCCGGATAGATACCGCGTTATAACATTTGAGGGCGCGTTCCATGGCCGTACTTTCGGCGCAATTGCCGCAACCGGCACGCCAAAAGTGCTCGAAGGCTTTGAGCCGAGGCTTGAAGGCTTTGACAAAGTACCGGTTGATATCGAGGCGGTGAAAAAAGCCATCACTCCGCAAACCGCTGCAATTCTGGTTGAGCCGGTTCAGGGCGAGGGCGGTTTAAGGCCTCTGCCGGAAGGCTTCCTGAAACAGCTTCGTGAGATCTGCGATGAAAATGACCTGCTCCTTTTCCTTGATGAGGTGCAATGCGGAACCGGGCGCACCGGCAAATTATTCGCTTATGAATGGAGCGGAATCGAGCCTGACCTGATCGGTATCGCAAAAGGCATCGGCGCAGGTTTCCCGCTTGGCGCAGTGCTGATGAAAGAAAAGGTCGGCAAGGCGCTGAAGGCAGGCTCGCACGGCACGACATTCGGCGGCAACCCGCTGGCAACCGCAGTAGGTAATGCGGTGCTTGATGTTATCCTTGCTGAGGGTTTTCTTGATAATGTCGTGAAAAAAGGCAACCGCCTGAAAGCGGAGCTTGAAACGCTACAAAATAAATATCCCGCGCTGGTGGAAGAAATCCGCGGCAAGGGGCTGATGCTTGGCCTTAAATTGAAAGAACCGTTCAATTGCGACGATTTCAAGAACAGGTTGATTGAAAATAAACTGATCGTGAACACGGCAGGGCAGAACGTTGTGCGCTTCCTCCCGCCGCTGATTATTGACGACAGCCATATCGAGGAGGCGGTCGCCATCATTGACAAATCTTGTAAGGAACTTCAGGGATGAAAAAAGATTTTCTTGATTTGAATGCTATCGACGCGAAAGAACTGCGCAAAATCATTGAGCTTGCAAAAAAACTCAAAAAGAAAAACGAAAAGCCGCTGAAGGAAAAATTCCTCGCGCAGATTTTTGAAAAACCTTCAACGCGCACCCGTGTTTCGTTTGAAGTGGGCATGAAGCAGCTTGGCGGTGACGTCATCACCATGA
Source organism: uncultured Rickettsiales bacterium (assembly GCA_964545245.1). Taxonomy (GTDB): domain Bacteria; phylum Pseudomonadota; class Alphaproteobacteria; order Rickettsiales; family 21-14-0-20-44-7; genus CAZJFC01. The sequence continues at coordinate 8,515 of CAZJFC010000045.1, forward strand.
ATAGCGGTGATATGCAGCTTGGCCGGGGCGAAACGATTTCCGACACTGCCAAAGTGCTTTCACGGTTTGTCGATGTTATCATGCTGCGCGGCAATTCACATAATACCCTGATCGAACTTGCCGAAAACGCCGATGTGCCGGTTATCAACGGCCTCACCGATTATTCCCATCCATGCCAGATAATGGCGGACATCCTCACTATTGAGGAACATCTGGGTAACATTAAAGGCAAAAAAATCGCCTGGGTGGGGGATGGTAACAACGTGCTTACCTCATTCATCCATGCCGCGCCGAAATTCGGGTTTGCGCTGCATATCGCCTGCCCGGAAGAGCTGCGCCCCGCCAAGGAATTGCTGGCAAAAGCGAAGAAGGAAGGTGCGGAAATAAAACTATGCAAAACGCCGGTGGAATGCGTGAAAGGCGTTGATGTTGTGGTGACTGATACATGGTTCTCGATGGGTGACAAAAACCCTGAATTGCGCCGTAACCTGCTTATCAATTATCAGGTTGATGACAAGCTGATGAAACTTGCGAAGAAAACGGCGATTTTCCTGCACTGCCTGCCTGCCCACCGCGGCGAGGAAGTTGCCGCCAGCGTGATTGACGGCAAGCAGTCGGTAGTGTTTGACGAGGCCGAGAACCGCCTTCACGCGCAAAAAGCGATTCTGGCTTGGGCGCTTTCCTGATAAGGCAAATTAATCACGGATATTTTCATATCCCGGTGCGCAAATGACCTTCTGCCGTTCTTCGATGCGGCGCTCCAGCTCGGCAAGAAAATCCTTTTTGGGAAGGCTGCGAGGCATTTCCTCAAGGAACTCGATAGTTATCACCCCCGGTTTTTTCACATGCGCATATTTCGGCCATACCAGCCCGGAATTAAGCGCGACCGGGACAATCGGCGCATCCACCTGCGAATAAAGCACGGCGATACCGGGTTTATAATCAGGCTTTTCACTGGGGCGTTTACGGGTTCCTTCGGGGAAGATGATCACCGAGCGTTTATCGGCGAGGCGCGCCTTGGTTTTTTCCACCAGTGATTTCAGGGATTTTATTCCGTTCTTGCGGTCAACGGCGATTTGCTTGAAGCCGATCATGAACAGGTTGAAGAACGGTATCAGCAACAGTTCTTTTTTGAACACATAAACCGGTTCCCTGCCGATCAGCAGGAAAATCATCGTATCCCATGCGGATTGGTGTTTCGAGGCAAAAATCACCGGGCGGTCAGGGACTTTGCCCCTTACCTGATAGGTTATTCCGAGTATGTATTTTGCCGCGAAGGATATATTCCTTGCCCATGCGTTAAAGCATATCGAAGCCCCCCTGCGCCCAAGCAGGGTAAGCGGGGAGAGGATGACATAAAGGAAAGAGCTGGTGATATAAATATAGATATTGAATATCCATGAACGGATCACCTGCGGAAATGGTACTGAAAAATTATCCATGCAGCGTTATTACTACGCAGCTTGAATTCCTACAACCGTCCAGTTTGGTTTTTTTGAGGTAAGGTCGCGCTCGAAAGTCCAGATCTCGGTAACATGGTCGATCTGTGACTTGCTGCCTTCAATGATCTCACCGGCTTTGTTCTTAATGAAGCTGATCTGCTCGCTGATGAACTTGACCACAACCTGGCAGATATTACCGCGGACTTCGACGTCAAGCACCTCCGGCTCATGCAGTGAAATAACGGAAGTGCTGGCTTCCAGCTCTTCTTTTTCGCGTTTTTCGATCTCTGCCTCGAATTCCTGGTAAATATCCTTGCTGAGCAGGAATTTAAGGGCTTCGCGCTTTTTCTGGGCAAAACCTTCAACGACAATTTCAAAAGCACCCGCCGCGCCGGAAATAAATTTCTTCAGGCGGAAGGAAGGATCAAGCTTTCTGGCAGCCACAACGCCGTCTTCAAGGATCGCGGGAATTTCTTCTTCCGGCTCAGCCTCGTTTTTAACCAGCTCAAGGGCGGTATTTTTATTGCCCTGTTGGGATTCTTTCGCGTTGCGGTTTTTCTCTGCCCATGAGGTTATCTGGGCGGCGCGTGCTGCCTCATCGCCGTTCGTGCGGCCAAGGACGCTCCACAGCCTGTAACCGATTACGACTGCGACAACCGTGAAAAATAGAATTTCAAAATCTGACATAAGGTATATTCTTGCAAAAATGCTTTAATTTTCCGTAAAGGGTAATATAGTCGCTCAATTCAAGAAAATCAAGGATTCCGGCATGGCTAAGAAGGAAAAAAACAAAGAAAATGCACTAAATAAGCCCGATTTCAGGCTAAACGGGCTGTTCATCAAGGATCTTTCCTTTGAAAACCCTTCCGCCCCTGCCGTGCTGTTGCAGCCTTATGGCAAGCCGAAAATCGCTGTCGGTGTGGATGTTTTTATCAGTAATTTGAAGGATACGGCCTTTGAAGTGGCGCTGAAAGTAAGCGCAAGGTCAAATTCCGAGGATGACAGGCCGCTTTTTGTTGCGGAGGTGGTCTATGCGGGGATTTTTGTGTTGAACCCTGAAATTCCGGGCGAAGAATATGAAAAAATCCTGTTTGTGGATTGCGCGCAGGTGATTTTCCCGTTTGCCCGCCGGATTATCGCCGATTTGACCACCGAAGGCGGCTTCCCGCCGGTTCTCCTTGAGCCGATTAACTTCGAGGCAATTTTTGACACAAGAAACTCTGAGAAACCGGCGGCGTAACGGTTTCGGTACAGTGTAGGTTCCTCTATACGGAACGGGCGTCTTTTTGTTGGGATTCAGTTTTATTGCCGGCAACCGAGCTATCAGGTACGGTTGCATGGTCCTTACCGTCATCCTTATATGTAGCGTTTTGTGCGGCAAGTTTTGCGGCTTCATTCTTAATAGTGTCTGCGGTACTTGTTTTATCCTGTGCGGTATCGTTTTTATTTTGCGCTTCCGATACGCCGGTGTTTTGCAGATTTTTTGCGGCCTGCTCCAGCCCCGGCATGTTTGTTGACGGTGGCGGCAAAGTTTCCGTAAGAGGGGGAGTTTCCCTTTGCTGAAGCCGCTCTGCCTCCTGATAACGCGAGGTATATGCGGAAAGTTGGGTTTGCAGGCCTTGCCTCAGATTCTCGTTATATTTGTTATCCATCACATTCCGGGTGGTGGCCGCGGCTACGCTGGAATTAAACTCCCTGGCGATTTCATAAGGCGCAGTCAGTGTTCTTAATGGCGCGGTTGCCGAGTCTACAAGGCCGCGCAGGCCTTTATTGCTGTCTTCCTTAAATGCGGCGGCGGCTTGCTGTGCGTTGTCCAGCATGGTTGTGGGGGAAAGCCTGTCTTTCGCGGTGCCCATTGCCTGTTCATAAGCATTGTTCAGCCCGGTATTATAGCGTTCTGCGGCTTCCAGCCCGCGGTCTGCATTATAGGCGCTCACAACTTTTTCGAGTGTGGCGGGGTTATTGAACCTTTCCATGATTTCCGGGGTCAGGACGGTATTGCCGTTTTCCGCCAGTTTCCCCGCGACCGTATTTACTGCGTTGTTCAATAACGGGTAATCACGGTAATCAGGTTTTTCTCCTGCGGCCGGGGCAGGCGGAATGTGCGGTTCGGTTAAGGATTTTAAGGCCCGGTTAGTCTGTTCGATGTTTTCTACTGCGCGGCCTGCGGTATGAGGAAGCGTCGCGGCCATTGCATCATCTATTGAACCGCCGCGGGCGAGGGTGGATAGGGCATTTCCGGCAAGCCCCGCTGTCGGTATGGCGGCTATGTTATCAAGAAGGGAAGTACCGGCGGTTTTTGCGCCTACTTTTGCGGCTTCTGCGCCGGATGCGCGGTGCTCATAGGCGTTTAGCCCGGCTTCCGCCCCCTGGGCTGCTGAGACAAGGGCGATGCCTGCCGCAATAGTACCTGCGCCACTGCCGCTACGGCTGCCTCCTCTGGCTGGCGGGCTTTCTACCGGAGTGGTTCTGGCCGGAACCGGTTCAGGGGTGGTTTGCGGCGCTGCGGGATTTAAATTGATCTTTACCCTGCCGGCTTCGCTGGTTGGCTGGCTTCCTCTTGTTTTAAACTCCTCAGTAAGGCGTGAATTTTCCTGGGCCAGTTTCGTGATTTCTTCGGCCATTGCCTCCCGTGCCGCACTGCCGGTTCTAATAAGGTCATCAACAAGCTTACCGTTCGTGCGCGCCAGATCTTGCCAATACTGTAATTCCTTCTGGAGCCTTACTTCTTGAGGTATTTTTTCTGACATTAAAAACCCATCCAATATAACTAATATTAATTAATCAATATTACTGGCAGGGTGTTAATAAGCTGTTAACGAATACTTAACAGCTTATGAATTTATTGTTACAGACAAGGCTAATATTTACGGTAGGCCCGGCGGTTCCCCGGTTTTTAATCCGCCTCTGGCCAAAATATGCCACTAATCCTGCCTTTCTCCCATTTGTTCTATCCTTGGGAAAAGCCCTTTCGGCTCCGGCAGTGGTGTTCCCGGCCTTAATGCGCTGCCCGCCCCGATGCGGTGGAACAGGCGCTCATTTTCAGCAACACCCAACTGGTCAAGCAGTTTCCCGGCAGCTTCCGGGGTAAATGGCTGGAGCAGCAACCCGATGCGGCGCAAGGCTTCCGCCAGCGTATAAAGCACCGATTTCATGCGGTCAGGGTTATCTTTCTTGAGTTTCCACGGTTGTTGCGTGTCGATATATTCATTGGCTTTGCTGGCGATCTGGTTGATAAGCTCCAGCGCGCGGCTAAATGATTGCTCATAGATAATATCGTTGCGGATGCGGTCAGCGGTGACGAAAGCGAAGGTGAGCAACTCTTTATCCTCCTGCTCAAAGTGAAACTCGGGAACTTTCGCGTCGCAATTCTTGTTTATCATGGAAAGCACGCGCTGGGCGAGGTTGCCGATATTATTCGCCAGCTCCGAGTTGATGCGCCCGATGAGTTTATCACGGCTGAAATCGCCATCATTGCCGAAAGGGATTTCGCGCATGAGGAAATATCTGATCTGGTCAACGCCATAGGTTTTCACCAGTTCCACCGGGTCGATCACATTGCCGAGCGATTTGGAGATTTTCTGCCCTTCATTGGTCCACCAGCCATGCGCGAAAACACGGAGCGGCGGCTCAAGGTCTGCTGCCATCAGGAAAGCAGGCCAGTAAACCGCGTGGAAACGCAGGATATCCTTGCCCACAATATGGATATCGGCGGGCCAGAAATCGGTTTTGAACGGGTAGCCGAGCGCGGTCAGGTAATTGGCGAGCGCGTCGAGCCACACATACATAACATGGTCTTCCGCGCCGGGAACCTTGATCCCCCATTTGAACGTGGTGCGCGAGATGGAAAGGTCTTTCAAACCCCCTTTTACGAAGGAAATAACCTCATTACGGCGGGATTCCGGCGCTATAAAACGCGGATTTTTCTCATAAAATTCAAGCAGCCTGTCCTGAAAGGCGGAAAGTTTAAAAAAATAGGATGGTTCCTCAACCCATTCGACATCGGCACCGGTCGGGGCTTTGCCATCAACCAGTTCGGATTCCTGGTAATAAGCCTCATCGCGCACTGAATACCAGCCGGAATATTTATCAAGATAGATATATCCGTTCTTTTCAAGCTGCCGCCAGAAGGCTTGCGCGCCCTGTTTGTGGCGTTCTTCGGTGGTGCGGATAAAATCGTCATTGGTGATGTTGAGG
>CAZJFC010000046.1:0-14130 GCA_964545245.1 uncultured Rickettsiales bacterium
AGAATTGCGATAATGACATAACCTTCCGCGATATGGCGGTCAATGACGGTTCGGACGCCGCGAATTTTTTTGATGATGTCATCATCTGGCGTACGCCCCCGATGATCGAGGATGAAACCGGCTCGCTCGGTACCAGCGGTTCGGGAGGGGGTAACGCAAGCAGCCTTGCGGCCAATGATGATATAGAAGAAAATTGGAGCAATTTCCGTGGCGTTTATGCAACCAGCCAAACAATAGATGCTCCCTACCAAGCAACTGCCACTCCCTCCTGCTATGGTAGTCAATGTCCGTTATTTACGTTTGATCCTGAAAACACAAGACGGAGTTGCTCAACCGAGCCGGGTTTTCAATATCATTGCAATGAAATACAGATACCGGATGATATTAGCCTGATAGCAGTAACCTCTAGCTGCCACCAATTATATTATAGCTCGTCAGGCTGGCATATACCTATAAGCTACGGGACCTCCGCAAATCATAAAATGATGACTTGGCTAGTGCGGCTGACTAATGATCGAAGGCTTAAAATAGGAGGGATTTGCTCTACTTATAGTTCTTTACAGATTCGGTTCGTGGAATGAGGGTTCATAAAAAGCCTTGGAATTTATTACAAACTTGCTGAAGGGGAAATAGAGCATGAAAAACAATGTTATAAAAAATATCTTTCTTACATTAACAATAATGCATATTTTCGCAATATCCGCCAATGCATCTATAGGTTCGGGCGTCAGGGAAAGTCTGGTTTTTTCGGATATCCCGCGCAAAATCAACTTGCCTGATATGACGGCAATTCAGGTCGCAGGCCTTAACTGGGTTGCATTTGAAGGGGTGGCTGTTCGTTCTGCTACTTACACGGTAGGTAATCCATCTCATTGCCCGACAGGGCCCGGAAGATGCTTGCTGGTAATGCTGGATACCCATAATGCCAAAAGGCAGTGCGGTACTAGCCCCTATCATACTCTATACTGCAAGGGGATCAGGATACCCGACCATGTAAACAAAATACTGATTTATTCCCATATCTGCAACGGCATCACATTTATGGATGACCCTGATGTAATAATAAACCCTGCCATATTTTCCATGCAGCAGCGTCCCATACCAATACTTGTTGAGATAACTAACAACAGGCGGGACCTCATTTTCGGCGATAGCTGTAATAGTATGCAAATACGATATATCGATTAGATTGCGTATGGCTGAAGCTATCCTTGCTTTACCCTGAGTCTAGGCCACTTTCTTCCACAACGGGTCTTTGAGTTTGCTCACAAATTCCTCATGCGCGGTAAGTTCCGCTTCGGTCAGCGCAAATTCACGCGGGGCATGGAACTCCCTCTCCTGCTGCCGCTCTATTTTTTCCTGCTCCTCGATCTGCGCGATTGCGTTGCCCGTATAAGCCGCAAACTGCAGATTACGCTGGGTCGCCCCCGCTCCCATCATCTCGGCATAAACATCGGCAAGCAACTCGGCGTCGAGCAATGCGCCGTGGTTCACACGCGCGGCCAGGTCGATATTGAAACGGTTGCAGAGCGCATCAAGGCTGTTTTTCGCGCCGGGATATTTCTTACGCGCATAAAGCAACGTACAGAAAGTCTTGTCGTCATGGATCGGCGGGATGCCAAGCTGGTGGAAATGGTGGTTGAGGAAGCCAAGGTCGAACGAAGCGTTATGGATAACAAGTTTGGAGTCACCAATAAATTCAATAACATCCGCCACAACTTCCTTGAACTTCGGTTTATCTTTCAGGAATTCGGTGGTGATGCCGTGCACCTTCACCGCGCCTTCGGAAACCTCGCGTTCCGGGTTAATGTAGAACTGCAATGTCTTGCCGGTACGGTATTTATTTACCAGCTCCACCATACCTATTTCGATGATCCTGTGGCCTTCCAGCGGGCTGATGCCGGTAGTTTCAGTGTCTAATACAATTTCGCGCATTTGGGCAACCTAACGGCTGATACCCAGTTTTTCAAGGATATTCTTTACCTGCACGGTAACGTCCTCACCGCTGTTCTCAATAATAAAGTCCGAATTACGCATTTTTTCCTTGGTCGGGATCTGGTTCTGGCGGGCAAGGACCTGCTTAAGTTTTTCTTCCGTCATCCCCGGCCTTGCCAGTGCGCGTTTCTTCTGGACCTCAGGCTTTACATTCACAAAAATAACGTGATCGCAAATCTGCTGCGCCCTTGTTTCAAACAATAAAGGAATTTCCAGGACAACCGGCTTATCTTTATGCAGCTCAATAAAATCGCGGTTACGCGCACGCACTTTCGGGTGCATGATGGTTTCAAGTTTTTCGAGTTTTTCATTATCGGCAAAAACCAGCCTGCCGAGAATTTTCCTGTCTATTTTGCCATCCACCACCGCTTCAGGAAAAGCGGCGGCAACTTCTGCGAAGGCTTCTTCGTCCATCACGTTATGGGCAACCTTGTCGGAATCCTGCACCATTGCGCCCTGCCCGCGGAATATTTCCGCAACATGTGATTTGCCGGAAGCAAAATTCCCCGTGATACCGATTACAGGCATTTCAATACATGCTCCCTCAACTCATTTGTCACTTCCGGCCTTTTCCCGAACCAGAATTCAAAACCCTGCACCGCCTGATATAACAACATGCCCAGCCCATCAACGGTTTTTAGCCCGGCTGCCTTTGCGTTCTTAAGGAAATCGGTTTCCAGCGGATTGTAAACAATGTCATTCACCGCTGCGTGTTTTGGCAATTCCTCAAAATCGATATCTATTTTCCCCTCGCCTTTTATTCCCAGCGAGGTGGTGTTCACTACCAGATCCATATCCGGCAAAATTACATCCTTCGCCGCCCAGCCGATCGCCCCGCAATTGAATTCCTTTGCGAGTTTTTCAGCTTTTTCATGGGTGCGGTTGGAGATCGTCACCTTCGCGCCGAAGCGTTGCAGGCCGAGGATAACCGCCCGCGCCGCGCCGCCCGCGCCAAGCACCAGCGCGTTCTTGGGGATAACTCCGCTCACCCGCAAATTTTCCATGAAGCCGAAAACATCAGTATTATAGCCATGAATCCTGCCTTTCTCAAAAACCAGCGTATTCACCGCGCCAACCTGTTTTGCAAGCGGGTCAACCTCATCGCAAAGCAGCAGGAGTTTTTCCTTATGCGGAATGGTCACATTGCCGCCAACGAAAGTTTCCGGCAATTTTTTCACGGTTTTAACCAGATATTCCGGCGGCACGTTGATCGCCTCATAGCTGCCATCGACACCATATTGCTTCAACCAGAAACCATGCAGTTTTGGCGACAGCGAGTGCGCGACCGGATAGCCGATAATGAATGCCTTATGTTCTGCCTTACTGTTTAGCATCTCTTCTCACATTCAGTTTCTGGATAATCAGCGCGGCGGTTTCCTCGACGCTTTTTTTGGTCACGTCGATAACCGGCCATTTCTGCTGGTTGAAAAACTTTTTGGCTTCCGCCAGCTCATGCTCGATTTTTTCAAGGTCGGTGTAATCATTATTATCCGCAGCGCCTGGGTGGTCAAGCCCGGCAAGGCGGCTTTTGCGTATTTGCGAAAGGCGCTCCGGGGCGATCGTAAGCGCGACCACCAGCGGTTTTTTGAGGCCAAGCACGCCGTCCGGCAAATCGCAGCCCGGAACATATGGCACATTGGCGGTTTTATATCCGCGGTAAGCAAGGTACATGGTCGTCGGTGATTTGGAAGTGCGGGAAACCCCGACGATAACGATATCCGCTTCTTCCAGCTCCCATGCGGCCTGCCCGTCATCATGCGCGAGCGCGAAGTTCACGATCTCCACGCGCTCGAAATAATCCGCGTCCATTTCGTGCTGTTTACCCGTACGGTGGCTCGGCTGGCGGCCAAGGAAGCGGGAAAGTTCCTGAATCGCGCGGTTGATGACCGGCACAACCGGGATTCCCAGTTTGATGCATTCCTCTTTCAGGAAGTTGGAAAGGTTATCATCGGCGATCGTATAAAAAACTATCCCGCGGTTTTTCTGGACCGATTCCATGAGCTTTTCGATCTGCGCCTTTGAGCGTATCATCGACCAGAGATGCTCTTCCGCTTCCACCCCCTCAAACTGGGCAAGGGCCGCGCGGGAAACGCTGGCCACGGTCTCGCCCGTGGAATCAGAAACCAGGTATAAATTAAAAATGTCTGACATAGTGTTTACAATATGTGGATAACTTAGCCAATCATCCGAAACAAGCAAAGATATTCACATCCATGCACATCCATCCAATAGTTATTCACATGTGGATAACTGTTATTCATAGTTGTTAGTTATTGGTCATCGGATATCAGGAAACCATTGAAAAACCTGATGACTGACAACTAATGACTAATGGCAATAACCCTGTGGATAAGTCATTAATCCACAATTCGGCGCGCTTAATAAATAACTATAATAAAGCTATAAGAATATATTCTTATTTTATTTGTTTTAGTCAGTAGCTGCGTCCTGCTAATGACCATCCTTATCCATAAACAAAATCTATCAATAATCGAAAATCGATAAGTTTTACTTATCAATCTTCCCCTACCGACTGACCGAATCCTGCCCATAATCCTAATTTAATTAGGATTAGTCATATCTATCTGGATTTTATAAGCTTTTCTTTTAAAATGATATTTATCGGAATATTTGCTTGACAAGCCGCAATCTAAAATGGTATTATCTAGAAATATCATAATTAAAGGCGGGGTGATATCCGCATGTTATTTGACATCGTGAGTGAAATTAAAAAGGCACTGGGCTACAGGCACTAGGCAACGGGGAGGTTTTGCCTTACTCCCGTCATACCGGAATTTTTTTCAGGAGGAAAAAATATCCGGTATCCGGTAATGAAAAGTCAGTAGGCTTTTTATTACATTAAAAATGTTTCCTAACATTTTTAATATGGATCCCCCGATAAATTTTTCTCCTGAAAAATTTTCGGAGGATGACGGAGGTGGGGGATGATGGTAGAGGAGCAAGCGAGGCAGGAGGCCGAGCCAGCCTTGGGCGTGCCGAAGGCACAGCTCATCCGGGCAGCAGGAGCTGCGAAGGGAGTGAAATTATATGCTTGACAGGGGGGAAAGGGTGAATTATACACCCACTCCCTATTTATAGGATACTATAGATAATTTAATCTAAAAGTCCGAGGACATAATGGCAAAAGTAAGTGCATTTGAAAAAAACGCCAAGCGTGCGCGTTTAATTAAGAAATACGCCAAGAAGCGCGAAGCCCTTAAAGCGGAAATCAAAAACGACAAGCTTGACCCGGAAGCAAGGATGCAGGCGGTTTTCGCTTTAGCAGCATTGCCCCGTAATGGTTCAAAAAGCCGTTATCGCAACCGTTGCAAAGTTACCGGCCGCCCGCGCGGGAACTACCGCATTTTCGGCCTTTCACGTATCGCATTGCGTGAACTCGCTTCAAACGGCCAGATCCCTGGCGTTGTAAAAGCAAGCTGGTAAGGAGGAAAAATCATGGCATTATCAGACCCTATTTCAAACATGCTGGCTGCTATCCGCAACGGACAGCTCGCATATAAATCTTCGATCAGCGTTCCTGCTTCCAAGCACAAGAAAGCAATTCTCCGCGTTCTTGAGGAAGAAGGTTATATCAAATCCGTTACCGACGGTAAGGATGAAAACGGCCATCCGGTTATCAATGTCGAACTCAAATATTTCGAGGGCGAGCCGGTGATTAAGAAAATGAGAAGGCTTTCAACTCCCGGACGCCGTGTTTATTCCAATATCGCGAAACTGCCGAAAGTCCATAACGGCCTTGGCATTATCGTTGTTTCAACTTCACAGGGCGTGATGAGCGATTTCGACGCGCGCCAGAAAAAACTTGGAGGCGAGCTGATTTGCAGCGTGTTCTAATATGAGTCGTATAGGAAAATTACCAGTTAAATTGCAAGGCGCACAAACCCAGGTTGAGGGCCGTAAGATCACGGTCAAAGGCGCGAAGGGTGAGCTGTCTTTCAACGTACCTGAACTCGTTGATTTCAAACATGAAAACGACGAGATCGTGTTCACTCCGGTGAATGAATCGAAACAAGCAAGGGCATTATGGGGAACTGCCCGCGCAACCACCAATAATATGGTTAAGGGCGTGAAGGACGGTTTCTCGGTCGGTCTTGACCTGGTGGGTGTCGGTTACCGTGCTTCCATCCAGAACAACATCCTTTCGCTGACCCTCGGCTATTCGCACGAGATCAAGGTCGCGGTGGCAAAAGGCCTTACAGTTACCTGCCCTGCGGCGACTGAAGTCCTTATCACCGGTGCGGACAAGCAACTGGTCGGCCAGTTCGCCGCTGAACTCCGCTCGCTGCGTAAACCTGAGCCGTACAAAGGCAAAGGCGTTAAACGCAAAGGTGAATACATCCGCCGCAAAGAAGGCAAGAAAAAATAGTAAATAAGAGATAGTTGAGGAAATTATGTCCAAAGATACAAATACGATCAGGAAGCAAAGGACCAGATATAAGCTGAAGCAGGTAAGCAACCTGAAACCGCGTCTTTCTGTCCACCGCTCACCACGCCATATTTATGCGCAGGTGATTGATGATGTTAAAGGTGTTACATTGGCATCCGCGTCAACTGCTGTTGAGGAGGTTAAAAAAGGCCTTAAATCAACCGGTAATGCGGAAGCTGCGAAAAAAGTCGGTCAGGCTATCGGCGCGGCGGCGGTTAAAGCGGGCGTGAAGGAAGTTGTGTTTGACCGCGGTCAATACCAATATCACGGACGCATTAAGGCGCTTGCCGAGGCAGCGCGTGAAGCAGGACTTAAATTCTAGGGAAAAACATGGCACATCAACAATTTTCAAAAGATAACGAAGAAAACCAGCTCATTGAGAAACTGGTTTCAGTAAACCGCGTCTGCAAAACCGTGAAAGGCGGTAAGCGTTTCGGTTTCGCCGCATTCATCGTTATGGGTGACGGCAAAGGCCGCGTAGGTTTCGGTATGGGCAAAGCGAAAGAAGTCCCTGAAGCGATGACCAAAGCAACCCAGGACGCGCGTAAAAGCCTCCTCCGCATCCCACTGCGCGAAGGCCGCACCATCCACCACGACGTGGTTGGCCGTTTCGGTGCTGGTAAAGTTACCCTCCGCGCTGCCCCCGCAGGTACGGGCATCATCGCCGGTGGCCCTATGCGCGCAGTATTTGAAGCGCTCGGCGTGCATGACGTTGTCGCAAAATCAACCGGTACTTCAAACCCGTACAACATGGTGAAAGCGACGATCGACGCGCTCCAGCAGACCCGCGCGCCTAAATCGGTCGCGGCAAAACGCGGCAAGAAGATCAACGAGATCGTTGCCCGCCGCGAAGCTGCTGAAGGCAAGCCGGTTAAAGAAAAAACTGAAGAATAAGGGAGTTATTCATGACAACCGAAACTAAGACAACTGCAAAAAAAGCAGCACCGAAAGCGGCAAAAGCTTCTTCCGGCAAAACAATCAAAATCACGCAGATCGGCAGCCCGATAGGCCGTAAGGGATACCAGAGGCAAAGCCTTGTTGGTTTGGGATTGAACAAGCTGCACCGCACGCGTGAGCTGGAAGACACCCCTGCCGTCCGCGGCATGATTGAGAAAGTGAAACACCTTGTAAAAGTGGAGGCTGCGTAATTTGGTTGTCGATTACACTAAAAGCAAAACCGAGCTTTCCCCACAAGAACAAGCCCAGCGAAAAAAAGTCAAGATTTTAGGATGGGTAATTACGGAATTATCTGTTCTTTTGATAGCGCTGGGGATTGTTTTTATAGCTACGGACTGGATTTTTGATAAAGACGATGAGATAAAGCATATTTTAGGCGGAATGCTGGTATTTATAGGAATAGTGGATTTCCTGCTTTTCCACCTCTTCCTGAAAAAAAGAATTTTAAATAACAAATTGTAATTAATTTGAGGCTAAAAATGAAACTAAATGAATTAAAAGATAATCCCGGCGCGAAACACCGCAAAATGCGTGTTGGCCGCGGCATTGGTTCCGGCAAGGGCAAAACTGCTGGCCGTGGCTTTAAGGGCCAGGGCTCGCGCACCGGCGTTTCCAACATGGGTGAAGGCGGGCAAACCCCGTTATTCCGCCGCCTGCCTAAGCGCGGTTTCAAAAACCACTCAACTAAAGTTGTTGAAGCGATCAATCTCGGCAAGATCGAGGAATTCGTTGCGGCTAAAAAACTTCCCGCAAAAGTGGACCGCGAAGCGCTTGAGAAAGCCGGTCTGGTAAAAATCGCCAACTCGCTCGTGAAAATCCTTGCAACCGGCGAACTTAAATCTAAAGTTGAGATCGAAGCCGACCTCGCTTCCAAAGCTGCGGCAAGCGCAGTTGAAAAAGCGGGCGGCAAAATCACTCTTTCAGAAAAGAAAGCTGGGAAAGAAGCTGCATAATGGCATCAATGGCTGAGAAGATGGCCGCCAATGTCAACTTTGGCATGATTGGCAAGGCAAAAGAATTAAAACAGCGCATACTGTTCGTTCTCGGCGCACTCATTGTTTACCGTATCGGCACTTATATCCCCCTCCCCGGCGTTGACGTCGGCGCCCTGAAAGTTGAAGAACAGGGCGGGCTGCTTGCCATGTTCAACATGTTCTCAGGCGGCGCGCTTGGCCGTATGACGGTATTCGCGCTTAACGTTTTCCCTTACATCACCGCCAGCATCATCATGCAGCTTATGGCGCTTGTTTCCAAGAACCTTGAGGCGCTGAAGAAAGAAGGCGAGACCGGCCGCCGCATCATCAACCAGTACACCAAATACCTCACCATCCTCATCGCAGGCGTGCAGGGCCTTGGCTATGCCTACATGCTTGAACGCATGGGCGTGGTGCATGAGCCGGGCTTCCTGTTCCGCATCAATGTCGTGGTTTCGGTTATCGGCGGCGTCATGTTCCTTGTCTGGCTTGGCGACCAGATAAACAGCCGCGGTGTCGGTAACGGTATGTCGATCATCATTGCCGCGGGTATCATTGCCGAGCTTCCCGCCGATGTGTGGAAAATCTTTGAATCAGGCCGCAGCGGCGCGATTGATACCGGAGTGGTGCTTGGCATCATTGCCGCATTGATCGCCCTCACCCTGCTTATTGTCTATGTGGAACGCGCCCAGCGCCGCGTGCTTATCCAATATCCGAAACGCCAGGTGGGCAACAAGATGTTCGCCGGGGACTCAACCCATATGCCGCTGAAACTCAATACTTCGGGCGTTATCCCGGCAATCTTCGCATCTGCCCTGCTTGGCTTCCCGCTGACCCTTACGGCTTTCTCCGGGCAATCCGATTCGCAGGTCCTGCAATGGATCAACCTCTATCTCGGCCACGGCAAACCGCTGTTCATTGCGATTTATGCTTTCCTGATTATCTTCTTCTGCTTTTTCTATACCGCGGTTATGTTCAACCCGACTGAGGTCGCGACCAACCTCAAGAAAAACAACGGCTTTATCCCGGGGATCCGTCCGGGCGAGAACACCGCCAAACACCTTGATTACGTCCTTACCCGCCTTACGGTCGTCGGCGCGTTATACCTTACGGTTGTTTGCGTTGTGCCGGAAATTTTCTACGGTCAGGCGCAGCTTCCCTTTTATATCGGCGGTACCAGCCTTTTGATCGTGGTGAACGTGGTGCTTGATACGGTCCAGCAGATACAGACCCATCTTATTTCCTACCAATATGAGGGGCTTATCCGCAAAACCAAAGGCCGCCGCCGTTAGTTATGAGTATAATCTGGTCGGGAAATATGAACCTTGTTTTTTTAGGCGCTCCGGGAAGCGGAAAAGGAACCCAGGCAGAAATCCTTGAAAAGGATACCGGGCTGGTGAAGCTTTCAACAGGCGACATGCTCCGCGCGGCAGTGAAGGCCGGAACCGAGCTTGGCAAACAGGCGAAAGTTATCATGGAACAGGGCGGGCTGGTTTCCGACGATATCATGATCGGCATGATCTCCGAGCGCATCGCCGAAGAAGATTGCAAAAAAGGTTTCATCCTCGATGGCTTCCCGCGCACCGTGGCGCAGGCCGAAGCCCTCGATAAAATGCTTGCCCGGCGCGGGCTTAAAATTGACCGCGTGGTCGAATTCACCGTTGATGAGGGAATCCTTGTCGAGCGCATTTCAGGCCGTTTCTCATGCTCTAAATGCGGTGCCGGTTACCACGACAAATTCAAGCAGCCTAAGACTGAAAACACCTGCGACAATTGCGGTAGCCATGAATTCACCCGCCGCAAGGACGACAACGCCGAAACCGTGAAAAACCGCCTTGAGGCCTATCACGCGCAGACCGCGCCGCTGAAACCTTACTATGAACAGCAGGGTAACCTTGTTGCGGTGGATGCAATGAAAGATATCAACGAAGTCACCTCCGAGATCAAAAAACTGGTGGCTTAGGCGCACGGCTTTTCAGGTTTTCCCGAAAAAAACTAAAAAAAGCAGTTGACAGCTATGCCAGAATCCCTATATTGCGCCCTCTTCTGAGGATATCGCGTGGCAAATTACCATATTTTGGCCCGGTGTAGGAAGCTCAAAAATCCATATAATTCAAAAGGGTTTTGTTGCTCCTCCCATATTTTCAGAAGAAGTTGCAGGTTGCTGGTTACGTGGTTGCGTGGCCGGGACCGGTAGCCAAGTAACCAGTAACCAGGAACCAAAAAACTATGGCTCGTATAGCAGGTGTTAACATCCCCGCAAACAAGCGTGTATTGATCGCTTTACGTTATATTTACGGCATTGGCCCGTTCAACGCCAAAAACATTTGTGAACAGGCAGGTATCCCCGCTGCAAAGCGCGTGAACCAGCTTTCTGATGACGAAGTTATCAAACTCCGTGAAATCATCGACAAGGATTATGACGTGGAAGGCGACCTCCGCCGCGAGGTTTCCATGAACATCAAACGTCTGGTTGACCTTGGCTGCTACCGCGGCCTGCGTCACCGCAAGCGCCTTCCGGTCCGTGGCCAGCGCACCCATACGAACGCCCGTACCCGTAAAGGTAAGGCGGTTGCGATCGCCGGCAAGAAAATGGTGACTAAATAGAACATGATGTTGCGGCAGGACAAAACGCCGGAACAACAAAACCTGAAGAGAAGAAAATGGCTAAAGAACAGAAGAAAACCGAAGGCGCAACCAAGATTGCCCGCAAGGACAGGAAAAATATCCCTGTGGCGATTGCCAAGATCAACGCGACATTCAATAACACGATTGTTGCAATCACCGACCCGCAGGGCAATGTTATCGCATGGTCTTCAGCGGGCCATAAGGGTTTTAAAGGCTCCCGCAAATCAACCCCGTTCGCGGCGCAGGTTGCTGCCGAGCACGCGGGCCGCCAGGCCACCGAGCATGGCGTGAAGGTTGTTTCCGTGGAAGTCAAAGGCCCCGGAGCGGGACGTGAATCCGCCCTCCGCGCGCTGCAGAACGTGGGTTTCACCGTTACCTCGATCCGTGACGTGACCCCGATCCCGCATAACGGATGCCGCCCGCGCAAAGCCCGCCGCGTGTAATTAACTACTTTACTCGAACTTGTAAAACCCGAAACTCGGAACCAAAGGAAGAAAAACATGTCAAATGCAACGAATCCTAATATCAATAAAAACTGGCACGACCTGATCAAGCCGCAAAAGCTTGATTCAAAAATCGAAGGCGACAGGAGTACTATTGCCACCATCATTGCGGAGCCGCTTGAGCGCGGTTTCGGCACTACGCTTGGCAACGCGCTGCGCCGCATCCTTCTTTCAACCCTTCAGGGCGCTGCCGTTACCGCGATCAAGATCGAAGGCGTGCTTCACGAGTTCACCACCGTTCCCGGTGTCCGCGAAGACGTTACCGAGATAGTCCTTAACGTAAAAACGCTTGCGCTTAAATCGCACACTACCGAACGCAAGAAACTTTACCTTAAAGCCAAAGGCCCGGTTGAAGTTACCGCCGCGATGATCCAATGCCCGCCGGAAGTTGAAGTTATCAATAAAGACCTGGTTATCTGCACCCTTGATAAGGATGCGGAACTCAATATGGAACTCCATGTTGAAACCGGCAGCGGCTACGTTCCTGCCAACCAGAACCGTCCTGATGACGCGCCTATCGGCCTTCTGCCGGTGGACGCGCTTTTCTCTCCTGTCCGCAAGGTTTCTTACAAGATTGAAAACAGCCGTGTCGGCCAGCGCACCGACTATGACAAGCTTTCCCTCACGATTGAAACCAACGGTGCGGTATCTCCGGAAGATTCAGTCGCGCTTGCGGCGAAAATCCTTCAGGACCAGCTCCAGCTCTTCATCAACTTTGAGGATGTCGCGGCCCCAAGCCAGGCTGAGAAGAAAGACGAACTGCCGTTCAGCCCCCACCTTCTCCGCAAGGTGGATGAGCTTGAGCTTTCCGTGCGTTCAGCCAACTGCTTCAAGAACGACAACATCGTTTATATCGGTGACCTCGTCCAGAAAACCGAGGCGGAAATGCTTAAAACCCCGAATTTTGGCCGTAAGTCACTCAACGAGATCAAGGAAGTGCTGCAAAGCCTCGGCCTGAAACTCGGCATGGAAATAGCCGGTTGGCCGCCTGAAAACATCGAGGAACTTGCCAAGAAATACGCCGATCCATACGGAACAGGCTCTTACTAAATAAAGACTAAGCCGGGGTCGGTAACGGCCCCCTAGCTTAAACCAAGGAAAAGACAATGAGACACGCAGTATCTAAACGTAAACTTAACCGCAAGACGGCGCATATCAAGGCGATGCTTGAGAATATGGCGAATTCGCTCATCAAGCATGAGCAGATCAAAACTACCCTGCCGAAAGCGAAGGAACTCCGCCCGTTTGTTGAAAAGCTGGTAACGCTGGCGAAAAAAGGCGGGCTGGCTAACCGCCGTCGCGCGATTTCGATCCTTCAGGATGAGAAAATGGTTGAGAAGCTGTTCACCACCCTTGCAACCCGTTATAAAGACCGCAGCGGCGGTTATACCCGCGTGCTGAAAGCAGGTTTTCGCTATGGTGACATGGCCCCGGTCGGCATCATTGAATTCGTTGACCGTGATATCAACGCAAAAGGCCAGGATTCAGGCCCTAAACAGAATAACGAAGCGGCGGAAGAAGAAAACGCCGCATAACCTGGCTAATACCCCGCCCCGGCGGGGTTTTTCTTATGAAAACAGTTTTATTGGTATTCATCGGCGGCGGGATCGGTTCAATATGCCGCTATTGGCTTAACCTTCTGGTAAGGAACCATACCGACCAGACCTTTCCTTACGGCATAATGGCGGTCAACCTGCTTGGTTCATTCCTGATAGGTTTTGTCGCAATGGCGCTAAGGAAACATGGCGAATTTTTAGGGCTATCGCAGGAAACCACCGTTATGTTCGTCATGGTTGGCCTGCTTGGCGGTTTCACAACCTTTTCCGCGGTTGCGCTGGACACGGCCAATATGCTGCTTGAGGGAAGGCTCGTACATGCGGCATTCTATATTATTTTCTGTGTGGTTGTTTCCGTGCTTGCGGCATTCATCGGGATGGCGGCGGCGCGGCTCGTTTTTTAGCTAATACCCCTACTTGATGGGCAGGCCGACGAACCTTGAATTGCCGTCTTTTGACACCATGAGCAATACGGAATTCTTATTTTCCAGCTTGGCCGCGCCGATGGCCTTGTCCAGATCGCCGAAGCCTTTAACTTCATGGTTACCGGCCTTGGTTATGACATCGCCTTCGCGCAATCCGTTCCCGGCGGCTTTGCTGGCCGGGTCAACGGTTGCGATGAGCAGGCCGGAAGTGGCGGCGAGGTTATATGCCTTGCGGACGGAAGGGTTGATCTCCACAAGTTTCAGCCCCAGCATGGTGCGCGATTTCTCGATATATATGTTCGATGGCTGGATATCTGCCGCCTCGGCTTTTTCCTGTTCTTCCGTCATTTCGGTCAGCACGGCGGTCGTCCTCATGCGTTTTCCGTTGCGGAATATTTCAACGGTGACTTCCTTGCCGATTTCGGTTTCCGCGACGATGCGCGGCAATTTGCGGGTTGCCAGCACGTTCTTGCCGTCAAAGCTGAGGATGACATCCCCCTCCTTGATACCGGCCTTGCCGGCGGGGCCGCCTGCGACCAGCCCCAGCACCAGCGCACCCTGCTCGCCTTTCAGGCCGAGGCTGCTTGCGATATCTTTTGTCATGCCCTGTATTTTTACGCCGAGCCATGCGCGTTTTACGTGGCC
>CAZJFC010000047.1:0-13757 GCA_964545245.1 uncultured Rickettsiales bacterium
AATTATTTTCCATAATAATGATTATACGATTCGACTATATACTAAGACATTGATATATAAGGGGCAAAATTAAATAATCCCCTTACGGTCATAAATTGCATCCCAGGCATTCCCCCAGATCGGCTCATCCGGCTTGATTTTATTGCGGATACCGTGCGCCGCGGCATCCATCACCGCCTTAATCACTTGTGCTGGCTCGGCGTTCGAGCCGGAAACGCGGTGTTCAATGCGTTTCGGCTTGCTGTCGGGGATTCTGAGCGCGACGCTACGGTTGTTCCTCCCCCAGCAGATTTTCGTCGGCGCGTTCATATATGGGATGATCCGCTTGCGGGATTCCTCATCCGGCAGGAAAATGGCGATATCCTGAGGCATACGCTCAAGCAACCCGCCGATTGCATAAAGCACATATTCATTATCCGCGTCACGCTTGGCCTGAACCACTCCTTTATTGGCAATTAATCCATAAGGATCAAATAGTTGTGAGCTGATGTGTATGTGCAACGCGCTGCCGGGGCTATCAGGGACCGGCTTGGGGTGAAAATTCACATTTATCTGGTATTTTACTTCAAGTCTTTCAATTAATATCCTGAATTCCAAGATTTTATTAACTAATTGCTGCGGGTCAGGATAAGGTTTGAATTCCACCTCGAACTGCCCCGGCCCGCTTTCCTGTTTTGCGGTGAATTCATAGCTTGCCAGTTCAGCGGTAAAATCTTCAATGATTTGTTTAAAAGCTGGCTTTATCTCATAGAATTTCTGCGGGAATTTCCCGGTTGTTAAATCCACGATAAAATCATTCTTCGCGTCGAAAACATAAAATTCCAACTCCGCGCCGATCGTGAACTGGAGGTCAACATCATCCGTCCGAGAATTATCTTCGCCCATTGCAAAACTCCCGAACAGGTTTGTTTTTAAGCAACCAAGGTTTCGTTGATCCACTCAACCAGTTTTGATTTCGGCAATGCGCCAACTTTGGTGGCAACGACCTGGCCGTCCTTGAAAATCATCAATGTCGGAATGCCGCGCACGCCATAACGGCTTGGGGCTTCCGGGTTTTCATCGATATTGATTTTGGTGACTTTGATATTCTGGATCTCGTTGGAAATTTCCTCGATAATCGGGCTTAACTGACGGCAAGGGCCGCACCATTCAGCCCAGAAATCCACCAGAACCGGCTCGCTGGATTTGAGGATTTCGTTCTCGAATTCTGAATCTGATACTTGCTTTGCCATAAGTTGGTCTCCTGATTATTTTATATAGCTCTTGCTTTAGATATATTACCTGTGCCTGCGGGTGTCAAGTCGACCTCATCATAACGCCCGGTTTCCGTCCATATCAGCCCCGCACGTACTGATTTATCAGGATATTTCCTTTCCACCAGCAAGGCATAGGCGCGGAGTTGCTCCACATGGGCCTCAGGGACTGATTGCGGCGGGTTTTCCGAGGTTTTGTAATCAATGATATGAACCTCATTATCAGTGACCAGCATCTTATCGATCCGCGCGGAGATTATCCTGCTGCCGACCTTGCCGATCAGCGGAACTTCGGACATCACGGCCTCGCTAAAGAATTTCGCGGTTTTTTGCCCGGCCAGCAGCCGCTTGATTATCGCGGCAATATCCGGCTCCATGCGCGAAAGCTTTTCCTCACGGAGCTTTGGCGCGGTATGGGCGATGATCTCGATTGCCTTATGGATCTTCCTGCCCCGCCGTGATTTGGCGCTGTCCACAACCTGTTTCCCTGCGGAAATATCTTCAAATTTGTCTTCTTCCGCCGCGATTTTAACTTCCATATATCCGGGCAGGATATATTTCTCCCCGGCTTTTGCTTCCGGTTCCACCTCCTTCACATCCTTGCTCTGGGCGATTTCATAAACCACCCGGCCATCTTCTGTAACCGTGCCGGTTCTCCTTAATGTCTCATCGGCGATTTCGTACCAGTTCTGCCCGAAAGACCTGTTCGTTTTTTTCTTTTCCGCCCCGGCGATATAGATTTCATCCGCGGCGCGGGTAAGGGCGACATAGAATAGCCGGAGATATTCGTCATATGCCTTGCGGGAGGCATCTTCCCTGCAACGCTTGAGCAGCCCGCAATTATCGGCGGCGGATTTCCCGGCGAGTAAAACGCCCTCATGGTAAAAAACCTCCTGGTCGATATCGGGGACGGAGCTTGCATCTGCGATAATCACCACCGGGGCTTGCAGCCCTTTTGAGCCGTGGACGGTCATCACCCTCACCTCGCCGCTGCCGTTTTCAAGGTCGCGCTTGATTTCCGAGCCGCCGCCGCAAACCCAATGCAGGAATGATTGCAGCGAGGAAGTGTTCGTGGCTTCAAAATTGAGGCAAAGCTCAAGGAATTCATCGAGGATTTCCCCGGCTTCGCTGCCCAGCCTTGCGATGAATTTTTTCCGGCCGTTTTTGATATCGAGGATATATGAATAAAACTCATAGACCGGCACATAATCCGCGCGGTTGAGGATTTCCTCCAACTCCTTTGCCAGATGCGAAAATTTCGGGTTGTTGCGGATTGCGTGATAAAGGCTCTGCGATTTCCCGCGGTAATGGGCAAGCTCAAAGAGTTCTTCCTCGCTTAACCCGAAAAGCGGGGAGCGCAGCGCGGCGGCAAGGCTTAAATTATCATCCGGCAGCAGTGCGAAGGCGGTTAGCGCAACCAGATCCTGCACCGCGATATGCTCGGTGATTTTCAGGCGGTCGGAGCCGGAAACCGGGATGCCGTGTTTCTTCAGGTTTTTCACGATAAGGTTGGCGGCCTCCCCGCGCCTGCGGAGTAGGACGATAATATCGGAAGGCAATATGGCGCGGTTTTTGGAGGCGATAACCCTTTTATCGATTTTTATCCAGCGGGCGATAGCGGCGGCGATCCCCTCCGCCATTGCCTGATCGGCTGATTTATAATCCGCGAACTGCCCCGGCATCGGCCAGCGTATCATCTCATTATCGCCTTTTTCGGCAAATAACGGCCAGAGTTCAACTTTTCCGCCTTCGCCCGCGCGGGTGATTTCATGGCGGATTTCGTTCACCGGGGTTACGGCGCTGCGGCGCTGCGGCGTGCTGAAAATCTCATCAACGGTTTTGAGAACCGCCTCAACCGAACGGAAGGATTTGTTCAACGGCAGGTCATGCCATGCCGCGCCGCTGCCCGTCACCTTGCTACGCAGGTATTCAGCCACTTCGTGCAGCGCTTCCGGGTCCGCGCCCTGAAAGCTGTAAATCGACTGTTTCTCGTCACCGACAATGAAAATGCTGCGGTTCCTGTTTTTTCCCGAATCGCCGGAAAAGAAATCATCGGCCAGCGCAAGGACGATTTTCCACTGGCCGGGGCTGGTGTCCTGCGCCTCGTCGACAAGGATGTGGTCAATCCCGCCATCAAGCTTATAAAGCACCCATGCGGCAGCGCTGCGTGCGGTCAGCAATTCGCTGGTGTGGAAGATCAGGTCGTCGAAATCCATCACCGCCTTTTCAGTTTTTACCTGCTCATAAAGCCGGATATATTCATTGGCAATGTTGATGGTATGCGCGGTAAACTCCGCGGTGCGCAAGGATTTTATCATCTCCGCCGTGTTCAATATCCGTTGCTGTTCGCGCAGGATTACTTCAACCACCGCCTCGCCTTTTTTCTTCTCAAGGTTTTTACGCGGCTCGCCTTTATCGGTAAGAAAATATTCTTTCGCGCCCTCAAAATCCTTCGCTGCATGGATTTCCTCAATCGCGCAGCCTTTCAACGCATTCGGCAGGGAATGGCTGAAATAATCCGCGATAATATCCTGCTCGCTTTGGCCGGGGGGAACATTGAGAAGCGCATAAACCTTGCCTGCCAGCGCGTCCTTGCCGCCATTTGCGTGCAGGGTTTCCTTGAAGCGGCTGCGGTTTGCCGCGATTTCACGGATGACCTTATCGAACTTGAATTCGCTGCATTCATTCCCGAAATAATCGATTGCCGAGTTCACTTCATCCGGGATTCCCTCCTTGGCGAGCAGCCTGTGCCGCGCCTCGGCGGAAAGCTCCCTTGCCGTGGTCTCCTCCACCACCTCGAAATATGGCGGAATGCCGGATTCCACCGGGAAGCGTTTCAGCACCTCCTGGCAGAAAGAGTGGATTGTCTGTATGCGCGGCGGCGGGGTTGATTCAATCGTGCGGCTGAAAAGCTGCCTTGCGCGGCTTATCTGCTCCTTATCCGGCTGTTCCCCGGTCAGGGTGAAAATCTCGCGGATAAGGTCGTTTTCTTCGAGCACGATCCATTTTTGCAGTTGGCTGCTGATGCGGCTTACCATTTCGGCGGCGGCGGCTTTGGTATATGTCAGGCAGAGGATTTTGCCGGGGTGGACGCCGGAAAGCAAAAGCCGCAATACGCGCTGCGTTAGGACATAGGTTTTGCCGGTTCCGGCATTGGCGGTGACTTTGGCCGAGATTTTCGGGTCGGAAGCGATTTTCTGGATATCGGTCTGGACTTCGCTCATTCTTCCCACTCCCTGATGCGTTCCAGATGCTCATAATCGTTATATTGCAGCGCATATTTTGACCACGGCCTTGCCATATAAGGCGTGCCGGGTTTGGCGTAATTCGCGGCGAGCTGGGCAATCCCCTCGCGCGCGTCCTGCACGATTTCCCCAACGCTGCGGCTGGCGCGCGCCTGCCCCGGCTGCCTGATTTCGTTATTGCTCCCCTTAAGCTGCCAATATTGCAGTGATTCGGTCTTGCCGCCAAGCGCATTTTCAAAGATGAGCGCCTCGACACTAAGCTGCGGCTCATAACCCGCTTCCACCATGATGTTTGGCGGCGGCGTCCCGGTTTTATAATCAATAATGCTGATATTGTTCCCGGCATCGATTTCCACCCTGTCTGCCCGCGCGCTGATGGTTATGCCGCCAATTTCCAGCGAGGCTTTGTTTTCATATAATATCCGGCTTTTGTTGCGCCTCGCCTCAGCTTCCTTGTCAATGAACCACTCGGCGATTTTGAGGAAGCGTGGCCACCAGAAAATTTTCATCCCCTCAAAATTCTCAAATTTTTTGAATTCCTCCTCGCCGACCCTTAGCAGCGTTTGCAGCTTGCCGTCATATTCCTTTTCGCAGAACCGGGACAGGGCTTTATGGATAAAATCGCCGAAATCCGCGCCGGTAATGTCATCATCGATCGGTTTCAGCTTTTTAAGGTGCAGGATTTTTTTGGCATAAACCGTGTAAGGGTCGCGCATCAGGCGGCCAATATCGGTTGCATAAAGTTCCTTCGGCCTTGCTTCCACCGGTGGGCATGGCGTGGGGCGCTTGAACGGAATATTCTCCGCCGGGGTATAAAACTCCTTCGCCCATGCGTGGTATTTCGCGCCATCGCCAATTTCCGCAATGGTTTTGAGCCGTTTCAGGAAGCGTGATTCAATCGCCGGGGAGCGTCCTTCCTTCCTGCTGCGGGTGAGGATGAGTTTTTGCGCCTGCGCCAGCAGTTCAAAGTCATGCGCGGCCTTGCCGATTTTCTGGCTGAGCAGGTCAAGCCCGATTTTTTTGCGTATCTGCTGGTTCATGAAGCTGTCGGCCTGCGGAAGCTGCGGGAAGCTGCCCTCGTTCATCCCGGCGATGATGACAACATCCGCCTGCTGCATCCTTGCCTCTATCGGGCTGAAAATATTCACCCGCTGGTGCTGCCCATATTTGCTGCGGTAGGTCTTCCCGCTGATTAACTGGCGGAAAATTTCCGGGTAATATTTCGGGTTGATTAAAAAATCCTGCTCGACCGAATCAACCACATCATTCAGAACCTTCTCAAATTCCGCGTCATCACGCTGGAAAAGTTTGTCATCCGCTATTGCTCTTGCGGTTTCGGCGTGCTGGCCCAGCATTTCGCCGAGTGTCGCGAATTCCTTCCGGAACAATGCCTCAAACTCGCGCAAACCGGGGATGGTAATCCCATAATTGGCAAGGTTGAAGCCCTCGATTCTTGGGCCGCGCAGCTTTTCTTCCTCAAGGCTGCGGATTTTGTTTTTCAATCCCGCATCAATGAACGGATGCTTGAAAAAGCTCAGCAGTTCCACCGGGGTTTCGTCCGCTGCCGCCATATCCGCAAGCTCAATGAAGAACCTCGCCGAAGGTGTTGAATCCACCGGTAAACCGGCGGAGTCGTTAATCCTGACATCCCATAACTGCATTTTCGCGGAAATCCTTTTGGCAAGGTTGCGGTCTGTCGTCACCACCATCGCCGTTTGTTCCTTATCCTCCAGAACTTCCCGCAGCGCCATGGCCACCACAATTGCCTCTTCCTCGGCAGAGCCGCACTCAGCAAGGGTTATGCCCTCACCCGGAATTTTTTTATTACCGCGCCATTCGGCAGTTTTTTCGGTCGGGTATAATGCGCTTGAGATTAATTTCTGCCTTGCGGAAAGCCCTGCCTTTTCCCATTCCACTACCTCGGAAGGCTGGGTTTTCAGCGCAACCAGCAACCGCGCGAGGTTGAATTGCGGGTGCGTCTCCTCCAGAATCTTGAAATCATCATCGGCAAGGTTCCTGTCCAGCCCGTCCAGCACCAGCAAACCGTTCCCTGCTTCAGCAACCGCCTTCGCCAGCCGCGCTGTTGCCGGGACGGTTCCGGTGGTCCCTGCGATAATCACCGGGTGAGGCGGCGGGTTTTTTTCGTAATATTCCGCCAGCGCGGAAATCATAAGGTTGCGGCGGTAAACCGGCTCGGAATAACCATCGGCTTTCAGGAAATCCTGCCACTCCACGGTTATTCCTTTCAGGAAATCCAGCGTAACCTGCCAGTGTCCGGCGAGTTCCTCGCTCACCACATTTTCCAGCGCGGAATAATCGGCTTCCTTGTTCTGCATTTCATCCATGAAAGCGGTCAGGCTTCGCGCGAGGGAAAGCGAATTAGCAAAATTCTGCCCTGCGAATTCCTTGTTCCGGCTGATCATCTTTGCCAGCATGAACTGGCGCTTGAGGTCGCTGATAGGCTCAGGGATCTTTTCAAATTCCGGGTTGAAGGAAATATATATCTCGTCTTCATCCACCTCGCCCAGCGCTTCAATTTTGGGGAGGATGAGCACTTCACGTTCCGAATATTGCAGGAATTTTTCCGCCAGCACGCGGATGGCGCGTTTGGTCGGCACGTAAATGGTTATTTTTTCAATATCATCAAACCGCGCCAGCACGCCTTTGGCAAGGCTGTCCAGAAAGGGCAATGAGCTTGGGATATTGAAAAAATTCGCCATGCGCTACTAATAGCAGCGAAACAGGAATATATCAAACCTGGTTTGCTGCCGCATCCAGATATTCCGGGCGGGTTATCGGCCTTAAGCTTGAAGGGGTGCTGACCGCATTTTCGGGTTTGCTTTGCCAGTGACCGATAACTTCACTGAAAAGCCCGAATGCTTCAAGCGCCTGTTTGGAGTCCGGTAAATCAGGATTGCTTTTGAACACGGTTTCACATATGGCGATAACTTCCTTCAGGACACAGATAGGATATCTTCCCTCCCCTGAAATTTTCAGCAACCCGTTTTGGTAAGAGGGGCTGCTATGTTCCTTAGTAACGGTAAGGGCTGCTATATTATCAGGGTTATAGCTGATTTCGTGGCAGGAACTGCCAACAGATGAGCCGTTACTTTCCTTGGCTGCGGGGTATGTATTTAATTTTTTTGAGGAAACTTTTACCGGAAAGAAATTTGCATCAAGCTCGATTGAATAGAAATCAACATGGCGGGTTGTCGTGGCAATAGTGGCCGGCCCGCGGTCAATTTCCACATTCACATGCCACCCGTCAGGTTTCCGGGTTACCTGATATTTCGGTTCGGAAACTGGTTCAGGCTTGAAATGCTCGCTCATGATACTACCTCTGTATTTGATACTTCCTAATTTACTACACATAAAATCCGCCTAAATCAATTTAAACTTATTAACCACTGGATTTTTCCGGAATTTTAGCGTATATAGCGCCCATGCTTTCACTGACCAAACCACCGTCGGAAACAAAGATCGTTGTCGCCATGAGCGGCGGCGTGGATAGCTCCACGGTCGCGGTGCTGCTGCACAAGGCCGGTTATCAGGTAATCGGCGTAACGCTCCAGCTATATGATTACGGCATGACGGTAGGCAAAAAAGGCGCGTGCTGCGCCGGGCAGGATATCTACGACGCGAAGACCGTCGCCGAAAAATTCGGTTTTCCGCATTATGTTCTGGATTATGAATCCATATTCAAACAGGAAGTTATCGACGATTTTGCTGATTCCTATCTGCGCGGCGAAACCCCCATCCCGTGCGTGAAATGCAACCAGTCGGTCAAATTCCGCGATTTGTTCAAAGTCGCCAAAGACCTTGGCGCAGACGCGCTCGCCACCGGGCATTACGTGCGCCGTGTCGACGGCGAAACCCGCGCCGAGCTGCATATGGCGGAGGACAAAAACAAGGACCAGAGCTATTTCCTGTTCGCCACCACGCAGGAGCAGCTTGACTATCTGCACTTCCCGCTGGGCGGCAAAACCAAGGCGGAAACGCGGAAACTGGCGGAAGAATCCGGCATCCCGATCTTTGATAAGCCGGATTCGCAGGATATCTGCTTCGTGCCGGACGGCAATTATGCGAGCATCGTGCAAAAGCTCCGCCCCGGCGCGATTGAACCGGGTGATATCATCCATATCGAAAGCGGCAAGGTGCTGGGCAGGCATGAGGGGGTCATCAACTTCACCATCGGCCAGCGCCGCGGAATCGGCGTGGGTGGAATGGGCGACCCGATCTATGTAGTGAAGCTGGAGCCGGAAACCCGCCGCGTTTACGTGGGGCCGGAATCGGCGTTATCTTCCGCGACCTTCACCATCAGGAACGTCAACTGGCTGATTGAAAAACCAACAACGCCGATTGACGTTGAGGTGAAGGTGCGTTCTGCGATGCAACCGGTCGCGGCAAGGGCGTCCGCTAACGGAAGCACCGCAGAAATCAAGCTCTTTTCGCCGCATAAGGCCGTAACTCCCGGTCAGGCCTGCGTTATGTATAGCGGCGAGCGCGTCGTCGGCGGCGGCTGGATAACCGCAGCCTAGCGCCAACTTACGCAAATTTATCTCCCGCGCCTGTCACCCCTGCCGCTGCTGATTACGCGGTCATTTTTCTTTTTATAGACCACTTTTTTATGCGGCTTGTGGTTATGGTAATGCCTTGGCGGGTAATAATATCTGGGCGGCGAGTAATACACGGGGCGCGAGTGATAATATGGATATGGCCTGTAAACCGGATATGGTTCATAATAATAGGCCGGCGTTCCCCAACTGAATGAGAAAAAGCTATTATTATAACCATGCGCATCGGCGGGCTGCGCGGCGCATGCGCCGATTCCAAGCGCAAGGACGGAGGGCAGTAAAATCTTTTTCATGGCGGTTACCTTTGGTGGGTGTTCATAGATATATACGGCAGAAAAAAAATAACCCTTCGCGGTTGACAAAAAAAATTTTGCAAGCAATATATCGCGCATGAGATATGTAATCGCGATAGCTGTATCAATCAGCCTTTCAGCCTGCGGCAACACGTTTGACGGTGTCGGCGCTGACCTTGAGAATATGGGTAAAAAGATTCAGGGCAAACCGTCCGAACCGGAGCGCCACCAGCACCAGCATAATTACCAGCCTCCGCACCATCCCGCCGGAAACCAGCTTTAAAACTGTTATCTCTGGCGCTTTTGCTCTTTTTCCCCAGCTTCCGTGTCTTTCACGCATTTCTTTCCGCGCTGCTCTGCCGCCGCGCAAAGCGGGATGAGCGCAATAATCACGGTCATAATTTTTTTGGGATTTATATACTTGATTAGCCAAGCTGCGGATTGCATTCAGGCTACGTCATTGCGAGGAGGCAACGCCGACGAAGCAATCCAGTCTGGATTGCCGCGCTCACGATGTTCG
Organism: uncultured Rickettsiales bacterium; assembly: GCA_964545245.1. Taxonomy (GTDB): domain Bacteria; phylum Pseudomonadota; class Alphaproteobacteria; order Rickettsiales; family 21-14-0-20-44-7; genus CAZJFC01. The sequence goes on from CAZJFC010000047.1 coordinate 9,886, forward strand.
CTCGCAATGACACTGTGAATGTTCGCCTGTCCCTTAAGCCGCCGCTTCGTCGGCCAGTTCAACGCTGGTTGCACCGGAATCGCTCCATACAATGCTTTGCGCGCTGGTCACGCTGGCGAGGTCAAACTCAATTGCTTTCAGGCTGGCCGGTGCTTCAAGCCTTTTAACCGGGAATTTTACCGAAACCCCTTTTTCCGATTTCGCCTTGCGCACCGCGTCAATCACCGCGAGCGCTTCCGCGCCGAGTTTTTCCGCTTCTTCATCTTCGGCAAGGTTCGCTTCCGGCCATGAGCCACGGGTATGGATTGATTCTCCCCCATAAATAATATGATGCAATTCCTCAGTAATATGCGGCACGAACGGAGCCCATAAACGCAACAATATATCAATGCAGATTCTGATTGCCGCAAGTGCCGATTGCTGCTGCTCGCTTGTGCCGGTTTCGCCGTAAGAACGCGCCTTCACGATTTCGAGATAGTTATCGCAGAAATCATTCCAGAAGAAATCTTCAATCGCCATACGGGCTTTTGAATATTCATATTCTTCAAACTGTTCTGTAGTGTTCTTAATAGTTTTGTTCAGGCGTGAAAGAATCCATTTATCCATCACCTCGGTGATTTTCGCGCCCTCTTTTAACTTGGGCAAATTGATGCTCGCGAACTTGGTCGCGTTCCATAATTTGTTCACCAGCTTGTTGCCGATTTTAAGCACATCTTCCGAATAAGCCGTATCCGCTCCAAGGTTGGAGGTGGATGCCCAGTAACGCACCACATCCGAAGACTTCGTCTCAATCAGCGGCACCGGGGTGATTACATTGCCCTTCGATTTCGACATTTTCGATTTATCTTCCGCCAAACACCAGCCCGATATCATCAGCGTTTTCCACGGGATAGAGTTCTCATGCAGCATCGCCTTAGTGATGGTGTAGAACGCCCATGTACGGATGATCTCATGCGCCTGCGGCCGCATATCCGCCGGAAAAAGCTTCGCGTGGCGGTTCGCGTCCAATACAAACGGGTTGTCCCCGTCATTGCGAGCGGAGCGAAGCAATCCAGTCTGGATTGCCGCGTCGGCTTCGCCTCCTCGCAATGACGCTTCACGGTTAATCCCCTTGCTCGAAAGCTGCGGCGAAACCGACGACGTCGCCCATGTGTCCATCACGTCAAAGTCAGGCGTTACAAACACTAATTCTTTAGTAGCTTCGTTTTCACAAAGTATGTGTACACCTGTAGGGTCTATAGAAAGCTCTGCCTTATTAGCTTCATCCTCAGTTAGTTTTCTGTAACCTTTTGGAAGAGTAACAATAGGATTTACAGGAAGTTGATTAATTTCTGCAGTAAGAATTTTTGGATTAGTACTATCTAAATTTTGCACATACCAAACCGGGAACGGCACGCCGAAATAGCGCTGGCGCGAGATGCACCAATCCCAGCTAAGCGATTCCGTCCATTGCTCCGCCCTCACCTTCATATATTCCGGATACCATTTGCACTCATTGATTTTGGCAAGCAACGCGTCTTTCTTATCCACCACCTTCACGAACCATTGGTGGGTCGGGATAATTTCCAGCGGCGCGCCGGAGCGTTCCGCGGTTTTCACCACATGGGTGATTTTCTTGCGCTCCCCAGCCACAAACCCTTTTTCCTCAAGCAGCCTGAACACAAGGTCACGCGTTTCCTTATTGGCTTTTTTGCCATTTAGTTCCGGGTAATCAGGCAGGTCAAGCTTGCCATATTTATTCAAAACAATCTTCGTATCCAGCTTATGCTCGCGCCACCATTTAATGTCGGTTTCGTCACCGAACGTACAGCACATAACGAATCCCGTGCCTTTTTCCTTATCAACCTTATCATCGGCTACGAACGGCACTTTTGCGCCGAAAAGCGGGGTGATTGCGAATTTGCCTTCATATTTCGCGAAATTATCCGGGTGAACCATCACTGCCACGCAGGCCGGGAGCATTTCCGGGCGAGTGGTCATGATCTCGATTTTCTCGTCGGAACCGTCAACGCCGAAATAAATATAATTCTCATATGACTCCAGCTCCTTATCCACAATTTCCGCCTGTGCGATTGCGGTCTGGTCAACCGGGTCCCAGAACATCGGCTGGTATTTGCGCTCAACCTCGCCTTTCTCAAACAAATCAAGGAAGGAAAGCTGCGAAATCTTGCGGGATTCGTCAGAAATGGTTTCATATTTCTGCCGCCAGTCAACCGACAAAGCTATTGAATTAAAAAGCTTTTCAAACTCTTTTTCGGCATCCACCACCACTTCCTGGCAGATTTTGATGAATTCCTCGCGCGGCAGGTCGGTCGCCCGGATTTTCCGCTCTTTTTCCACCAGCCGCTCAGTCGGCAGGCCGTTATCGTCGAACCCCATCGGGTAGAACACGTCAAACCCGCGCATACGCTTATACCGCGCGATAAAATCCGCCTGCGTATAGCTGAAAATATGCCCCATATGCAGAATGCCCGAAACCGTCGGCGGCGGGGTATCGATCACGAAAGTTTCGTCGCGCGGCTTGTCGTCACGCCAGTGGTAAATGCCGGTTTCCTGCCATTTTTTCTGCCATTTTTTTTCATTTTCAGCAAAGCTGTATTTATCTGGAAAATTCATCCAAAAGCCTCAGGGTTATTAAAGTTTTGGTAACATTATCCTGATAACCTGAAAAGACAATAGAAAATCAACCAGAACGCGCGTATATGAAGGATAATTTCCTGAACTTCAACCTTCCGTGGAATGACAAGGATTCCTACTGGATTTGCGTTGCGCTGGCGGGCGATGATTCCGGGCACGTGCTGGAAAAGGAATTCCTCAAAGCGGGATATCCCGGCCATTATCTCGACAAAGGCTGTTACGCGGCGGAAGTTTCGCGCCATTGGGGCAAGGCATGGGCGGAGCTTCGGGACGCGGTTGAGCGCTTGAAATATGACGGGGCGAAGGTTGCGGTTATCGGTTCTGCCGGGCGGCCTTTGCTTGAAGACGTCCGTATGCAGCTTGATGAGGTTGAAAGGATCGACGTAATCGCCCGTAATTTATGGCTGGGTGACGCAATCCTTGAAGGGCGCGTCGAGTGCCACTTCCAGCCGATCATTGACCGCGCCGGGCAGGTTTTCGGTTATGAATCCTTCGTGCGGCTGAAACTGGATGACGGGAAATATATCGGCGGCGCGAAGATCATCGAGGCGGCTAAGGAAAGCAACATCCACCATTACCTCGATAAATACCTGCATATCCTTGCCATCAAGACTTTCGCGGAGGCGAATTTGCAGGGCAATTTGTTCGTTAATTTTATCACCGGCTTTATCCAGCTTCCGCAGAAATACCTTGAAGGGCTTTCCGAGGCGGCGAAGAATTACGGCATAAGCCCGAAACGCCTTGCGCTTGATATTTCGGAAACGCAGCAGGTGCAGGACATAAACCAAATTGTTTCGGTAATAAACTACGCAGAATCAAAAGGTTATTCGGTTGCGCTGGATGACATCACCTCGGTTGAGACCTTGGATAACATCCTTGCGAAAGCGCACGCGGATTATGTCAAGATCGAGCGCATAGTTTCGCAGAAAGCCACAATCCCAAGATATGCCGGGGAGATCAAAACTATCTGCGAGATCGTCCACGCGCATGGCTCGAAAGTCCTGGCCGAGGGGATTGAAACCCATGCCGTCCACGATGCGCTGGCTGAATGCGGCGTGGATTTGTTCCAGGGCTACCATTTCGGCGAGCCGCTGCCTGTAGCGCAGATAGGCATGGCAAAAATCGCATGAGATATATTTTTTGCCCCCGTGCGGCGCTACTGCGCCTTTTTTGGGTGACAGGGAACAGGTCACAGGCTACTCCCTCTCCCGCTTGCGGGGGAGGGTCGGGGTGGG
>CAZJFC010000048.1:0-13605 GCA_964545245.1 uncultured Rickettsiales bacterium
GATTAGGTGACAGGCACTAGGTTTTAGGGGAACGTCATCGCGGGTTTATCCCGCGATCCGGTTAGCGAAGCCTGCTCTGGCGTTGCCTCATGAACCAGACCCCGTGACAAGCACGGGGTGACGATAGGGGGCAACTGATAACTGAAACTGAAAACTGATTTTATGATTTACGAACCAACAAAAATAATAACCCTCGCCCGCTCTTGGGTGGGGACGAAGTTTCATCATCAGGGCAGGAAGAAAAATATCGGAGTCGATTGCATCGGGCTGGTTGTCGGCGTGGCGAAGGAACTGGGAATTGACGTGTATGACCGCACATCATACCCGCGCGAGCCTTCCGGGGGTACGCTGGAAACGGCGCTGGCGGAATATCTTGGCGAGTGCGGTTTAGCGCCCGGCTGCGTTGCGCTGTTCCGCATAGAGAAAGAGCCGCAGCATGTGGGGATAATCTCGGAGGTTGAGGGCGGTCTGGGCATCATCCACGCTTACGCGCAGGCGCGCAAAGTGGTGGAGCATAATTTTGATGAATCGTGGAGGGGGAGGCTGGTTAAGTGCTACAGGTTTGGGGATTAGGATATGGGGGATAGGGGATGGTGAAGATGCAACCTAAACACTAACCCCTATATCCCATCCACCATATCCTTTGCGTCACTCACGCTTCATCAATATCTCAAAATATTTCACATTGGTGGGGATGACTTCCTTGTAATAGATCCGGTATATCTGCGGATACATGAACGAGGTGGTTTTGTGCCCCCATTTGATTGCCTGCTGCGGCACGCGGGCGAGCGCCTCGATGTTGATTATCTGCTGCTCATGCGCCGGGTCGTCGCTTTTATAGGCCGGGGCTTTCGGGTGCAGGTTGAAGCGCATGTCGGAAAGCATGATGGCAAGGTGCCGCGCGGAATGTCCATGCGCGATCCTGATGCCCTGCATCGCGGCGCGGCTGTGCAGCGCCCTGGTCGCGAAATGGGATTTGATGACGGTCATGAGCCACGCGAAAAAACGGTTATGGCGTTTGTAAAATGTGATGTCTTTTTCAAGCTTCGCCGCTTCCTTGAGGCCGAGCTTGTTGAGCGTTGCCCATGTTTTGTTCACATGCTCAAGGTCTTCCAGCCTTGCGCGGTGAACCTTCGGGTCGAGCGAGAAGCGGAAATACGGGTTGCCGCGCGGGTCGCGCTTGAGGTCGGAATAATGGCCAAGCTCCTGCGCGGCGATGACCATGAAACGGCTGAACGCGTAACGCCCTTGCTCGGTTCCTTCCTTGCTGCGGTCGAACGGGTCGCCGTCGGTGGAAACAAAAACGCGCGATTCGCTGACATTAACGCTCTGCATACCGCTGTTGCGGCCATGCACACCCCATGATTCCATATCTAGGAGGTCGCCGATATTATGGGAATAGGAAACAAAAACCTCGGTGCGCTCAAGCAAAAGGATGCGTATCACAACAGGGTGCGCCGCCTGCACCAGCATCCGCGCGAGGCGGATTTCAATCTCCAGCGGAACCGGCTGGTTGGTGGAAATTTCCTTGCGCAGCAGCTCTACATTGCCTTCGCCTATCATTTCGATGGTGCGCGGAAGCAGGGCAGGGTCGAACAATTCGCGGTTGCTGAACATCATCATGCGCCCGTTATGGGAAAAACGGACGAAATTTATCATCTCGAAAGCGTCGATCCGCATCCTGCCGCTTTTGACCAATTTGAGCGCAAGCTGCTCGGCCTCCGGTTTCATCTTGGATGCTGTCAGCACCGGGTCACGGAACAGGATGTTATATACGTTCGACATGCTGGAGTGGGAGGTTAATGGAAAAAAGGTGAAGGGTAAAGGGGGGAGTCGTTAGGGTGCACCTCACCCCAACCCTCTCCTCATAGGAGAGGGAGTGCGATTCTCCCCCCTATCAGGGGGGAATAAGGGGGGTGGCCACTTACGACTTCCTAACGACTAATGACACAAAACAATTAACAGGAAACAAACAATGGCATCAGTTATTCTATCAACCGCCGCGTCTTCGGCGGCTTCGCAGTTCGGGCCTGTCGGCTCGGTCGTCGGCAGGTTCATCGGCAGCAGCATCGGCAGCGCCATTGATGATAAAATCTTCGGCCCGCGCCGCCTGCCGGATGTTTACGGCCCGCGGTTGCAGGACCTTTCCGTGCAAAGCTCGGTTTACGGCAAGCCGATCCCCATCGTGTTCGGCAATGCGCGGCTGGCGGGGAACATCATCTGGTCGCGCCCGATCAAGGAAACCCTCACCACCAAGACCCATTCGCAGGGCGGCAAAGGCGGCGGCGGGGGGAAGGTCAAACAGAAGGAAACCACCTATAGCTATTCGGTAAGCCTTGCCATCGCCATCTGCGAGGGGAGGATTGATGACATCGTGCGCGTCTGGGCGGATGCGAAGATCGTTGACCCGACGCAAGGCACTTACCGGCTTTACAAAGGAACCGAAACGCAAAACCCCGACCCGTTCATCCAGAGTTTTGAGGGAGTGGGCAAAACCCCGGCCTATCGCGGGATGGCTTATGTGGTGATCGAGGATTTCCCGCTCGCCGATTTTGGCAACCGCATCCCCAATTTCAGTTTCGAGGTCAAGCGCAGGATAAGCGCAAAAGCCGAGGAGCAGGCGCTTGAGGAGAAGATAAAGGAAGTGGTGATGATTCCCGGCAGCGGCGAGTTTGTTTATGACACCACGGTGCAGACCAAAATCCAGGGTGAGGAGACCGGGTTCGGCTTCGCGCAGCGCAACGTGCAGATACCCATCAACCGCAACAACCGTGAAAACCGCGCGGATGCTGTGGTTTCCCTCAACCAGCTTGAGCGCGAGCTGCCTAATGTCGAGTGGGTTTCGGTGGTCGCCGGGTGGTTCGGTAACAGCCTCGACGCGGGGGATTGCGTGCTGAAACCGGGCGTGGAATTCCGCACCGGGGCAACCACCACGCCGGAAATATGGAGCGTGGCGGGGTTCAGCCGCAGCAACGCGCATGAGATAACCCATATCGAAAACTCGCCGGTCTATGGCGGCACGCCGGACGACCAGAGCCTTGTGCGCTATGTGACCGCGCTCAGGAACCGGGGTTATAAGGTTTTGTTCTACCCGTTCATTTTCATGGATATGGACGGCAAGCCGTGGCGCGGGCGCATCACCGGCAGCACTTCGGAGGTGAGCAATTTCTTTACCAAAACCAACGGCTATAACACATTCATTTTGCATTATGCCAACCTTCTCGACGGGAAAATCGATGCGTTCGCTATCGGCTCCGAAATGGTGGGGCTGACCTCGGTGAAGGACGGCGGAAACAATTTTCCCGGCGTCACGGGGCTGGTTTCGCTGGCGGCGAGTGTGAAGTCAATCCTCGGCGGCGGCGTGAAAGTGACTTATGGCGCGGATTGGAGCGAATACCACCACACCGGGGGCGGGTGGTATAACCTCGACCCGCTCTGGGCTTCGAGCAGCATCGACGTTATCGGTATCGACGCATATTTCCCGCTCACCGACGAGCCGCAATCCGGTTATGACAAGGAAAAAATCATGGATGGCTGGACGAGCGGCGAGGGGTATGACTGGTATTATTCCGACGAGGGGCGCACCAGCAAGGCGGCGCTCACCCCGCAGATGGCGTGGAAAAATATTGAATGGTGGTGGAAGAATTATCACGTAAACCCCAACTCGGCGACAACCGCATGGGTTCCCGAATCAAAGAAAATCTGGTTCACCGAGTTCGGCTTCCCAAGCGTTGACGGCGCAACCAACCAGCCGAATGTCTTCTATAACCCGGAAAGCTCCGAGTCGAGTTTTCCAAGGTTCTCGCGCGGGCGGGTGGATTTTCGCATCCAGCGCACCGCCATTGAGGCCACGCTCGAAAAATGGGAAGGCTCCGGTATGGTGGAGCGCAAATTCCTGTGGACATGGGATACGCGGCCTTATCCGTTCTACCCGGATTTGCGTCATGTCTGGTCGGACGGCAATGTGTGGATGTATGGCCACTGGGTGACGGGCAAGCTTGGGCTTTCCTCGCTTGCGGCAATCATCGCGCAAATCTGCGCGAGGGCAGGGCTGCCTGCGGGCGAACTGAACCTTGATGATGTTTATGAACTGGTTGAAGGTTTTGTCATCAACTCGGTTTCCCCGGCGCGGGCGGCGCTGGAGCAACTCCAGAAAGCCTATTTCTTCGATGTGACGGAAAGCGACGGCAAGCTGAAATTCATCACCCGCGGGAAGGATGCCGAACTGGTAATTGACGCGCAGGAGCTTATCCCGCCGCCGGGTGCGGAGGTGAAGAAGCTCGTCGATATCAAACGCGCACACGAGCTGGAACTGCCGCAACAGGTGGATATTAATTACATCAGCCGCATACTGGATTACCAGATCGGCAACCAGCACGCGGGGCGCAATATCACGCAGTCGCAGGGGCGGGAGATCCAGAACCTTGCGATCGTGCTCAATGACTGGCAGGCCAAGCGCATCGCCGATATTTCGCTTTATAACATCTGGCTGGCGCGGAACAGCTACCAGTTTTCGCTGCCGCTGAAATATGCCCATGTCGAACCCGCCGACGTTATCGAAATTGATGAAAACGGCACGGTACACAAGGTGCGCGTGACGGATTCGCTGCTCGGCGCGAACGGGCAGGTGAATATCAGGGCGGTGGCGGAGGATGCCAGCGTTTATGATGTTTATGTCGAGCCGGATAACAGCGGCGCTGACCCCGGTGTGGTGGAGGTTCCTTCCGATACTGCGTTCCACCTGCTCGATATCCCGTCATTCCCGATGGATGATACCGTTGCGGGGTATATCCGCATCGCGGCGGCGGGGTTTGGCGGAAACTGGCCGGGCGCGGTGGTCTACCGCTCCGATGACGGCGGCATGAGCTACCAGTATTTCAGCGAGGTTTCGGAGCCTGCGGTAATGGGGGTGGTCGTCGAGCCGCCCGGTGACGCAAGCGCCAATGTGACCGATACGCTGAATGAAATTACCGTTTCGCTGATTCATGGCGAACTGGAAAGCGTTGGCGATGAAGCGCTGCTCAACGGCGCGAATGCGGCGGTGGTGGGTGATGAGATAATCCAGTTCAGGGAGGCGGAACTTCTCGCGGAAGGGAAATATAAGCTTTCCGGGTTGCTGCGCGGCAGGTTGGGAACCGAGCGTTTCACTGCTTCGCATGAGGAGGGCGAAAAATTCGTGTTGCTGAACAGCGCCGTAATCCGCGAGCAGATGCCGAATTTGCTTATCGGCGTTTCGCGCAAATACAAGGTGGCGACGGTGGGAAGCACGCTCGCGCTGGTCGGCGAAACCGATTTCACATGGCGCGGGGAAGGGCTGAAGCCTTACTCGCCGGTGCATATTACCGGCAGCCGTGACGGTGGCGGGAACCTCGGCATTTCATGGGTGCGGCGCACGCGCATCGGTGGTGAATTGCGCGATGGGGTGGACATCCCGCTCTCCGAGGAAAGTGAGAAATATGAGGTGGAAATCATGGATGGTGCGGATGTGGCGCGGGTTATCACGTCAAGCACGCCTTCCGTGACCTATAGCGCGGCGCAGCAGGCGGATGATTTCGGCTCGCCGCAAAGCGCGGTGAGTGTGCGGGTTTACCAGCTTTCGGCAATTGCCGGGCGGGGAGCTGCTGGTGTGGCGGAGGTTTGAGGTGCCTCCCGTCATCGCGCACTTGTTGCGCGATCCGGTTAGCGAAGCACGCTCTGGCGTTGCCACTTAAACCAGACCCCGTGACAAGCACGGGGTGACGGTAATTATAAAAAATATCAACAGGAGAAAACATGACTGAATCTAACAATATTAAGGCAAAATTTGTGTCGCAGTCGCAGGCGCAGAAAGAAGTGACTATCAATGACGCCATCGCGGCGCTGGATGCTCTCCAGAACCGTGGCGCGGAGGACAAGGATATTTCGACCCCGCCCGGTAGTCCGGCTGAGGGGGAGGTTTATATTGTCGGCGGCTCGCCGACCGGGGCGTGGGACGGCAAAGAGAAACAAATCGCTTATTTCAGCACCGGGTGGAAGTTCATCACGCCTAATGAGGGGCTGACCATCTGGGTGAATGACGAGGACAAGATGTATAGTTTTGACGGTGCGGACTGGGTTGCCTCGTCTATCAGCACGAATAACATCCCACTGGTGGGGGTGAACGCCACGGCGGATTCCACCAACAAGCTTTCGGTTGCCTCCGACGCGGTGCTGTTCAGCCATAACGGCACTGACAGCCGCGTGAAAGCGAACAAGAACGCGGTTGGTGACACTGCCAGCCATTTGTTCCAGACCGGTTTCTCAGGCCGCGCCGAATTCGGGCTGATTGGTAATGATGATTTTACGCTGAAAACTTCCCCTGACGGTTCAGGCTGGAACAATGCGATGGTCGCCTCAAAAACCGACGGCGTGGTGGATTTTCCTGCGGGGATAAAATTCGCTGGCGGTTCGCTGGTGCTAGATCGCTATGAAACCGGGACATGGACGCCCGTCCTGCAAGGGAATGGCACGCCGGGAACGAACAGTTATACCAATCAGGTGGGCAGATATACCCGCATTGGTAATATGGTTTATGTCAGTTGCAGGCTGGACGTCTCTGGCGCGGTGGATAGCTCGATGAGCGGGCAGATGATGGTCAGCGGCCTGCCGTTCACAGCAAAAAGCGGCAGCGCGGATACTGCCGGGCTTAACCTTAACCACTATGCCAATATGAACCTTTCATCCGGCTCGATCCTTAACCTGAGCGTGCTGACCAACACCTCAACCGTGGTATTACGTGAGGTAAACAATACGGGAGCAACCGTGATTACCTCAACGGGTAAATTCGGGAGCAGCCCCTCGATCCGCTTCACCGGATTTTATGAATGTGCTTAGGGAGCTGTTGGTCTGTGGTCGGTAGCAAGAGGAACATCGGAATTCCAGAATTTCGGAATATCAGATATTCTGAAGTTCCGAAGTTCCACCAAGGCGCAGCAGCGCCGCACGGGGGCGAAAATAAATTAATATTCAATATGATCGCGGGAGTTCATGTATTCGCGGGAGAACAGCGGGTTCAAAGCATAGCTGCGGGTTTGGAGCTTTTGGGCGTTCTGTGCGTGGCGTGTGAAATCGGTGGTATCCCTAAAGTTCTCGCGCAGCTTTGAGGCTATCGGCGAAAATTCTTTCGGCAGGCCACGGAAATTCGCCGCTTCAAAAATGAGGATGTGATCGGTTAGTTTTTGGCTTGCCATATTAGTTACCCAATTTGTTATCGTTTATTTGTATCTAAATAGTCTAATGGCCATTGATTAAGGAATCGTAAAGGCCGCATAAATTTCCGGAGGGATATGCAAAATAATATTGAACGCGTCATCGGACGGCTCGAACAGGGGATTTTTTACGTCAAGGAGCAGCAGGACAAAATGTCCATCAAGCTCGACCTCCTCATCGAGGAACACTACCAGCGCAAAGGCGCGGTGCGGCTTGTATGCTTCGCCTCCACGCTGCTCGGCGCAGCAGGCGGGCTGGCAGCAGGGTTCATCAGGAGTGTTTTTTAAAAAGCTTATGTCATGCCCGTCTTGAACGGACATCCGGATCCCCGCTCAAGGCGAGGATGACAATTACCAAAACAACCAACTAAAAAAAGGAGAAAATATGCAAATATTCAAATCGACGGCGTTCACTTGGCTTAGCTCGCGGCTTAGGGAGCGCAGCACGTGGCTGGGCATCATGGCGGTGCTGGCGGGGGTGGGCATCACCCTCAACCCCGAACTTCAGGAGGCTATCGTCGGCCTTGGCGCGGCGCTCGGCGGGCTGGTCGCGGTAATAAGCAAGGATAAGTAATGATGAAGTGGCTTCTTATTGTGGAGAAAATCATGGCGGCGCTGGCCGCCATTTTTGTTTTTATCAACCGCGAAAAGGAAAGGGATTCCGCGCGCAAGGAAGTTGCGGCGGATTCCCTCGCCACGCTAATGGAGAAAACCGATGAAGCGCAAAAAATCCGTGATTCTGGGCTGCCTGATAATGTGCTCCTGCACCCCGCAACCCGCGCCGCTGATGGAGGGGTGCAAACTCTACCGCCCCATATATGCGCGGGATGCGAAGGAGATGGCGGTGTTGAAAACTTTGCCCGTTGCGGCGGAGATAAAATCGCACAACGCCATCTGGGAGAGGAATTGTCTGGAGGATCAGGGGGGAAGGATGAAGGGGGAAGAAGTGGCACCCCCCTTTCATCCCCCCTCATAGGGGGGAGATATAATAACACCCCCTCATATCAGGAGGGGGTGGAGGGAGGTGGAACTTCCTTCATAAAGCCAAAACGGGCGGTGAGCCGGGTGTTTATCCATTGCAGCGCCTCGGATGTTGCGGCGCATGACAATGTGAAAACAATTGACCAATGGCACAGGCAGCGCGGGTGGAGCGAGATCGGGTACCATTTTTACATTGATAAATCCGGCGTGCTGCACAAAGGGCGGGATATCGAGAAAATTCCTGCGGCGCAGGCAGGGCATAACCGTGGTACAATTGCGGTTTGCCTTGGCGGGGAGAAGGCTTTCACGGCGGAGCAATTCGCCACGCTGGAAAGGTTCTGCAGCGCGGTCGATGCGGTGTATCAGGGTAGGGTGACGTTCCACGGGCATCGCGAGGTGAATTACGGCAAGACCTGCCCCAATTTCGATTACCGCGCCGTGCTTGGGCTGGATGGGGAGGGGTTTTTTAGGCACTAGGGGATAGGCACTAGGCACTAGGTTTTAGGTTCTAGGGGGTAGGTTTTAGGGGGCACCTCACCCCGACCCTCTCCTGATAGGAGAGGGAGCCGTAATTCTCCCCCCTATCAGGGGGGATATAAGGGGGGTGCAAGCTACAGACCACCGACCACAGACTAAAAGGAGAATTATGAAAAACATCGAAATAAACCCGCTGGAGCCAACGTGGCATCAGGAGGGGACGCGCGCGCTCAACCACCGCAGGATTGCGGTGGCTGTTGCGCGGAAAAAGGAATTGCTCGCGGAGGATATCGCGGGGCTGGCGGAGGTGCATAAGCTCGACTTCGTGCGCGGGATAAGCCGCCTTGCGGGGATTGGACCGTTCGACTTCGCCGAGCCGTATCTGGAAGGGCTGCTGCGCCGTTTCACAAGGCAGCAGGAGGAAGCGCTCGACCTGCTGGAGTTGAAACTCCAGCTTGAGGCGGAAAAACTGCCGGAAGCGGCGATGAAAGCGGCAATACCGGCGGGGAATATCGACGGGCTGATAAACGGAAAACTACGTGAGTTCGACGGGGAAACCACCCGCCGCCTGACCGCAAGCCTGAACGGGCACCGCCAACAGGCGGTGGGGGTTGAGCAATACCGCTGGCGCACGCAGGGCGATGAGAAAGTGCGCGAGAGCCATGCGCATAACGCGAATGAGGTGTTCTTGTGGGATTCGCCGCCACCAACCGGGCATCCGGGAAGCGATTTCGGCTGCCGCTGCTGGGCAGAGCCGGTGGTGGATGAGGGAACTATAATAAAAAAACAAATATTTGAAGAGGGAATAACTCAGCATTTATTGACTCAAATAGTGGATACAGAACCCAAGTGGAATAACGATGATTTTATCAGGCATTTTTATCAAGGTGGCGGTGTAGGAGTAACTCTTTCAGAAATTGGGCATTTAAGAGAAATTATCGATGTGACAGATAAAAAGCATGATATATTTAATAAGGTTAATATGCAGGTCGCAGATAAAGCAAAATCTATTGTATCGGGGAATTTTCATTATCCATTTTGGAGGAGTTACAATTTTAGTTCTGTATCGTTTTCTCATGGTGATGCCACTATTAAGGGAATATTTATAGGTGGAGTACGTGAAGAGGATGGTTTACTGATTATTTCAGGAATTGTGACCTATCAATTTTATGACGAGTTCACTGATCCGTTGAGTATAAGGGAGAATATTTTTGGTGGCTCTGGTGCGGGTAATATACCTGATTGGTTTACTGGTCTGACTGATGGTGGTGGGAAACTATATGTAATATCAGACTCATGGCAAACAGAGTTAAAGGGGGTTATAAGAGCAGAATAGCTACAGCAAAAACAACCGATAAATAAACAAATGCGATAAGAGTCACTGCTTTTGCCCATAGTAAAAATATCTTACTAAAGAGTCCTGTATTACCACTTATGCGATAATATTTTCGCCATATGATTTCCCACCATCCGGCATAAACAGATGAATATACCCATCCAAATAAAAGAGTGAATATTCGGTTTGCACCATCTGCTGTTGCTGACCTGAAGTCGTTTTTTGTAGCATTCGGGTTATTATTCACTGCTTCAACTCGTAAATCCCAATGTAAGTCCACAGCAAGATTGACAAGGATATAGCCGATAATAACCGCAAAAATTATACGGAATATTCGGTAGGATGTAGGAGAATCTGGTTTTGCCGAAAATACTGCCACAGGTGCAAGAAACAGGAATGTCCAGAACCAGTAATTCATATTCTCTTATCTTCAGGAGTTTTGTTTCTTACACAAGTAAATTATGTGTGCTGCTGCAATCGCGCGTAAGGGGGGCTGGCGGAGGTGCATAAGCTCGACTTCGTGCGCCAGATAAGCCGCCTTGCGGGGATTGGACCGTTCGATTTCACCGAGCCGTATCTGGAAGGGCTGCTGCGCCTGTTCACAAGGCAGCAGGAGGAAGCGCTCGACCTGCTGGAGCTGAAACTCCAGCTTGAGGCGGAAAAACTGCCGGAAGCGGTGATGAAAGCGGCAACGCCGGCGGGGAATATCGACGGGCTGATAAACGGAAAACTACGTGAGTTCGACGGGGAAACCACCCGCCGCCTGACCGCAAGCCTGAACGGGCACCGCCAACAGGCGGTGGGGGTTGAGCAATACCGCTGGCGCACGCAGGGCGATGAGAAAGTGCGTGAGAGCCACGCGCATAACGCGAATGAGGTGTTCTTGTGGGATTCGCCGCCCCCGACGGGGCATAATCGGAAGAAACCGCTTAAAAAACTTAGTGGTCGGAGCGGGGAGATTCGAACTCCCGACCCCCAGCACCCCATGCTGATGCGCTACCGGGCTGCGCTACGCTCCGAATCTGGATTAGCTGCGGTAATCTGCGTTTATGGATATATATTGATGGGTTAAATCGCAAGTCCATACCGTAGCCTCACCGCCGCCGATGCCGATATCGACGAAGATTTCAATGTTCTGCCCCTTCATATGCGCAGCGACCGGGGTTTCGTCATATCCCGGCGCAAGCTGGCCTTTTTCGGCAATCACCACGCCGCCGATGCCGACGGTGAGTTTGTCGCGGTCTGCCGCTTCGCCGGATTTGCCGATAGCGGCGACGATGCGTCCCCAGTTCGCGTCTTTGCCCGCTATTGCGGTTTTTACCAGCGGTGAGTTGGCAATCGCAAGGCCGATGCGTTTCGCAGCAAGGTTATCTTCTGCGCCGGTAACTTTGATGGTGATGAATTTCGTCGCGCCTTCGCCGTCTTTCACCACCAGCATGGCAAGCTCGTGGACAACTTCGTGGAACGCTTTGCGGAACGCGGCTTTATCAACTTCCACCTTGTTGGTGGCGAAGGCGAGGAGCGTATCGCTGGTGGAAGTGTCGGAATCCACGGTGATGGAGTTGAAGGTGACTTCATTCACTTCGGACAGGATTTTTTGCAGCTCTGCGCTTTCGATTTTCGCGTCGGTGGCGACGAAAGCCAGCATGGTCGCCATATCCGGCGCTATCATGCCGCTGCCCTTGGCGATGCCGTTAATGGTGGCGTTGCCGACTTTGCGTGTGGCGAGCTTGATGAAAGTATCGGTGGTGGAAAAGGCAAGCGCTGCATCCGCCCAGCCATCCGCGCCTTTTGTATATATCTCCTCAAGGTTTTCGAGGATTTTTTCGTAAGGGAGTGGAACGCCGATAACCCCGGTGGAAGCGGTGAAGACCTCGTTCCGGCTGCAATTCAGCAGGCGGGCGGTGGAGTCCACGCATTTATCAACCGCGATTTTCCCGGCCATCCCGGTGAAGGCGTTGGAGTTCCCGGCATTGGCGATGAAAGCGCGCGCCTTGCCGCCGCCAAGCGATTCCCGGCACCAGTCGACTGCCGCGGAGCGGGTTTTGGAGCGCGTGAAAACTCCTGCCACCGAGGTTCCTTCGTCAAATGAGGCGACGAAGAAATCGGGCGCGCCGTCCTTCTTCAACCCGCATTTGCCGGAGCGGATGGAAACCCCCGCAATCTGCGGGAGTTCGGGCTGCGCCTTTGGCGCGAGCGGGGAGATGGGAAGTTCGCCAACCATAGCTTTTAGTTTTTCTTGTCGGTTTTAGCAGGCTCTTTCACCGCACCTGCCGCTGATTTAGCTGTGGGAATAATGGGTTTGCTGCCGCCGGGAATGGAAACGACTTTCGGTTTGACATTGGCATCAGCTACCGGTTTTGCCGGGATTTTCGCCAATGCGCCAAGGTACTGGATGTTCGCGCCGGCTTTCAGCCTGTCGATCTCCTGCGAGATGGCTTTGCGCGCAAGCTCGCTTTCCAGCGCCGGTTTTGCTTCTTCATAGCTTGGCGCTTTTTTGGTTTTCTTGGCAAGAACCTTGATGATATGCCAGCCGAACTCGGTTTTTACCGGATTGGAAACTGAAACCGGCTTTAACGAGAATGCAGCTTCGGCAAATTCAGGAACCATCTGGTCCTTGGTAAAAAATCCAAGGTCGCCGCCGGAAACTTTCGCGCCGGGGTCAAGCGATTTTTCTTTTGCCAGCTTTGCGAAATCCGTGCCTTTATCAAGCTGCGCCTTGATTTCCTTGGCTTCCTCCTCGGTTTTCACGAGGATGTGCGAAGCCATGACTTCCTGTTCGGCATCCTTGCCTTTGTATTTTTCATCATAAAGCGCTTTCAGCTTTGCCTCGTTTTTGTTTTTTACCACGGCCTCGGTCAGGACTTTCTGCTGGATAAGGTAATCCTCAGCCTCTTTGATCTTGGCGGCGATTTCAGGGTTTTTGTTGTATCCGCGCTTGCGGCCTTCCTGCAGGACAAGCTTGTTCTCAATGTATTTTTCGACAAAATTCTTCTGGAAATCATCCGGGAAGCTGGAAAGCTTCGCTTCCGCGCCCTGCATCGGGGCCATTTGGGCGATTGATTTATCAATCTCCTCCCGCGTGACGGAAATGCCGTTGTATTTTGCGATAACTTCCGCCTGCGCGGCGGGGGCGGCGGTGATGGTGAGAAGAAGCGCTGTGGTAAGGAGAAGTTTTTTCATTTTTACATCCGTGTTGTTTCGTGGTTGCTGGAACCAAGATTTATAAAGCGAATCGGGATTCGCGTCCATAGGGAATTATCTTTGCCCCCGTGCGGCGCTGCTGCGCCTTTTTTAGGTGACGGGTGACAGGGTACAGGTCACAGACTGCCCACTCTCCCGCTTGCGGGGAATGACGAATGGGGGGAAGCGAGGTCAGTAGACCGAGGCAGCCTTGAGCGTGAGCGAATGCGAACAGCCCATCGGAGGCGCAGTAGCGCCGCACGGGGGCAAAATATATATGAGGTGTATATACCACGAACATAAGTATATTGTCACCCTCGCGCAGGCGGGGGTCTTAGCTTAAGATTCCCGCCTGCGCGGGAATGACAGTTTTTCTTACTTATGATAGTGGGATAATCACCA
>CAZJFC010000049.1:0-13515 GCA_964545245.1 uncultured Rickettsiales bacterium
CCGCTGCCGAAGTCATCATGACGCAGCTCCACGCGGGCGGCAAATTCGACCAGAATTCCTACAAGGTTTCCGGCGGTTTGCACGGCGTGGGCGTTTCCGTGGTGAACGCGCTCTCCGAATGGCTCAAACTCCGCATCTGGCGGCAGGGCAAGGAGCATGAGGCGCTGTTCAAACACGGCGAATGCGTCGAGCATATCAGGGTTGTCGGCGACGCGAAACACAGCGGAACCGAAGTCACTTTCCTTCCATCGAAAGAAACTTTTACCCAGACCGAATTCGATTTCGACACGCTTGAACACCGTTTGCGCGAGCTGGCTTTCCTCAATTCCGGCGTCCGCGTCACCCTCACCGACAACCGCGGCGACGAACCGAAAGTTTCCGAGTTCATCTTCGACGGCGGCATAAAAGCCTTTGCTGAATTCCTCGACCGCGCGCGCAAACCGCTCACCCAGACCATCAACGTGACCGGCGAAAAAGACGGCATCACCGTTGAAGTCGCGGTGCAGTGGAATGACGGCTACCACGAAAACATGCTGTGCTTCACCAATAACATCCCGCAGCGCGACGGCGGCACGCATTTACAGGGTTTCCGCGCTGCGCTGACCCGCACCATCAACAAATATTTCGAGGAATCCGGCCTTTCCAAAAAGGAAAAACTCTCCCTCACCGGCGACGATTCGCGCGAGGGCATGACCTGCGTCCTTTCCGTGAAAGTGCCTGACCCGAAATTCTCCAGCCAGACCAAGGACAAGCTCGTAAGCTCGGAAGTGCGCCCGGTTGTTGAACAAATTGTGGGCGAAAAACTCGGCCAGTGGCTTGAGGAACACCCGGCGGAAGCAAAAACCGTCATCACCAAAATCCTCGAAGCAGCGCAGGCGCGCGAGGCAGCACGCAGGGCGCGTGAACTCACCCGCCGCAAATCGGCGCTGGAAATTTCCGCCCTGCCGGGAAAACTCGCCGACTGCCAGGAAAAAGACCCGGCGCTGTGCGAATTGTTCATCGTCGAGGGTGACTCGGCGGGCGGCTCGGCCAAACAGGGGCGCGAACGCCGCACTCAGGCGATCCTTCCGCTGCGCGGCAAAATCCTCAACGTGGAAAAAGCACGTTTCGACAGGATGCTTTCCTCGCAGGAGATCGGCACGCTCATCACCGCGCTCGGAACAAGCATCAAGGACGAATTCAACGCCGAAAAACTGCGCTACCACAAAATCGTCATCATGACCGATGCCGACGTCGACGGCGCACATATCCGCACGCTGCTGCTGACTTTCTTCTTCCGCCATATGCGTACGCTTATTGATGGTGGATATCTCTACATCGCGCAACCGCCGCTTTACAAAATGAAACGCGGCCAGACCGAGGTTTACCTCAAGGACGACCGCGCGCTGGAAGAAAAACTGCTCAGCATCGCGCTGGAAGATATAGCCCTCACCCTCGCCGACGGCAGGGTAATCACGGGAGAAGAACTGCGCACGCTCGCCGGAAAAGCGAAATCATATTCCGCGCTGGTAAAAACCGTTTCGCAGCGCCTGCCGGAAAAAATCTTCGAGGCTTTGCTGTTCTC
The DNA here is from genome assembly GCA_964545245.1 of uncultured Rickettsiales bacterium. GTDB lineage: Bacteria > Pseudomonadota > Alphaproteobacteria > Rickettsiales > 21-14-0-20-44-7 > CAZJFC01. Next base: position 1,565 of record CAZJFC010000049.1, read on the forward strand.
GGACACGTTCACCAGCAAGCCGAGCGAGGCTATGGTTGATAAGATTTTCGGATATTTAAAGCAGAACTCCACCGCGCAGGAAAAATGGGATGTGGGAATTGAGGATGACGGGTTAAGCGGCAAAATCTCGCGCACTTCACGCGGGGTGAGCGATAATTATTTCTTCGACGAAAAACTCATCAACAGCCACGAGGTGAAGGAGATCGCAAAACTTTCCGCCGAGCTTGCGCCGCTTTATTCCGCGGGCGCTTCGCTTAAGCGCAAGGAGGTTTCGGAAGCCGTGAACTCGCCGAAGCAATTCTATGAAAGCCTGATGGAATTCGGACGCAAGGGCGCAAGCATCCAGCGCTTCAAGGGACTTGGCGAAATGAACGCCGACCAGCTCTGGGATACCACGCTGAACCCGGCGCACCGCACGCTGTTGCAGGTTAAAATTAACCAGTTCGACGAGGCCGACCAAGTGTTCTCCACCCTGATGGGCGACGTGGTCGAGCCGCGCCGCGACTTCATTGTCGAGAATGCGCTTAAGGTTGAGAACCTTGATGTGTAGTTGATTATTGCGCTCAAGCGCCGCGCTGCTGCGCCTCCGATGGGCTGTTCGGTTTACTAACCTCGTTTTGTAACCATGTAACCAGCAACCACGCAACCTTCAACCGGCTACAGACCACCGACTAAATAAAAATCATTTCCGGCCCACCTGCGAAAACATTTCCATATATATCTTGCAGGAGGGCCCTTTAAAATTCAGGTTATATAAATCGCTCACCGGCGACATTGTGCAGTTATTGTCTATATGCCCGGCTGTGAACAGGCCGGAGCTGGTGCCGCTCCTGAACTTGCCTTTTTTCGCAAGGCCGTCATCTATCTTTTTGTCTATGGCAAAAGTACGGGCAGGAGAAACTACCCCCCAGTCCAGCCCGCCATCCAGTCCGTCATAAGAGAGGTTGTTCTGCGAATAATCCGTAATGAAGTAATAGTTCCTCGTGGTACCGTTATCATAGGAAACCAGTATGCCCGCCTTATCGCTCAAAGACGGCACCGGCGGGATGTTAAGATCGGGCGGGATGTTATCAAAAAGGTTATTCGCCGAGGTGGTGACAAAATTATACTTTCCCTCGCCAAAACCCGACTTGCCTAAATGCACCCAGAAATTGGCTATCTCCTTCGTAAAACCAAACGGGGCGATTCCCGGATACATCAGCATGGCATCATCCTCGATCCTCCGGTTATTGTTCCCTTTCGGATCAAACCGCTTGCTGTCACCGGGCAGTGAATCATACATGGTGGCGAAGTTCTGCACTGCGATGTCGGTCTGCTGCATCTGTTTTATGAAATCGGTAATCTTCGCCGAGGCTATAATACTTTGCGCGGCAAGCACCGCGGCCATTATAACGCCGACTATGACAATCACCACCGCAAGCTCGACAAGGCTGAATCCCCGCTTCCGCACCTTACTGCGTCGCAACTTTGCCGGACTCGAATACATGAAGCCCCCTTATCAGGTCAATCGCGCGGCCAAGCTGGTAGTCATTCGCGGCATCGTCTTCAGTCGGGATAACCGGCGGGGTATCGCCTTTTTTGCTTTCCTTATCGTCATCCTTGCCGCCCTTATCAGGGATTGGCGGGAGGACGCCTTTTTTCTCCTCACCCTTCTTGTTAGGGTTGGCCAGATGCCCTTCAAGCCGCGCCTCGGTACGCAGGAATTTGTTGTTGGCCTCCAGATATTCCAGCTTGGCCGGTTTCACTTCAATATCAGGCTCAATGCCCTCGGCCTGTATCGAGCGCCCGGACGGCGTGTAATAACGCGAGGTCGTCAGTTTCATCGCGCCGTGGCCGGGAAGCGGGATAACCGTCTGCACCGAGCCTTTGCCGAATGATTTCGTACCCATCACGACAGCGCGCTTGTGGTCCTGCAACGCGCCCGCGACAATTTCCGCCGCGGAAGCCGAACCGCCGTTTATCAGCACCACCAGCGGCAACCCGCTGACCAGGTCGCCTTTCGTTGCGTTATAGCGTTTCGCGCCTTCCTTATCGCGCCCGCGGGTGGAAACAATCTCGCCGCGCTCAAGGAACAGATCGGAAACCTCGATCGCCTGGTCGAGCAATCCGCCGGGGTTGTTGCGCAGGTCAAGGACGAAGCCTTTCAGGTTATTGCCCTGCTCTTTTTGCAGCTTGGCGATCTTATCTTTCAGCACCGATGCGGTCTGCTCCGAGAAGGAACTGATACGCAGATAGCCGATATCCTTGCCTTCGCCGCGCGCCTTGACCGATTGTATCTTGATGATGTCGCGCACAATCGTTTTCTCCAGCGGCTCAATCTCACCTTCGCGCAAAATGGTGAGGGTCACCTTGGAGCCGACAGGCCCGCGCATTTTCTCAACCGCCTCAGTGAGCGTCATGCCCATAACCTGATCGTCGTTGATGTGGCTTATGTAATCGCCGTTTTTAACTCCCGCCTTGAAGGCCGGGGTGTCGTCAATCGGCGTCACCACCTTCACCAGTCCGTTCTCCATGGTGACTTCAATGCCAAGGCCGCCAAACTCGCCCTTGGTCTGCACCTGCATCTCCTTGAAGGATTTGTTGTTGAGGTAGCTCGAATGCGGGTCGAGCGAGGTGAGCATGCCATTAATCGCGTTCTCGACAAGCTGCTCGTCGGTGACTTCCTCGACATAATCTTCCTTCACGCGCTCAAACACCTCACCGAAAAGGTTCAGGAGTTCGTAGGTGTCTTCCTTCTTTTCGGTTTTTTTATTGTCGGCGACAACACAAGTTGCGGAAAAAACTAAAACGGCAAGGAAAGCTGTTACTTTAAGCAATTTATTCTTTTTCATATCAGGTGAAACGGTTGTTTGGTTATGGATATTTATCCGATGATATTTATTCCATTTTGGGCCTTCTAGCAAGAACCTTGCCCCTGCCCCTGTTAATTATTCAGTTTTGGCGTAAAGATTGTATCCTTTTTGATAAGATTATTGTGGAAATCTTGGTTAAAAACCTGTTTAAATAAGCCCATGAGCGGATTATTCGGGGAAAATGAATTACCAGAAAACAAGAACTATACTGTCCTTGCCCGTAAGTATCGCCCGCAGAACCTTGATGAGTTGATCGGGCAGGAAGCGCTGGTGCGGACGCTCCGCAACGCGCTCAAAACCGGCAGGCTCGCGCATGCTTTCCTGCTTACCGGCATCCGCGGCGTGGGCAAAACCACCACCGCGCGCATCATCGCGCGCACGCTGAACAATATCCCGGCAGGGCAGCCGGTTGACCAGAATATCGACGTTATCGAGATGGACGCCGCCAGCAATACCGGCGTTGACAATGTGCGCGAGATCATCGAGGCCGCAAAATATAAACCCCTCTCCTCGCCTTATAAAATCTACATCATCGACGAGGTGCATATGCTCTCCAAGGGCGCATTCAACGCCCTGCTCAAAACGCTGGAGGAACCTCCGGGGCATGTGAAATTCATTTTCGCGACCACCGAAATACGCAAGATTCCGGTGACTATCCTTTCACGCTGCCAAAGGTTTGATTTGCGCCGGGTTGAAACCGATGTCCTTTCGGAGCACCTTAAAAAAATCGCGGCGGCTGAGAAAATCGAGGTGGAGGACGGTGCTATCCGCCTTATCGCCAACGCCGCCGAAGGCTCCGTGCGCGATTCGCTCTCGCTGCTCGACCAGTCTATCGCCTATGCGGAAGGCAAGGTTTCCACCGCGCTGGTGCAGGAAATGCTCGGCTATGCCGACAGGAGCAAAATCATCGCGCTGTTTGAAACGCTGCTTGGCGGAAAAATCGCCGAGGCGCTCGATATCTTCGCTGAAATCTGCCAGACCTCGGCAGAGCCTTCGCAGATCATCAATGAACTGCTCGAATTCTGCCACCTTGTGACAAGGCTGAAAGTCACCCCTTCATTGCGTCCCGACCAGGTTCCTGAATCGGAATATGAGGCTGCAAAACGTTTCGCCGCGCAGCTTCCGCTGCCTGTGCTGGCGCGCGTATGGCAAATGCTGGCGAAATCCTTCAATGAACTCCGTTACGCGCCAAACCCGAAACAGGCGGTGGAAATGGCATTGATCCGCATCGCCTATGCGACCGACCTCCCTGACCCCGGCGATTTGATCCGCGATATAAAAAAAAACGGCAGTTTGACAGCGCCGGGATTGCCTCCTAAAAACGCGCCCGCGCAGGAAAGTTTTGCCCCGGTTGCAACACAGGCAGAAGTGGAAACGCAGGAACCGGCAGTCCATAACCCACTCTCCTACACGGAAATGGTGGAGCTGTTCCGCGCAAAGCGCGAGCTTATCATCCACAGCACTTTGCGCTCGGATGTGCATCTGGTGGGTTTCAAACCGGAAAAACTCGAAATCAGGCTGACGCCGGAAGCGCCGAAAGACCTTTCAACAAGGCTCATCAACTGCCTCAACGAGTGGACGGGCAAACGCTGGGCGGTGATTATTTCCAACGAGGAAGGCGCGCCAACAATTGTCCAGCAGGAAAAGGCCGCGCGTGAGGCGATTATTGCAGAGGTAAAGGATGACGCGCTGGTGCGGCAGACGCTTGAAACCTTCCCCGGCGCGGAGGTAAAAGAAGTTATCCCGCAGGCCAGAAAACAGGCGGAGAACCTCGCCGCTTCCTGAAACCTGTTTGACTTTTGGCGTTTGTAACCTATCTTTATCAGCACAAATTCAGAAAAATCATGGCAGGAGAGAATTATGGACTTTAACGAAATCATGAAACAGGCCGAGCAGGTGCAGCAGAAAATGGCGGCCATCCAGTCGCAACTGGTGGAAAAACTGTTTGATGGCTCGGCTGGCGGCGGGTTGGTGAAAGCCGTGGTCAGCGGTAAAAGCGAACTCAAGAAAATTGATATCGCCAATGAGCTTCTTAACCCAGGTGAAAAAGATGTTTTGCAGGATTTAATCGTCGCCGCGGTGAATGACGCAAGGAACAAGGTTGAAGGGGATTTCAACAGCTCAATGGCGGAAATTGCGAGTGAGCTTAACCTTCCGGGCGATTTCAAATTCCCGACCAGCTAACAGCATAACGCAATGAGCCTTGTAAAAATCGAGAAGCCGGAATTTGATGTTGAGTTGGATATTGCTTACGCGACCGCCAATAATTTCACCGGAGCGCCGGTTTACGCGAAACATGATTGTTACCTGCACGATGTTGCAGCCGGAATGCTGCAAAAAACGGTAAAACTCGCGGCAGGAGCGGGTTATCGCATCAAGATATTCGACGCTTACAGGCCGGCCGAGGCGCAGGAAAAACTCTGGGCGCATACGCCCGATCCGGATTTTCTCGCGCCCCCGTGGAGCGGTTCCGCCCATTCCCGCGGGGTGGCGATTGATCTGACTTTAATTGATAAGGACGGGAAAGAGCTGGATATGGGTACGGAATTTGACGCTTTCACGCCGCTTTCCTACCATTCAAGCCTTGAGGTTTCCACCGAAGCGCAGCGCAACCGGCGCATATTGCTGGGGATCATGATCGCGGCGGGATGGGATTATTATGAGCATGAATGGTGGCATTACCAGCTTTTCAACCCGCGCGGCTATCGTTTGTTGAGCGAAAAAGAAATGCAGTTGGGGATGATGTGATTATCTTTTTGCCCCCTTCGCGGCTCCTGCCGCGAGAGATGGGCTGCTCGCAAGCTCGCGCTCAGGGCTGGGCCGTTCTCCTGAACGGCTTATTTTGCCCCTTCGCGGCTCCTGCCTCGCTCCCCATCCCGTCATCCTCCGAAAATTTTTCAGGAGAAAAATTTATCGGGGGATCCGGTAATAAAATGTCAGCAGATATTTTATTACGCAAAAAGTCTCCTGACTTTTTGCCGAAACACTAATGTTTACGGATACCGGATATTTTTTTCTCCTGAAAAAAAATCCCCTTTCCATTCTCCCGGCACCTCACCCCAGCCCTCTCCTCATAGGAGAGGGAGTAACAACAAAAAAAGGCTCCCGGAGGAGCCTTTGAATCTTTGGTTTGCAGTAAGTTAGGCAGTTGCTTGGGTGGCAGCCGCTTCTTCAGCTTCGGCGGCTTTTTTGGCTGCGGCTTTTTCTTTCGTGTCTGCTGCGAGCTGGCCTTGCGCTTCGGATTCTGAGCGGGCGACGTTGACTTTTACTTCAACGGTAACATCGGCGTGGAGGTGGACCTGCGCAGAGTAAACGCCCACGGCTTTAATGATGTTGGCAAGCTCAACCGCTTTGCTGTCGATCTCAAAGCCTTTTTCTTTCACTGCCTGCGCGATTTCGCGGACGGTGACTGAACCGTAGAGGCGGCCATCTTCCGCAGCCTGGCGGATGATCGCTATTTCAAGGCCGTTAAGTTTTTTAGCCACTGCCTCAGCTTCCTTGTGGGCTTCGGCGTTTTTCTTTTCAAGCTCGGCTTTGCGGGATTCGAAAACGGCGAGGTTTTCTTTGTTCACGCGAAGCGCGGCACCGCGAGGGATGAGGTAGTTACGCGCATAGCCGTTCTTGACCTCGACTTTATCGCCGGTTTTGCCGAGTTTTTTAACTGGTTCGAGCAGGATGACTTCCATTTCAATTCTCCGTATTTAATCCCGTTTATTTGCTGATATATGGCATAAGGCCAAGGAAGCGCGCGCGTTTGATAGCGGCTGAAAGTTCGCGCTGTTTCTTCTGCGAAACGCCGGTGATGCGGCTGGGCAAAATTTTGCCGCGCTCGGAAACGAATTTGCTTAAGAGCCTGACGTTCTTATAGTCAATTTTCGGGGCGCCTTCACCGGAAAGCGGGCATTGCCTTCTTGTACGGCTTACTGCTTTTTTGCCGACCAGCGCCGAAAGCGAAGGGAAGGAAGGGAGTGATTTGCGTGATGACCCTATGCCGTATGTTTCATTGCGCGGTTCCGGCCTTTCACTGCGTCTGCTTCTGCTGTTTTCCATAATTATATAGTTCTCAGGTTATTATTGGGTATCAATTTTAAGTTCAAATTCATCATCATTATCGTTGCTGATGATCGGTGAAGGGTCGCGGCTGATTTTCTCAACAGCGATGGTGAGGTGGCGAACCACGTCCTCGTGGAGCCTTAAATTCCTTTCCAGTTCCTTAACCGTGGCCGCCGGAGCGTCACAACCGATGAGCGTATAGTGGCCTTTTTTCGCCTTCTTGATCTCATAGGCGAAGCTGCGAAGCCCCCAATACTCGGTCTTGATGATCTTTCCGCCGCCGCTTTCAAGGGCTTTGCTGAAATCGTTAGTCATTTTCTCAACATCTTTCTCGGCAATTTCCTGACGCGCGATGTATGTAATTTCGTAAAGTGCCATAAATTTCTTTGCTTTATTTCTTTGTTTTCCAATAGTTTTCGGTGTTTCCCCCGGTAAAATTAACCCTAGGGAGGGCGGATATTACATATTTTTGCCCCGCTTGCAAGCAAAATATCAGGGAAATATTACTCAGTTTAAGTATCTTTTATAATCTGTCATTCCCGCGAAGGCGGGAATCTTAGGCTAAGACCCCCGACTTCTCGGGGGGGACAGGTAAACTGAGACACCCCTAAAAGGGATATCAGGGAAAACAATATACGGCTGTCCCGCAAGGTTTTGCGCGCGCACTTAACCCCCGCAACCCGCGCCGATGCAGGATTTGGCAAGGGTGAATGTAGCCGAGCCAATCCGCGCCTTGCCCACCGCCCAAACCGGGATATAGGTCTGCGGGTCGAGGTAAACATCCACCACCGGGTTTTCGTCCTTCATGCGCTTAAGCTCATTACTGCTGAACCCGGCCACCGGCTTGCGCTGCACCACAAGATGCAGGGTTTGCAGCATCTTGCCCTTAAGGTTCAGGAGCTTCGTCCCTTTCACGCTGACATCAATATCGAATTTGCGCCTGCCGTCAAACACATCAAGGCTGAAATCCTGTGGATATGGCCGGTTGGCCGCACGAAGCTCCATTATCTTCTTACGTGCCAGAACACCGGCAGTTACCGGGTCGAGGCTGTCTTTTTTCACGTCCACCGCCACTTTAGGATATTTACCGCGGTCATCTTGCGGCTTTATCGTTTCACCGGTGATCTTGCCGTTTTTAAACAACACCTCCATCTCGCGGTATTCCTTCTTGAGCTGCCAGCGGCTGACATAGGTTTCGGGAATATAGCCGGAGCCGGTGAGCCTGCCCGTCGCTATATTCGCGCTCCAGTATTTCATCAGGCGCTTGGCAAGGTTCATGGAATCAAGCGAGGCGATATAATTATATTCCCCGTTATTTTCATTCAGCTTAAGGTTAATCTGGCCGACGCGGATGCCGCTCCACTGGACATCATAACGGAGCTGCATGGTTTCATCCGCCGCGAAGGAAGGCATGGAAAACACCGCCAGCAGCATAATCATAAAAAGTTTTTTCATAGAGGTTATTATCTCATATTTCCGCTTATGCCGTCAAATTACAGTATGGTTACACAAAAAAGTTATTAGTCGTTAGTCATTGGTCATTAGAGAGTTGAGTGTCAGTGGCAATGTGAGTGTTAGTTTTCTGCTTCCACTGTCACCCCCACTCCCTTGGCACCTCACCCCGACCCTCTCCTCGTAGGAGAGGGAGCCGCGATTCTCCCCCCTATCAGGGGGGACGGAAGGGGGGTGGTCACTTACAACTACTTAACGCTCATCCGGCTCAAGCTCCCTCATATGTGGCGGGAGGCCGGCGGTGATGTCGATGCCCAGTTCGGGAACCACCAGCCGCCGCGCGTGAAGGTGAAGTTTTTTGCTTATGCCCGGTATAAAGGCATCGCTGCCGCCGTATTTTCCATCACCGACTATCGGGCAGCCGATCGCCGCGCAATGAACCCTTAGCTGGTGCGTGCGCCCGGTTATCGGGGAAAGCTCAAGCCATGTCAGCTTGTTCGGCAGTTTTTCCAGCACCGTATATTCAGTACGCGCTTTCTTGCCTTCTTCTTCGTCCACCTCGACGCGCTCCATCTTCGCGCCTTTTTTGGCTAGGGAAAATTTAATGATCCCTTTCATCTGGTCAGGCACGCCGTTCACCAGCGCCCAATAAATCTTGGTGACATCCTTGCGCTGGAGCATTGCGCTGAAAGTCGCCGCGGCGGTTGTCTTTTTCGCAATCGCCAAAACGCCTGACGTATCTTTATCGAGGCGGTGGACGAGTTTGTAGCGCTCGCTGATGCTGTGGATCATATCATCCACCGAAACGGTGATGCCGCTGCCCCCTTGTGTCGCAAGGCCGGAAGGCTTGTTGATGATTATGTAGTCCTTATCCTCATAAATAACCAGCTTGTTGAATTCCGCCTCAAGCTTCGCGTCATCCCGCCGCTGGCGCGGCGCGTGCGCCTGTTTTGGCCTGCCGCCAGTCGCAAAACCGGAATCCCGAATTTGTACCGCATCGCCGGTTTTTATGCGGTGGCTGGCTTCAACTTTCTTGCCGCTCACCCTCACCTGCCCCTTGCGCAGGTATTTCTGCAGCATGGCGTGCGGCACTTCCGGCATATGGCGCTTGAACCAGCGGTCCAGCCTTATCCCGTTATCATCGGCGCTTACTTTATGTTCTTTCATGCGCGCGATTGTTGATTTTCCGGTGCCGGTTGTCAATAAATCTCTCACAGCGCGGGTTTAGGGCTTTGACGTGACGGCAAGTAACAGTTATACCTTAGGCCATGCATATCATCGGCCATAGCGAAGCGGAAGACCTTCTCATGAAGGCGGATCTAAATCGGGCGCAAAGCTTTTTGCTTGAAGGGCAGCGCGGCATCGGCAAAGCCGGGCTGGCCGAAAAATATGCGGCGCATGTGCTGCGCAATGCCGAAAAAATCCGCGCGAGAAGCCATGCCGATTTTCTGGTTATCGAAAAAAGGACTGATGAGAAATCCGGCAAGGAGAAAAAGGAAATCGTGGTTGAGGACGCAAGGAAACTGCGTGAATTCCTTGAACTCACCCCGGCGGAAGGTTTGCACCGCGTGGCGCTTATCGATTCTGCCGATGAGCTTAACACACAGGCCGCCAACGCGATTTTAAAACTGGTTGAAGAACCGCCCAAGCGCTCGATCGTTATCCTGCTTTCGCATGGCGGGCATGTGCTGCCAACCATCCGTTCGCGCTGCATCTCAGTGAAATTAAGGCCGCTCGCGGAAAATGACATGGGAAAAGTCCTGCGCAATATCCTGCCTGATGTAAGTGAGGATGATGCGGAAATACTGAAACAAATCGCCGAAGGCTCGCCGGGTATCGCGCAGGTGATCTATGAAAACGATGGGTTGTGGATCCTCGGCGAACTTGCGGAAATAATCGCGAATTACCCAAATACGAATTACCAGCAGCTCACAAAATTTGCCGAAAGGGTCGAAAAAGCTGACAATGGCTGGCAGGTTTTCTGCCATATTTTTGAATGGGCGGTGAGCCGCACCGCCAGGGATTTTGCCGCCGGTAAACCGGTCAGGCTCGGCCATGCGGAAATCCTCAAGCCGGTGAATATAGCCTATCTGCTCGACAGGATGGAGCGCTGGAACGAACTACGCAGGGAAACCGAGGTCTTTAACCTTGATAAGAAACAAACCATCGCCCAGACCCTTGACGGTTTCGCAAAAATCATTGCCTGAAATTTTCCGCTAATCAACGACCTGCGAACCCATCAATATGCTAAGCTCGCAGCCGGCTGCCGTTGAACTGGTTTTATACCTGCTGTTAACCGCCGCAGGCAGTGTTGCATTCACTACGCAATCAGTATCGCGGCTGCCCCTGACCACGCCTTTTATCGGCATACCGTCATCCATTTTCCTATCCAGTGAATCGGCCTCCGCCGGAGTAAAAACCGGTTTTACATCATCTATCAGGTTGGGGTTCAGGGTCATATCGGTTATCAGGAAATGGATTTTGGTTTCATCAAAAGTCTCACCACCGTTCAACGGATTCGTCATAGGCTTGCAACCCCCGCCCAGCACCAGTAAATTGGCCTTGGGTGAAAATTCCAGCGCAGGTACGTTAACATCAGGGGGTGTAGAGTCCAGCCCCTGCCCCGGCGGGATGGTAAGAGTAAATTTCAATCCCGGAGGCCCGAACTCCGAAAGGCCAAGGTGAACCCAGAAATTACTATGCTCAATCATGGGGTTGCCCCATAAATCATCGCATACGGTTCCTGCCGAAAACATTTTGCCATCACCATTGCCGGGGTTGGGAAAACCGGGAACGTCACCGGGGACGGCTCCGTAATAAGTCTTAAAATTCTTTACCATCACCTCATATTGCTGAACTTCCCTTATCACCGATTGCAGCTTTGAGGTACGCACCATACTAAGCGCAGTAAGTGTCCCGCCTATCAGCATGCCGATTATGACAATCACAATCGCAAGCTCAACCAGCGTGAACCCTTTCCTGTTATATTTATCCATATTGCCAATATAGGACGCTGCCGGCTCAATTGCCAGCCCGATTTAGCGCATGGCCTAACGCCGGTGGCCGCGCCTATGCCCACGGTAATTGTCACGGTAGTAATGTTTCTTGCCGTGGTAATGGCGGCTGCTGCCATAACTGCCGAAGCTGACGGAGAACGCAGGCTGCGGACGCGCGATATATACCGGGCGCGGATATTCAATATATTCCACGGTCCTCACCGGCATGGGCGTATATGTTTCAACATATTCAGGCTCAGGGGCAGCCTCATTCGTAGATACAATCTCCCATGAGCCATCAGGCTGCATGCATGCCGTGCCGTAACCCTGCTCCTGCGGCTTGCCGCCAACGGTGATGGTTTTGGTATATTCCCGGCAATAGCGCGATTCCGCCGCCGCGGGAATTGAAGAATAAATAATTGCCGAAGCAACCAGTAATGATTTTAAGGCGATGTGTTCCATAAAACTCCCTGTTCCACGAAACAATATACGGCAGGAAACGGAAAACCCTTCGCTTGCTATAGATATATATGTTGTCACCCCCGCGCAGGCGGGGGGGTGGATTCACGTTTGAAGTGCAACAGTGGATAAAGCAATA
>CAZJFC010000050.1:0-13446 GCA_964545245.1 uncultured Rickettsiales bacterium
ACCGGAGAGCGGGTCGACCACTTGGACGTCACCACTGTTGGTGAGCTGCAGGAGCTTCCCCGGCCGGGCGATGCCGTACATCCCCCCCTGACCCGTGGACTGCGGAAAGTACTTGTCAATATAGTGGCTATGAATTTGATATATGTGATCTTGCACGAGGAGGAAATTATCACCGTTGTAATAAAAGCTTGGCAGGGAATTTTCCTCCTTATCCAACGACCACTGTTGATCTGGGGGTTGGTGAAGGGGATTTTCCTGATGATTATGTCAACGCCGAAAGATGCACCTACAAAATCCAGTTCATCGAGTAGCTACTGAATCAAGAAACCCCTGAAGGATATATGAAGCGGCGAGTTTGTCGACCAGCTCGCTATATTCGCTACCCGGTTATACCCTTGGCTGGTGGCGGTTCAGGACCTCCATAACCACATCCGGCCTTTCTTCAATAATCGCCATCAGGATACGCGCTGCCCCCCTTGGCTCGCGCGTGCCCTGCTCCCAATTGCGTAACGTCGAGGTAGGTATACCAAAACTGGATGCAAATTTATCCTGGGAAAGGCCGGTTTTCTGCCTTGCCGCCTTAACATCTATTTGCGGAACCCCGATTTTATGCGTGCGCGCACCGCCCTGCTTCCCATGCGCAAATTCAATGGCCTCCTCCAGACCAGCCTTGATACCTTCAAACCTCGTTTTCCTATGCCTGCTCATTTCTTCCTCCTATATGTCCTGACAAGTATATCAGTCAATTTTTCCAGTTCGTTCCTTTCGGCCTTGCTTAAATTATCCTTCTCGTTTTTCCCATAAACATCCAGAAGGAAAAGCGGAAAGCCGGAATTATAATAAAAATAAATCACCCTCACCCCGCCGCTCTTACCTTTATTATGCCGTTTCCAACGCAACTTCCTTATTCCGCCCGTACCTTGTACCAGATCCCCTTCTTCAGGGTTATTCGCAAGGTAATAGACCAGCGCGGCAATCTCATTTTTCGTCAATAACCTATCCGCCTTCTGGATAAAATTCCGTGTTTCAACCACCGTCTGATATTGGATATCCGCCATAATAACCTAGCTTATTATACTTCATTGAGGTACATGTGTCAATGAAGTAGTTTAACCCCTCATATCAAGAAACCCCTGAAGGATATATGAAGCGGCAAGTTTGTCGACCAGTTCGCTGCGCCTGCCGGTTGTCATCTCCGCTTCTTTCATCATGCGCTGGACGGCGGCGGTGGAAAGGCGCTCATCGTGGAAATGTACCGGGATATCATGCAGCTTTTGCAGGTTGCGCCCGAACTGACGCGCTGACTGGCAGGACTTGCCCTCGCTCCCATCCATGTTCACCGGCAGGCCGATAACGATCCCTCCAACCTCATATTCCTTTATCAGCGCGATAATCTGCGCGGCGTCTTCGGAGAATTTTTTGTTGCGCAAGCTCACGAGCGGGGTCGCCACTGTCTGCAATATGTCACTAATGGCAATACCAATTGTTTTCCGGCCAAGGTCTAAACCCATAATCCTTTGATTCTTCGGAAACCCGGCAATATCATTAATTAACATAATAAAAGTCATTAGTTGCTGGTCATTAGTCATTAGCTAGAAAACCTCCTAACGACTAATGACCAATGACTAACAACTAATCTCTATGGTATTAATTGCAACCAAAACAATCGTCGGATGGGAAGAGTGGGCCAGCCTTCCCGGCATCGGCCTGCCCCTCATCAAAGCCAAGGTGGATACCGGCGCGAAGACCTCCTCCATCCATGCTTTCGACATAAAAATCGTCAAAAAAGGCGGCAGGCGGCTGGTGCGCTTCAAAATCCACCCCGTGCAGAAAAGCCGCAAAATCACCGTGAAATGCGAGGCAGAACTTATCGACCAGCGCTATGTCACAGACTCAGGCGGCCACCGCGAAAAACGCTGCGTGATAAAAACCCCTATGATACTCGGCAGAAAACGCTATGATGTCGAAGTCACACTGGCCGACCGCGAAACAATGGCGTTCCGTATGTTGCTTGGCCGTGAAGCAATGAGCAAGGCAAGGCTGATTGTCGACCCCGGAAAATCCTGCTGCCTCGGCAAACGCAGCAAGCAGGAAGTTCTCGGTTTTTACACAAGAAACAACCATATATGAAGATAGCATTACTGGCATCCGACCCTGAGCTTTATTCCAATAAAAGAATTATCGAGGCCGGGGTTAAACGCGGGCATGAGATGCATTTCATCAATATCCGCAATTGCTATATGAACATCTCCAAAAGCAAGCCGGAAGTCCACTACACTGACGGCAAGGTACTGACAGGTTTTGACGCGGTCATCCCGCGCATCCGCCCCGCCCTTACCTTTTATGGCAGCGCGGTGGTGCGCCATTTCGAGGTAACAGGGGTTTATTGCCTTAACGATTCGGTCTCGATCACCCGCTCGCGCGACAAGCTCCGCACTTTGCAGCTTCTCTCCCGCAAGGGGATCGACATGCCGACAACCGGCTTCGCAAACCGCCCGGAAGACACGAAAGACCTGATAAAAATGGTCGGCGGCGCACCGCTGGTGATAAAACTCCTTGAAGGCACGCAGGGCGTTGGCGTGGTCCTTGCCGAAACCAACAAGGCGGCTGAATCGGTTATCAACGCATTCAAGAGCCTGAAGGCCAATATCCTTGTGCAGGAATTCATCAAGGAGGCGCAAGGGCGTGATATACGCTGCTTCGTGGTGGGCAATAAAATAGTCGCCTCAATGGAACGCGCGGCAACCGAAGGCGAATTCCGCGCCAACGTGCATCTTGGCGGTGTGGTGAAACCGATCCAGATAACCGAAGAAGAACGTGTGCTCGCGCTTAAGGCCAGTTCCGTTTTAGGGCTAAAATGCGCCGGGGTGGATATTATCCGCTCCAAATCCGGCCCCAAGGTGCTTGAGGTAAATTCTTCCCCCGGTCTGGAAGGCATCGAAGCCGCAACCGGGCTGGATATCGCCGCCGAGATGGTTAAATATATTGAGAAAAAAGCGCCTAAACGCCTGAGAATAAAACAGAAAAAGGCGAATAAGAAATAATTTTTCTGCCCCCGTGCGGCGCTCCTGCGCCTCCGATGGGCTGTGCCTCCGGCACGCTCAGGGCTGGCTCGGCTCCTGCCTCACCCTGTCATCCTCCGAAAATTTTTCAGGAGGAAAAAATTCCGGTATGACGAAGTGGGGGGATAAGGTTACAGACCACCGGCTACAGACTAATGACTATCTTGGCACGCATCTTGCTTCTTAATACCTGTTAAAGGAGCAGATTATGACCGCAGCACGTGTTGCATCATCGATAATCCACACTCAGAGCATCAAAGACATGAACAGGCTCATGAGTGACCTTGCCACGCTGAACAAGCAAACTTCAAGCGGGCTTAAAGCCAGCACGTTCAACGAATTATCCGGCGTGATCGAGCGCGTTTCCGGTTATGAAGCCAAGATCAGCCGCATAAACACATATATTATAAATAATAACTCAGTCACCACCCGGCTTAAATCAATGGACCATTCCATTGAAAGGATGCAAAACCTGGCAAGCGATTTTGCGTCATTGATCGCGCTCCGCAGGAACCCGGCATCCGCCAGCGGCCTGAATTTCAGGGGACAGGCGGAAAACCTCCTGCAACAAATAGGTGAAGCGCTCAACACCAGCCTTGAAGGACGCTATATATTCTCAGGATCGGCAACCGACATACCACCTGCAAGGTCGCCGGTGCCTCCCCTCGCCGAAGTCGGCATCCCTGACGACCATTATTATCAGGGCAGCGCCGAAATATTAAACGCGCGGGTCAGCGATTCCCTCCAGATTTCTTATGGCGTAACCGCCGCCAACCCTGTTTTCCAAAAGCTCCTTGCCGCAATCCAGACCGCGATTGCCGGTGATGAAAGCGGAACAGAAGCACATCTCAACACCGCAGTTGACCTTATCAATGAAGCGGTTGAGGGGCTTTCAGGCCTGCGCTCCATAATCAATTCAAATATTCTTGCCGTTAACTCGATCACCGAAAGCCATGACACTTTCAAGCTCTATTGGGGTGAGGCAATCAGCAAGGAAATTGCGACCGATATCGCAGAGACAAGCATAAAGCTAACTGTCGACCAGACTATATTACAGGCCACCTTCCAGGCATTCGCAAGACTCTCCGGCCTGAAGCTAACAGATTACTTATAACACGAGGAATAGTTAACTCTTATTTAACCTAAAAATGCTAAATTAACAAAACAAAGGAAAAAGACCATGCAAGCACAACCAGCAACATTAGAATCAGGCAAGTTCAAGACCCGCTTCGGCGAAGTTAACTTCGATGAATCTAAGGTAATCGAATTCCCTAACGGGATCCTCGGTATGCCAAACCAAAGGAATTTCTTTGTTTCAGCATTTCCTGATAACAAATTCGAAAGCTTCCAGGTGTTACAGTCGCTTGATGATACTGATGTATCATTCGCGCTTCTGCCGCACGCTGTGGTTCCTTCGCTCATCGACGCTTCAGACCTTGACGAGGTCCGCGAGTTCCTGGAGATCAAACCGGAAGATATGCTGACATTACTGGTTGTCTCGATCCAGCGCGGCATGGAAGGAGCAAAACTTTCCGTGAACCTGCGCGCACCGCTCTTTATTGATGCGACCAACAAAGTCGGATACCAGATCGTCCTTGCGAACAGCAAATACCCAGTCCAGCACTTCCTAGGCTAAAAATCCTTGGCTTGCAGGCGACTAAAATGAACCCGGTCTTTGACTGGGTTCTTTTTTTGCTCTAAATTACCCCCATGAGAATCGCCACCTGGAATGTGAATTCAGTAAAATCCCGCCTTGAGCATTTAATGCGTTATGCGCGCGAGCAATCTCCCGATGTAATCCTGCTTCAGGAACTCAAATGCACTGATGACGCCTTCCCCCGCATGGAAATTGAGGATTTAGGCTATAATGCCGCGCTTATCGGCCAGAAAACATATAACGGCGTGGCCATACTCAGCAAACACCCCATTGAAGATGTTTCCACCACCCTGCCCGGCGATGGTTCCGATGCCGAAGCGCGTTATGTCGAGGCAGTTACCAACGGTGTACGGGTAGTGAGCGTTTATGTGCCGAACGGCATGGAAGAAGGCAGCCATAAATTCCAGTATAAGCTGTCTTTCCTGAACCGCCTGCGCGGGCATTTGCAGAACCTACTGCAATATGACGAAAAACTGGTAGTAGGCGGGGATTATAACGTCGCCCCCCAGCCGCTTGACGTATTCGACCCGGTAAAACTCGAAGGAACCATCTGCTTCCACCCCGAAGAGCGCAAATTGCTGCGCAGCATAGAATATCTCGGCCTCACCGATGCTTTCCGCGCCATGCACCCGCAGGAGCAAAGGTTTAGCTGGTGGGATTACCGCGCCGGGGCGTTCCAGCAGAATAACGGCCTGCGCATAGACCATCTGCTGCTTTCGCCGGAAGCGGCAGACAGCCTCATAAGCTGCGATATCGATTCCACCCCGCGCGCATGGGACAAACCTTCCGACCATACGCCTGTCTGGTGCGAGATAAAACATTAAGACATTAAGGATGCATCCTATGCTTAACTTCTTCAAAAAACCCAGCGACGAAAACTTTACTTATGGTGACATCACCACAAGGCTTTTCGCATTCGGGATGGACCTTGCAATAACCTTCATCTTCGTGTTCATAATTTCCAACTACCTTATTTCCAGCATTTACCCCGATGGCAACCCCATTACGCCCCTGCGCGTACAGGCGGTGCAGGAACACCCGGAACTCGGCGGCGACCCGGAAGCGCTGGGCAAATACCTGATGCTGAAATACCCGAATGAAGTCCGCGAGACCATAACCCAGTTTGCCACCGCAACCATCATCCAAGTCATCCTGCTCGGAATTTATTTCATCTACACCACCTACAAATTAGGCGGGACGCTGGGCAAGAAAATCACCGGGATAAAAGTCGTGGATAATATCACCCATAACAGGCTCACGCTCAGCCAGTCCGCAATACGTTACATCTGCTCGGTGCTTTCGGTTGCCGCACTGGGCGCAGGAATCATTTTCGGCGCTTTTCACCGCCGCCGCCGCACTTTCCACGATATCGCCGCGGATACGATCGTTGTCTATGACGAAAACCGCTGGACAATCGCCATTGGAAGGAAAATTAAAGGCTATTTTAATTTGAAGTGAAGCCTAATCGCCAAGCTCAAAAGATTCGGGTATGGTTATCGTATAATTAACCTTGTGCCTCTGTTCATCGAACCTGTCCGCCTGAAAATAATCTATCCGCAGATTATCTTCAACCGCGAACCCTTTGAGGACAAAGTTTTTCAGCTCTTTGCCCTGGCAATCCGCCTTGTCAGTGAACTTCACAAAACCTTTCTCCGTTTGGATGCTTGGGCATATATCAATTTCGGAATTCATCTCTATCCGGTAAGGCGTATACGGCCTTACCTTGAAGGAAATTCCGTAAACATTCCTCCCATCAATAACATCAGAAACATTACAATCCTTGCCCTTCGCCCCCACAGCCACGTTATGTGTCCTCTCCTCGCCCCACGATGTTACAATCGTCTGGTTCAGAAACATGCATTCATTAAGCTGGGGCAAGTTCCACGGCGATAGCCCCCTGGCATTTGAATATTCAGGCTTATAATTTTCTTTCTGCCTTGCCGCCCTTCCCTTAAGAACCATATCGCGGAATTCCTTATCTTCCATAGCATAGAAAATGTCCGGTATCGAACCCCCGGTGAACACGCGCCCTTTTTCGGCCAGTATGGCAACATCAATTTCCTGCACCATCCCGCGCCCTTTAACCGCAGGGTTGGAAAATACCATCTTGCCGACATATTCGCCTTCCTTGGCAACGCTGAACCGAAACTTCCATGAGCCTGATTTTATATCTTCCTCCGGTATAAGCTGCGAAGCATCGCCGGTGAAAAGGTTACGCTTATCCGTATCCAGCATGTCATGTTCATAACTTGTCCAGCTCTGGCTTACATAAAGATTATCACTCACCGGGTAAGGTTCATATGAGCCGCCAGCAAAAGAAAAAGTAATATGGCATGGTTTATTGATTTCGCATTTTGTATCCGGCTGCCTGGCATAGATTCCTGGCGGCGTGCCTGCCTTAACTTTCGGTGAAACATCTTTTTCCCTTGCCACGCCTTGCGTTGAAACACATAAAACCATGGCGATGAGCAAGAGATATCTCATAATCACATATGGATAACGCGGCCATAGGCATCCAGCACCGCCTCGTGCATCATCTCGGACATTGTCGGATGCGGGAATATCGTGTGCATGAACTCGGCCTCGGTCGCCTCGCAGGTTTTGCCGATGGCAAAGCCCTGAATCATCTCGGTGACTTCCGCGCCGATCATATGCGCACCAAGCAACTCACCTGTCTTTTCATCAAAAATGGTTTTAACCAGCCCATCGGTTTCGCCCATCGCGATCGCCTTGCCGTTGCCAACCGGGAGGAAACGGCCAACCTTGATCTTAAGCCCCTTATCCTTCGCCGCTTTTTCGGTGAGGCCGATGCTCGCGATTTGCGGATGCGAGTAAGTGCAGCCCGGAATATTCGCTTTTTTGAGCGGGTGGACGTCCTTCTGCCCCGCCAGTTTTTCCACGCAGATAATTCCTTCATGCGAAGCCTTGTGCGCAAGCCACGGAGCGCCTGCCACATCACCAATCGCATAAACGCCTTTTTCGGCGGTTTCGCACCATTCGTTGGTGAGAATCTGGTTTTTCTCAACCTTAACCTTGGTTGCTTCAAGCCCAAGGTTTTCAGTGTTGCCGACAATGCCGACCGCCATGATGACGCGCTCAACCTTTATGGTTTCAGCCTTACCGCCTTTTTCAATCGTCGCGGTAACATCGGATTTGCCTTTTCCCAGCTTTTTCACCTGCGCGCCGGTGATGATTTTTATTCCCTGTTTTTCAAATGATTTATGCGCGATTTTTGCGATTTCCTCATCCTCCACCGGGAGAATCCTGTCCTGCACCTCAACCAGCGTCACAGCCACACCAAGCGCGTTATAGAAGCTGGCGAACTCAACGCCGATCGCGCCGCTGCCGACAACCAGCAATGATTTTGGCATGGCAGGCGGCGTCATCGCTTCCTTATATGTCCAGATCTGCTTGCCGTCCGGCTCCAGCCCCGGAATAACGCGCGCGCGCGCTCCGGTGGCAATTATGATATGCTTCGCCTGATAAGTGTCAGCGCCAACCTTGATTTTACCGCCACCCGCAAGCTTCGCCGCGCCGTTGATAACGGTAACCTTGTTCTTCTTCATCAGCGAGCCGATACCGCCGGAAAGCTTAGCGGAAACTGCCCGTGAGCGCTCAATGATTTTCTTGAAATCGAAGCTGATTTTTTCCGCTTTCAGGCCGAACTCATCAGCATGTTTGAACAGCGAATAAACCTCTGCCGAGCGCAGCAGCGCCTTGGTCGGGATACAACCCCAGTTAAGGCAGATACCGCCAAGATGCTCACGTTCCACAATCGCCACTTTCAGTTTTAGCTGCGCCGCGCGGATTGCCGCAACATAGCCGCCCGGCCCCGCGCCGATAACGATTACATCAAAATTAGTATCTGCCATAAGAACTGTTTATTCCGTTAGTTTATTGAATTAATGCGCGTGTCCGTCATGTTCCTCAAGCGGTTTGGATTCCACTTTCTCAGGGACAGAAGGAGAAGCCTCCGCGCCGCCGGATGAAGTTGTCAGGCCGCCATCCTGAGGGATTCCCGCCGGTACCGTCCTTTGGAAGTGCCTTGCCTCGATCGCTTTCACTTCCTCAGGGGTTTTCCCGCCGATAAGGACATTATCCGTTCCGTCAAATTTGATTTTGACCACGATATCATCACCTTTTTCTTCGCCGATTTCCTTGGCGAAAGCGATAAATTTCTCAAAATCGGCAGCGGCAACGCCAAATGATTTCTGGATAAAATCAAGTAATTTCCGGTGTTTCACGATTGAAATACTTGCCTCGCCTTTCGGGACTTCGCGTTTTTCGGAGTCACCGAATTTCAGGTCAGCGAGCGACTTAACTCCGGATTCACCCATAAACAGCGAAAATTCCTTCACCTTGATATCCGCGTCGAACTCAACTTTTTCTTCTGCCGGTTCTTCCTTGCCTTCCTTGCGCGCGGCCTGTTTCCTGCTATCAAGCTCCGCGAGCCTGCTGATGACGGAACCAAGGCTCGTGCCGTTATAATCCGCGTCAAACTTCATGCTGACCGGCTCAATTGGCCCAAGCATAAGCTTCGCCATATCACCGAATTCAAAATTGGTTATGTAAAAATTCAGCGCGGTTTTTGCGTCTTCACCCGTTTTTCTGGTCGTGAAATCCCCGCCGGATTCCGCTATTTTAGCCAGCACGGTATTTCCCCTTGCCTCTTTTATGACCAGGTTTTTGGTTACGGATTTAATAACTTCAACCTCGTTTGCGTCATTGAGTTTAAGCTCACTGGTATATTGCTCGCTTTCGAGAACGGCAATTTTTTGCTTCTGCCCCATGAAGTCGGCGTAATATTCAACAGGTGTCGGGATATCGATAACATAACGCCCCGGATCATTCACATCACGCAGGATGATAACCTTCGCGGTGCGCTGTTCAGCCTCGCCTGCATTGGCTCCTTCCGGGCTTTTGAAAGAAAGTACGGCATCGGTAATTTCAACCCCGCCTTTGCCCGGCTCAGTGATTGTTTTAATCTCTTTGTATGAGAAATTATAGTCCAGCGACGCGATAAATTTATTGAACCCTTCATCGAACTCTTTTTGCTGCTCCTCATCAAGCACCGGCCTGAAATTCGCGTCGAAGACCTTTTTAATGCCCTCGTTGAACCCCTCACCTTGCAGCGCTTCAACTTCCTGTTTCACTTCCTCAGCGACCTGATTTCCCGCGCCAACACCGGGGATAAGCCCTTTCGTATAGGCGAATATGCCGCCGCCGATAACGGCCACAGCCAATATGATTCCAACTAGTTTGCCTTTGCAGCTTTTGCCGCAGGCCGGGTTTGGGAGTTCAGTCATTTTTCCTCTCTTTGGGTTGCTCCGGTCTGTTATACAAACATGAGGACCGGCTCCTCAATGTATGCCTTGAATGCCTGCAGGAAATTCGCGCCCACTGCGCCGTCAACCACGCGGTGGTCAACTGAAAGCGTGCATGACATGATGTTCGCTTTCACAATCTGCCCATCTTTCACGATAGCGCGTTCCTCGCCCGCGCCAACCGCAAGGATGCAACCCTGCGGCGGGTTCACAATCGCCTGGAAGTTCTTGATGCCATACATGCCAAGGTTGGAGATGCTGAAACCCCCGCCCTGGAATTCTTCCGGCGCGAGCTTGTTTTCCTTCGCGCGTTTTGCGAGGTCTTTCATTTCGCCGGAAATGGTGACGATATCTTTCTGGTCGGCGT
This sequence comes from uncultured Rickettsiales bacterium, assembly GCA_964545245.1. GTDB lineage: Bacteria > Pseudomonadota > Alphaproteobacteria > Rickettsiales > 21-14-0-20-44-7 > CAZJFC01. Next base: position 10,411 of record CAZJFC010000050.1, read on the forward strand.
TTTTGATGATCGGGGTAATCAGCCCGCCATCGATCGCCACCGCCACGGAAACATCCACGTTGTTATATTGCCGTATGGCGGCGTCGGTCCATGAAGCGTTGGAATCCGGCACATCACGCATTGCGAGCGCAACTGCTTTAATCACAAAATCATTCACCGAAATTTTGTATTTATCCTTGCCTTTCGCGTTGATCGCCGCACGCGCGGAAAGCAGCGCGTCAATGTTCAGGTCAATCGAAAGATAGAAATGCGGAACCGTGGTTTTTGATTCAAGCAAGCGTTTCGCGATCACCTTGCGCATATTGTTATTCGGGATTTCCACAGCCTCAACCGGGTTGCGGAACACAATGCCCTTGCCGCCCTTCGGCGCGTTCAGGATATCCGCCTTCACGATGCGGCCACCGGGGCCGCTACCTTGCACGAAGCGGAGGTCAACACCTTCCTGCGCGGCAATTCTTTTAGCGAGCGGAGAGGCCTTCACACGACCGCTTGTTGCAGTAGCTGCACTTACCTGCGCCGGAGCGGCAGCAGGTGTTGCAGCGGCAGTGACCTCTGCTTTCGCCGGTTCTTCTGCTTTTGGAGCCGCAGCTTTTGGTTTATAAGAATCAAGCGCCTTTGCATCCTCGCCATCTTCAAGAAGAAGGGCGATAGCCTCATTCACCTTCACATTTTCAGTGCCGCCGGGGATCAGGATTTTGCCGAGAACTCCCTCGTCAACCGCCTCAACCTCCATGGTTGCCTTATCGGTTTCAATCTCGGCGATAACATCACCCGCTTTTACCTTGTCACCTTCTTTTTTGTGCCACTTGGCGAGGTTCCCCTCGGTCATGGTGGGTGATAGCGCAGGCATTAAAATCTCTATAGGCATTCTTGTCCCTGAATTAGCTGAAGCGCATACTTTAAGAGAAAATTTCTCTATGTCAATTTGAATGCCTATTTTTTGAGCAGCCCGCCCAATATGCCGCGCGTGATTTGCCTTCCTAGCTGCGAGCCAACGGTGCGGATAACCTGTTTTGCGAGAGTTTCACCATAACCCATGCGCTGCCTGCCTGCTGCTTTTTTAGGCTCCGCACCCTGATATTTTCTTCCAGCCGGAGCTTCCGGCGCTGCTTTATGCGCTTTTGCATTCAGTTTCTCAAAGGCGGATTCCCTATCCACAACCTTGTCATAAAACCCGTTCAGCGGGCTGGAGTTAATTAAATTCCGTCTTTCTGCCTCGGAAATTACCCCGATGCGTGAAGCAGGCGGGCAAATGAACGTGCGGTCAACAATGCCCGGTGTTCCCCCGGCTTCAAGTGTGGAAACCAGCGCTTCGCCCACTCCCAATTCAGTTATCGCAGCTTCGGTCTTGAATTTCGGGTTTGCGCGGAAAGTCTGCGCCGCCACTTTCACCGCTTTCTGGTCATTCGGCGTGAAGGCACGTAACGCGTGCTGGAAGCGGTTGCCAAGCTGTCCCAGCACTGATTGTGGGATATCCTGCGGGCTCTGCGTGATGAAATAAACCCCAACGCCCTTGGAGCGTATCAGGCGCACCACTTGCTCCACCTTATCCACCAATGCTTTTGGCGCATCGTCAAACAGCAGGTGCGCTTCATCAAAAAAGAATGCGAGCTTTGGTTTTTCCAAATCGCCCACTTCCGGCAAATCCTCGAACAGTTCGGAAAGCAGCCATAGCAAAAATGTGGAATAAAGTTTAGGGTGCTGGATAAGCGTTTCCGCTGCAAGCACGTTGACATATCCCACCCCGTTATGTGTCGTGCGCATAAAATCACGGATATCCACCGCCGGTTCGCCAAAGAAATTTTCGCCGCCCTGCTGCTCAAGGCTAAGCAATGCCCGCTGGATAGCCGCCACCGAAGTTGGGCTTACATTGCCATAATTTTTTGAAATATCGCTGGCGCTCCCGGAAACAAAAACCAGCATCGCACGTAAATCCTTGAGGTCGAGCAGGAGCAGACCTTCATCATCAGCGACCGCAAAACATATATCAAGAACGCCATGCTGGGTCGGGTTAAGGCCAAGCAGGCGGCCAATTATAAGCGGCCCCATTTCCGAAATTGTCGTACGCACCGGGTGACCGTTCCTGCCGAACAAATCCCAGAATATCACCGGATTTGGTTTAAATTCCGGCACAACGCCAAGCTGCCGGTAACGCTCGGCCACGCGCTTGTTTGATTCATCGCCGCTTTGCGAAATCCCCGCAAGGTCGCCCTTCACATCGGCCAGAAAAACCGGGATGCCGTTGCGCGAAAAGCTTTCCGCGATTGCCTGCAATGTGACCGTTTTGCCGGTTCCGGTTGCCCCCGCGATCAACCCGTGGCGGTTGGCATATTTCAGGTCAAGAAAGTGGGGCTGCTCACCTGTCCCGATATAAACTGAATTTGGCTGAGGTTCAATTTTCTGCGCGGCCTGCATATATTCCCTGATTTTATGTTCGGTCTATTTTTAGCATTTTTCCGGTGGAAAGCAAAGCAACTCTGTGTTTTAATTCAAAAATCATGGCTCATGAAAAAAGTAAAAAATCCCGCACCCGAAAACCTGAGCGCGATAAAGATGAACCAATCGAGCTTGCCTCCCCCACCTGCATGATGCCTGAATTTTTAAGCGAATTCTTTGGCAGTGAAGCAGAAGAAAAACCCCGGCGCAAAAAGCCCTCTCCGCCAAGGTTGCGGTAATAATATTATTAAACCTGTCTTCCAACCACTTCACGGCACGCAGCGGCAATATCTTCAGCCTGCGGCAGCACAAGTTTTTCAAGGTTAGCGGCATATGGCAGCGGCACATCTTTCCCCGCAACTTTCACTACCGGCGCATCGAGGTCGTCGAATGCTTCCTCCATAATGATGCTTGAAATCTCAGCACCAATCCCCGCGAATGGAAAACCTTCTTCAACGGTTACAAGGCGGTTGGTTTTGCGCACGGATTCAATGATGGTATCCTTATCAAGCGGGCGCAGCGTACGCAGGTCAATCACCTCCGCGCTGATTCCTTCCTCGGCCAATTGTTCCGCTGCTTTCAGCGCCTTGCCGACCATGA
>CAZJFC010000051.1:0-4027 GCA_964545245.1 uncultured Rickettsiales bacterium
GCCAGTTTTCAGTATGCCCCCACCCCGACCCTCCCCCGCAAGCGGGAGAGGGGGAGTGACCTGTTCCCTGTCACCTGAAAAAGGCGCAGCAATCCCTGTTGCCTAGTGCCTATAGCCTAGCGTCTATAAAAATCACTCACGATGTCAAATATCAGGGGCGGGTTACCCCGTTGCCCCATCCCGGACCCCTTGTTTTTTCATGTCACGCGCCTAGGATTAATCATATCAGTTTAGCGATATATCATAACTATACCACTAAGAGATGTGCGATGTCAAGGTTTTTCTTGTCATGCAAAACGTAGCAAATTCAATATGTTATGAAATTATTACATGTTATTTTGCAGTGGCTTGTGTAAGATTCCCGCCTACGCGGGAATAACAGCACAGCGTCATTGCGAGGCTTTGCCGAAGCAATCCAGAAAACTGGATCGCCACGCCTTCTCACGAAGGCTCGCGATGACGTGTAGAAGAAGGAGCGAGGCAGGAGCCGTGAAGGGGGTAAGGTGCCGGGAGAGTGGGAGTGACAGTGTCAGTGGGAGAAAAACTGACACTCACACTGTCACTGACACTACAGCACGGGGGCAACCAAAAAATCACGCCGCGAGCAGCTTATCAAGCTCGCCTTTATGGTTGAGCAGGTTAAGGTCATCGAAGCCGCCGACATGGGTTTCGTTGATGAAAATCTGCGGGACGGTGGTGCGTCCGTTTGATTTACCGAGCATTTCATCGAGCAGCGCCTTGTCGTTGGTTACGTCGATTTCCCTGAATTTTTGCCCCTTGATCTCAAGCAGGGTCTTGGCCTTGGTGCAGTAAGGGCAATAATCCTTTGTGTAAATAATGATGTCAGCCATAAATCCTCCTGTTGAAACTTAGCTTATACTGTAATAGATAATGCGGCCATGATTAAAATCAAGACAGCATTAATTTCAGTTACCGATAAAACCGGTATTGTTGAGTTCGCAGCCTTCCTTGCCGAACATGGCGTGAAGCTGGTCTCGACAGGTGGAACAGCGAAGAAGCTTCAGGATGAGGGCATTCCCGTCACCGATATTTCGGAAGTCACCGGCTTCCCGGAAATCATGGATGGGCGCGTGAAAACCCTGCACCCGAAAGTGCATGGCGGGTTGCTTGCGGTGCGTGATAACAAGGAGCATATACAGGCGATGCAGCTCCACGAGATCAATGAAATCGATATGGTTATCGTGAACCTTTACGAATTCGAGAAAACCGTGGCCGGCGGCGCAGGATTTGACGAAGTGATTGAGAATATCGATATCGGCGGGCCTTCGATGATTCGTTCCGCCGCCAAAAACCATAAATTCGTCGCGGTGGTGACTGACCCGGCGGATTATGACGACCTCAAAAAAGAACTGAAAGAATCCGGCATGCACCTTGAGCAGGACAGGCTCAAAAACCTTGCGGTGAAAGCTTTTGCGCGCACTGCCGCCTATGACGGCGCAATCGCCAACTGGATATCGGGCCGCAAATTCCCGAACAATATCAGCATCAACGGCAAAATCCGGCAGGATCTGCGCTATGGCGAAAACCCGCATCAGGAAGCCGCGTTTTATGTGACTGACCCGGATGTTCCCGGCGTGGCGACTGCCGAGCAATTGCAGGGCAAGGAGCTTAGCTATAACAACATCAACGATACTGACGCGGCGTTTTTGCTGGTCTCCGAATTCGCGGAGTCTGCGGCGGCGATCATCAAGCACGCAAACCCGTGCGGAGTGGCTATCGGCGCGAACCTTGCCGAGGCATACCGCAAGGCGCTGGCGGCTGACCCGGTTTCCGCATTCGGCGGCATAATCGCGCTAAACCGCGAGATCGACGCTGAAACCGCCGGGGAAATTTCAAAACTTTTCGCGGAGGTCATCATTGCCCCGCAGATTTCCGGCGCAGCGAAAGAGATTTTCGCGAAGAAAAAAAACCTGCGCGTACTTATAACCCACGCAACCACTGAGCCACGCAACCACGTATCTTATAAATCAGTATCCGGCGGCCTGCTGGTGCAGGATTTGGATAATGCCAACATCAGTGAGGCGGATTTGAAACTGGTGAGCAAGCGCGAGCCGACCGCCGAAGAACTCAAGGATTTGCTGTTTGCGTTCAAGGTGGTGAAGCATGTTAAATCGAACGCGATCGTGACTGCGAAAAACCAGACTTCAACGGGCATCGGGGCAGGGCAGATGAACCGCGTGGGCAGCGTTGCGCTCGCCACCGCGAATGATGTGAAAGGCCATGCGCTTGCCTCGGACGCGTTCTTCCCGTTTGCCGACGGCGTTGAAACTGCGGCGAAAGCGGGCATTACCGCAATAATCCATCCCGGCGGCTCCGTGCGTGACGGGGAAGTTTTCGCGGCGGCGGATGCGAATGATATCGCGATGGTAGTCACCGGAACGCGGGTGTTCAGGCATTAGAGCCTTTCTCATTATACCGTCATTGCGAGGAAGGCGGAGCCTGACGGCAATGGAATTTCAGAACTCCGGAACATCGGAATCCCGGAAATCCGAGGTTCCATCCCCTGCACCTCACCCCGGCCCTCTCCTGATAGGAGAGGGAGCGCAAAGCCCTCCTCCCTGAGGGAGGAGTTGGAGGAGGGTTAATTTCTGATGTTCCGAAATTCCGATGTTCCGAGGTTCCGAGGTTCCATTCCCTGCACCTCACCCCAGCCCTCTCCTGATAGGAGAGGGAGCGATTGTCTCCCCTCCTATCAGGAGGGGATGGGGGAGGTGATGGCTTAAGCGGCTTCTTTTTTCTCGAATTCAGGGATCATTCCGAGGGCGGCTTTGTAAATGTCGATAAGCGTTTCCATTTCCTCGCGCTCGGATTCTTCCATTTTGCGTAAGGATATGATTTTACGCACGATTTTGGAGTCAAAGCCATTGGCTTTTGCTTCCGCATATACGTCTTTAATATCGTCCGCTATACCTTTTTTATCTTCTTCAAGGCGCTCGATGCGCTGGATATATTGTTGCAGTTGATCGCCTGCGATACCACCTATGTTTGGCATAATTTAGTCCTTCTTGTTTAGAGTTTCTTTTCAAATATCCCGTATGCGCCGAATCTATCATGGAACCCTTGGGAGTCAAGCCCTGTCTTGCTTTTTAGCGAATATTTCCTGAGGAACTCCAGCGAGATTTCGCAGGTCATCTTCATCACGCTGACGTCTTTCGCGGAGAATTTGTTCTGCCTGCGCTGGGCGGCGAAAACCATGTGGTCGGCATCGTTGAAAATCATCAGATACTGGCCGCCATGCGAAATATGGTCGAACGGGATGCGGCGCTGTATCGGCTCAAAAAAACCGAACGGGCTGTCGTCATGCTTGCCGGTGATGTGCAGGATGGGGATGTTGATACCCCCGTATGCTGCCTCAAAATTATCGTTCACCGCGTGCGGGCTCATGGCGATGGCGCAGGTTATGCGGTTGTCTTTGAGCACCCCCCTTAAATCCCCCCTCATAGGGGGGATAGTATCAAAAGTTTCATCCCCCCTCATAGGGGGGAGAGGGTCAAAAGGTAAATCCCCCCTCATAGGGGGGAAAGAGTTAAGAGATTCATCCCCCCTATGAGGGGGGAAAGAGGGGGGTGCAAACTTAGGAGGTTGCCCCGCCAGCACCAGCGTTGTGTAAGAGCCGAAAGAATGCCCGGCCATGATATATTCATCAAGCGCAAAATGGTCGGCCACAAAGCGCACATCGAGCGGCGGGTTTATGTAATTCTCCGGGTGCGATGCGGCTTCCTTCAAAACCTGGAACGGACGGCGGTCTTTCAGCAGCGTGTCGTCAATCCCGATATGGGTGGGGTGGTGGCAGGTGAAGCCATGCGCGGCGAGGAATTCGGCGTAATATTGGTAACTATCGCGCGAGCCGCCCAGACCATGCGAGAAAATCACGGTTTTGCCGTTATCCGCGCCCTCTTTGGGGTGGTAGGTTTTCAGCGGGATTTCGCGGCTGCGGGTGGTGTCGGTGAGTGTGTGGTATTCGGATTTTATCATGTTGCATTTAGCCAGATGCTGGTTACTTTTC
>CAZJFC010000051.1:4037-4988 GCA_964545245.1 uncultured Rickettsiales bacterium
TTTTCGTCCAAACGGTTCAGCGCGCTGATGTAAGCCTTCGCTGAAGCAACCAGTGTGTCGACATCGGCGGCGGTTCCGCTTATTACCCGGCCTGACTTGGTTTCGAGGCGGACGGTGACTTCAGCCTGCGCGTCGGTTCCTTGCGTGACGGCGTGTACCTGATAGAGTTTCAGCCTGCCTTTCTCGCCGCAGATTTTCTTGATGGCTTTGAACACTGCGTCAACCGGGCCGTTGCCCTCGGTGGAGGCGGATTTTTCCTTGCCTTTCACCAGCAGGGTGAGGTCGGCCTTTTGCTCTTCGGAGCCGCAGACGACTTTCAGCGATTTGAACTGGATGTCTTCGTTATGTTCGATATCGGTGTTTTTTTCGATGATGGCGATTATGTCCTCGTCATAAATCTCTTTTTTCTTGTCGGCGAGGTCTTTGAACTTGTTGAACGCGTCATTCAGCGAATTATCGCCAAGGCCGTAACCCAGCGATTTCAGCTTCGCCTTGAAGGCGTGGCGGCCTGAAAGCTTGCCCAGCGGCAGCGAGTTGCGCTCAAGGCCGATGGATTTCGGGCTCATTATCTCATAGGTTTCCGGGTTTTCGAGCACGCCGTGCTGGTGGATGCCGGATTCATGCGCGAAAGCATTTTTGCCCACGATCGCCTTGTTATTCTGGATCAGCAACCCGGTGAAGTTGGAAACCTGCCGTGAAAGCCTTGCGATATGCTCGGTTTTCACGTTCATTTTATAGGGCAGGAAATCGTTGCGGGTCTTGATGGCCATCACGACTTCTTCCAGCGCGGTGTTGCCCGCGCGTTCGCCGATGCCGTTGATGGTGCATTCAATCTGCCGCGCCCCGGCTTTGATGGCGGCAAGCGAGTAAAAGATCTGCTTCTCGCCGACTTCGAACGGGCGGAAGGACGTCATTACCGAAGGCGGAACCACTTCAATGCCCAGGCGATTG
>CAZJFC010000051.1:4998-12955 GCA_964545245.1 uncultured Rickettsiales bacterium
GATGGCTTTGTCGATATTCGGGACGTTGTTTTTGATTTTCGCGATCAGCGCCGCATATTCCTCCGGGATGGCATAACCCACGGTATCCGGGATATTCACCGTAGTCGCGCCATATCTGATTGCGGTTTCGATTGCTTTCAGCAGGAAGTCATGCTCCGAGCGTGTCGCGTCCATCGCGCTCCACTCGATGTTATCGGTATATTTTTTGGCGCGGGTGACGATTTTTTTAATCGCGGCCAGAACCTCGTCCTTGGTCATCTTGAACTGGTATTTAAGATGGATGTCGGAAGTGGAAATGAAGGTGTGGATACGCGGGTTCTTCGCGGGTTTGAGCGCTTCGCCAGCCGCGTCGATATCCGGTTCGCGGTGGCGGGCGAGGCTGCAAACCTGCGCGAATTTGGTGTGGCGGGCGATTTCATTCACCGCCTGAAAATCCCCGCGTGAGGAGGCTGCGAAACCGGCTTCGATAACGTCCACCTGCATGTGGTCGAGGTTTTCGGCAACCGCGATTTTTTCCTCGACGGTCATGGAGCCGCCGGCGGATTGCTCGCCATCGCGCAAGGTGGTATCAAAAATGATGATCTGTTCTTTTTTGGACATAGGATGTGTGTGATTTAAATGATTAAGTAAAACTCGAACGGGAAAACCCAGGGGCTATGCATATAGGCCTGGGAAGGTGCTAAGTCGCAGTTGCGCTGGGTTATGGTGCTTAATCATAAGGTGTTTATAGGCAGTTTTTCCTTAAGAGTCAACAGTTACGCCGCAAGTGGCACTCCATTACAAATAAGAGATTTATATACTTGAGCGTCATTGCGAGGAGGCAACGCCGACGAAGCAATCCAGACTGGATTGCCGCGCTCACGTTGTTCGCTCGCAATGACGCATTAGGGCTGGTTATGTATATAAATCCCATACTCCGCCCTGTGTCGCAGCATGGAGCGGAGGTAACATAGTTGTTTCTGCGGGATTGCTTTCCGCAGTTTTTCTGTGCCCCGTGCGGGAAATTGCGGTTTTTTCTTTTTAAGAAGGGTGGATATGCTAATATCCGGCTTCGATTATAACCAGTTAACCTGCGGGGAAACATGAAAAAATACTATCTGGCTTTTATTTTATCGGTATTGGCGGCCAATCCTGCGCCTGCCGCCTTGGTCAAAGAAGTGAACGGCGATATCAATTTCACCGCGCAGGACGGCTCGAACCTTGTGTTCACGGCAGGACGCGCGGCTTATGTCAACGGCGTCAGGGTGGCGGAATGCCCGCCGGGCGCAGTTATAAGGAAATCCGCGGGCGCAGCTTCGGTTAAATGCATCAATAACGCGGTCAAGATAATGGACGGGCGCGGCAATGAGCTGCGTATCGCGGCGGGCGCAGTGAAAGGGCTGAACGCGAACGGGCAGTATGAGGCGCTGGTTGCGGCGGAAACATCGGTAATTGCAAGGCAGCCGGGGGCCGCTTCGGTTGAGGTTTATGATTATAACCAGACGATCCGCGACCTTGGGGTGAAGAAGCAGGGTAATAACCTTGTGCTGGATATGAGCAGCGATATCCTGTTTGAGTTCGGAAAATGGGATTTGACCGCAAAAGCGAATGAAACGCTTAACCGCCTTGCTTATGTCATCAACCATGACAGGAAAGGCGCGGTGCTGATCCAGGGGCATACCGATTCCGTGGGGGATGACGCGGCGAACCTTACACTTTCCAACAAACGCGCGAATACGGTGGCCGAATGGCTGATAACCCACGGCGGGATTGATGCGAATGTTTTAAGGGTGCAGGGGCTTGGCGAATCTTACCCGGTTGCCGCGAACGCCAACCCGGATGGCAGCGATAACCCGATTGGCCGCGCGCAGAACCGCCGCGTGTCAATCCTTATCCAGACCGTGAACGAGCCTTTGGCCGTTGAAGGGGCGGTGGGCGGCGGTGCGACAACTGTCCGCACCGGCGGCATAAAAGTGCAGACCGATGGCCGTGGTGGCGCGTCGGTGCAGATGCCGGGTATCAGCGTCCATAGCCATTAATGGTTTGCAGCCAGTAATTCCGCTGCAAAATCCGGCAGGATTTCGCCCGCCTTGCCGTAAATCTTGCGGTCGAAATAAGGGTTATGGGTCGGCTCAAGGTTGATCTCCACGGTTTCCGCCCCTGCGTGTTTGGCCTCGGCCACAAACCCGGCGGCGGGGTAAACATTGCCCGAAGTGCCGATGGAAATGAACAGGTCGGCTTCGTGCAGGGCTGCGTAAATGCGCTCCATCTCAAGCGGCATTTCGCCGAACCAGACGATGTGCGGGCGGAAGGCGGTTCCCGCCAAATCCTCATGGCAATCAGAAACTTCGCCGGATCTTGTGCAGCGTTTCTTGAGCAACTCGCCGTGCATATGGATAAGGTTCCTGCTGCCCGCGCGTTCATGCAGGTCATCCACGTTTTGTGTCACCAGCAGAACATTGTGTTTTCCGGCTACTTCCAGTTTCGCGAGGGCGATGTGCGCCTGGTTGGGCTGCACGGTCTTTAGCTGGGCGCGGCGCATGTTATAAAACCTCTGCACCAGTTCCGGGTTGCGGGTGAAGCCGTCGGGCGTGGCGACATCCTCGATGCGGTGGTCTTCCCATAATCCGTCGGAGGCGCGGAAGGTGCGCACGCCGCTTTCGGCAGAAACCCCGGCTCCGGTGAGGATTACGATTTTCATAGGTTGCGTAGTTGCGTGGTTACATGGTTGCATAGTGGAGCAGTCACCATGTAACTATGTAACCACGCAACCACGCAACCCTTACTTGGAATCATCCAGCGCATAACCGGCGGAGCGTACGGTGCGGATGATGTCTTCCGCGCCTTCCTTCACTTCCAGCGCTTTACGCAGGCGGCGGATGTGGACGTCGACAGTGCGCAGCTCAACATAAATATCGTTGCCCCAGATATTATCAAGAAGTTGCTCGCGGCTGAATACGCGGCGCGGGTTTTCCATGAAATGGCGCAGGAGCTTGAACTCGGTAGGGCCAAGGTGAACCTCATGTTCGCCGCGCGTTACCTTGTGCGTGGAGAGGTCCATCTTGATATCGGCGAAATTGAGCGATTCGTTCGAGAAAGCAGGGCGGATGCGGCGCAATACGGCCTTGATACGCGCGATAAGCTCGGCGGGGGAAAAAGGCTTGGTGATGTAATCATCCGCGCCGTAATCAAGCCCCATCAGCTTGTCGGATTCCTCGCTGCGGGCGGTCACCATGATGATCGGGATGTTGCGGGTTTTTTCGTTCTGGCGGACGCGGCGGCAGACTTCGATGCCGGAAATGTTCGGGAGCATCCAGTCGAGCAGGATGATATCGGGCTTGTCTTCCTGTATCATTTGCAGGGCGAGGTCGCCGTCTTCGGCGTGGCTGGCGGTGAAGCCCTCGGCCTTGAGGTTATATTTCAGCATTGCCGCGATTGCTTCATCGTCTTCGACAACGAGAACTTTGGGATTCATGTCAACTGCCATAATTTCTCATATCCTCTTTCAGTCGTTCTTCCTTTCGGAAAACAACATTAATATCCCCAAATTCTTCATAAAACATTAATTTGTCAAGATTATAGCGGCTGGAGAAGCCTTTATTAGCTTATATTTATGTTCGGTGGCTCTTTTGACGATATCATTTTGTTGCGTCTATAGTGTAGTGCGCCATTCTCTTTATCCATTGATATAAATAAAAAAAAATCTGTCATTCCCGCGGAGGCGGGAATCTTGCTCTTTAAGACCCCCGCCTGCGCGGGGTGACAATATACTTATGTCCGTAGTATATTCGCCAAGCCGAGGATTGAAGCCTTAACCATACCTTCCCGTAATATAATCCTGTGTCTGCTGGTAGTGCGGGTTGGTGAAGATTATATCAGTGTCGTTATATTCAACGATCTTTCCAAGGTGGAAAAAGGCGGTTTTCTGGCTCACACGCGCTGCCTGCTGCATGGAGTGTGTGACAATTACAATAGTGAAGTTCCGTTTAAGCTCGTCGATAAGGCTCTCGATCTTTGCGGTGGCTATTGGGTCAAGCGCCGAGCACGGTTCGTCCATTAAAATGATTTCCGGGCTGACGGCGATGGTGCGCGCAATGCAAAGGCGCTGCTGCTGGCCGCCGGAAAGGCTGGTTCCCGGTTCTTCGAGGCGGTCTTTCACTTCTTCCCACAAGCCGGCGCGGCGGAGGCTTTTTTCCACCAACTCGTTAAGTTCCGGTTTTGATTTTGTGAGTTCGTGCAGGCGGGGGCCATAAGCCACGTTGTCGTAAATAGATTTCGGGAACGGGGTTGGTTTCTGGAACACCATGCCGGTGCGCGCGCGGAGCTGCACCACATCCACATCGTTATCGTAGATATTCTTGCCGTCAATTGTGATCCTGCCATTGATGCGGCAGCTATCGATTGTGTCATTCATGCGGTTGAGGCAGCGCAGGAAGGATGATTTTCCGCAGCCGGAAGGGCCGATCAGCGCGGTGACGGTGTGCGGCTCGAATGATACGTTCACATCGAACAGCGCCTGTTTGTCGCCATAGAAAAGGTTCACCTCTTCGGCACTGATTTTTGCGGGAATATTCTCTCTTTTTTTACCAGCGTCTTTCATATTTTTTACGTATCCATACTGCGATTATATTCATGAGGATAAGGATTGCGAGCAAAACAATGATTGCTGCCGCAGTCTTTTCCACGAATCCGGGCTGGCTGTTTTTTGACCAGAGGAATATCTGCACCGGCATCGCCGAGGCAGGGTCGGTGAAGCCATTTGGAATGTCGACGATGAAGGCTACCATGCCGATCATAAGGAGCGGCGCGGTTTCGCCAAGCGCGCGCGCGATGCCGAGGATGGTTCCGGTCATGATGCCGGGCATGGCGAGCGGGATGGTGTGGTGCATCGCCACCTGTAAAGGGGAAGCGCCCAGCGCCATTGCCGCCTGTTTGATTGAAGGCGGGACGGATTTCAGCGAGGCGCGGGTGGAGATGATGACAACCGGGATAATCATCAGCGCGAGGGTGAGGCCGCCGACGATGGGGGCGGAACGCGGCATGCCGAAGAAGTTGAGGTAAACCGCAAGGCCGAGCAGGCCGAACACGATGGAAGGCACGGCGGCAAGGTTGTTGATGTTGATCTCGATAATATCGGTGATGCGGTTCTTGGGCGCGAATTCCTCAAGGTAAACCGCGGATAATACGCCGATGGGAAGCGCCACCAGCAGGCAGGAGATTATGAGCAATATGGAGCCGATGAACGCCCCGCCGATGCCGGCCATCTCGGATTCCTGGCTGTCACCGTTGGTGAAGAAGGCGGAGTTGAATTTCTTCTTGATGAGTTTTTTCTCTTTCAGCGCTTTCACGAATTCGGCTTTTTCGGGGGAGATCCTGGTCTTCCAGTCCTTGCTTTTTTTCTTGAAATAGATGTCTACGTTTTCCTGCGCGGGGAACCAGATGGTTTCTTTCTTCCCGGCGGGGCTTTTATGCTTTTCGACATATTTTTGCAGTTCGAATTTGCTGCCCGCAGAAACCAGTGTGAATAAATTGCGCTTTTCGGAATTTGAGGTGGCTTCGGGGAAAAGTCCGCTTAGGGAGTTTTGTATCAGTTTGTTGTAGTTTTTGGAATTTAGTTCTTCTCCCGTAAAGTTGATTTCGAGCTTTATCTTGGTCTGGCGGAAGCCGCTTAAACCGTTGCCGAGGATGGTGAAAAGCAGCAACAGCAGGAAACAGAAGGAAAGGCCGATCGCAAAAATCCCGGCGGCCCTGAAGCGCATTTCCGATTGCTGGCGTCTTTTGAGGTTGGTTATCTTAATCATACATCTCCCTGTATTTTTTCACGATCCTGAGGGCGATGATATTGAGCGCGAGGGTCACGGCAAAAAGCGCAAGGCCAAGCGCGAAGGCGGAGAGGGTTTTTGCGCTGTTGAACTCCTGGTCGCCGGTGAGCATGGCGACGATCTGCACGGTCACGGTGGTGACGGATTCCAGTGGGTTAAGCGTAAGGTTTGCGGCAAGCCCCGCGGCCATTACCACGATCATGGTTTCGCCCACCGCGCGGGAGATGGCGAGCAGCATCGCGCCCATGATGCCCGGCAGCGCGGCAGGGATGATCACCTTCCTGATGGTTTCCGATTTTGTCGCGCCAAGCGCATAGGAAGCATCGCGCAGTGATTGCGGGACGGCGTTTATCACGTCGTCGGAGAGGGAAAGCACGTAAGGGATAATCATGATGCCCATCACCAGCCCAGCGGCAAGGGCGGATTCGCTCGCGACGTCCAGCCCGATGGACTCTCCCGCGCCACGGATGAGCGGAGCGACGGTGAGAGCGGCGAAATAGCCATAAACCACGGTTGGTATCCCGGCGAGGATTTCGAGGATAGGCTTGATGGTGGAACGCGCCGGTTTTGAGGCATATTCAGCAAGGTAAATAGCCGAATAAAGCCCCAGCGGCGCGGGAACCAGCATGGCAATAAGCGTGATGAGGAAAGTGCCAACAAAAAGCGGTATCGCGCCGAATGCGCTCTGGCCTTCCGTCCCGGCGGTGTTTTGCGGGCTCCAATGGGTGCCGAAAAGGAATTCGAGGACACCGACTTTTTCAAAGAAAAGCAGCGATTCATAAATTACCGAAAGGACGATCGCAAAAGTGATGAAGATCGAAACCAGCGTTCCGGCGATGAGCAGAAATTTGATTATGCGCTCGGAAAAACTGATGGTCTGGAAATTTGGCGTGGTTTTGTACAGCAGGAAAATGCCATAGGAGGAGGCGGCAAGCAGAAAGAGGAACAATCCCGATTGTAGCGTGTCGTTATCCATTAATATACCCAGTACCCACTAACGTATTTTACTCAGCCCGTTTTACCCAGAATTATGTCAACCCTGTCGGGAACCCCGGAGGTTGATTTGTTGCCGAGAGGTTTAACGTTAATTCTTTCTTTTTCAACATTTCTTTCCAGCAGGAAACGGCGGATCGAGATCGCGCGGGCGAGCGAGGTGCGGATTGCCTGCCCGGTCTGTTCCTCCGTGCCGCCTGCATAGGCCATGATATTGACCTGCAGCGTTTTATCAGCCTGAAGTTTCTGGACGATAGCCATCATTTTCGCCTGCTCGGAAGGGGGAAGTTCTACTTCTGCCTCGGCGTAAGGGATGGATAGCTCAACCGGGCCGGATACCGGCGCAGGCGGGGCTTCGGCAACCGGAAGGCCAGGTTGCTGCACCATTACGGTTTCTTTCTGCGGCACGCTGTTTTGCGCAGGCGCGGAGGTGACAGTGTCATTCTGCTCAAACAATTTGTCGAGTGACGGCAGTTCCCTAGGCGAAGGCGGCAATGTCAAATCTGCCGGGGCTTTTTGTTGATTAAGCGAGCTTAAAGGCGGCAGTGTGGCAACCGAAGGCAGCGGTGGTGGCGCATCAGGGGATGAAGGAAGCGGCGCGAGCCTTAAAGGGGAGGTTTCGTCAGCAAGGTCTGCAATACGTGGCTTGCTGTTCAGTTTTTCATTCTGCGCGTCGATATTCTTGCGGATTTCTTCATACTGCTTGCTTTGGTTGTTCTGTATGAGGTCGCCGGTCAGTGGCGGTGGAGCAGGAGGGGGCGCAGGAGGCGTTACCTCATGTCCCGGCAGCGGCGGCAGTGCGGCAAGCGGGGCAGGTGAAGTCGGTGGCGGAGGAACCGCAACCGGAGGGTCAAGTTTTGCCAGCTTGGGGTCGATTTGCTTTGAAACTTCCGGTACGGCCAACGCGTCATTTTTGCTCAGCAGCGGTTTCGCGTCTGTGGTGGACACATCAGGAGTAATCACCAGCGGCGGCGTGCCGGGAGGCGGAACCGGGGTAACAGGTGGCTTCGCGGAGCCGTCGATTACTGCCGGTTGCGGCGGGCTGATAAGGTTTTTATCGGTTGGGGTGAGCTTCGCCACGCCTTCCCTCAACGCCGGAGGCGCCGGTGGCTGATCAGGTATAACCTGTGGTGGCGGCAAGTCAGACGCAGGCGGAGTTATAT
>CAZJFC010000052.1:0-12798 GCA_964545245.1 uncultured Rickettsiales bacterium
TCCCCAAAGTAAGCCATATACCCCGTTAGGCGGATATGGCTTACTTTGGGGAATTTCCGGTATTGCTGCACCTCTAACCACTACCGGGTCTGGGGCCGCACCTTCTTTATAAACGAGGGCTTCGCCAGTCAAACCTCTTGCTTGAAACGTGGTTTGTCTGCCGCAGCCTTTTGCGCCGTAAGTAATTTCGGATGCTGTGCCTGTCCAGGTTCCAATTTTCTGAAGTTCAGTAAGGGTAATATCGGATTCCGGGCAATCAAGGTCAAAAGAAGCTCTTTTTAAAGTAGAGCTTTTCAGTTCTTCTTCCGTAGCAGCACAGGAAGCAAGCAAAATAACTGATGCAAATAAGAGGTGTTTCTTTATCATACTACGCCGCCTTTGCCTTAATTGCCTGAGTAATCTTCTGCGCTGCATCGTCAAGGTCATCGGCGGGGATGATGTTGAGGCCGGATTTGGCAAGGATTTGCTTGCCCAGCTCAACGTTTGTGCCTGCAAGGCGGACGACCAGCGGAACCTGGATGTTCACTTCCTTCGCCGCCGCAACCACGCCTTCGGCGATGATGTCGCATTTCATGATGCCGCCGAAGATGTTAACAAGGATGCCCTTGACCGCAGGGTCGCCAAGGATAATTTTGAACGCTTCGGTCACTTTTTCCTTGTTCGCGCCGCCGCCGACATCGAGGAAGTTGGCAGGCTCTTCGCCGTAAAGTTTGATGATATCCATGGTGGACATCGCAAGCCCTGCGCCGTTCACCATGCAGCCGATATTGCCGTCCATCTTCACGTAGGAAAGGCCGAACTGGGAAGCCTTGACTTCAAACGGGTCTTCCTCGGTGAGGTCGCGCATTTCAACGATTTCCGGCTGGCGGTAAAGCGCGTTTGAATCGAAATTCATTTTTGCGTCGAGCGCCTTGAATTTGCCTTCCGGGGTGCGGATAAGCGGGTTGATCTCAACCTGTGAAGCATCGGTTTTGATGAAGCATTCATAGAGTTTGAACACGAATTGTGAGAAATCCTTCACCTGAGCCGGGTCGGCGAGGCCGATGCCGTAAGCCAGTTTGCGCGCGTGGAAACCGCTGATGCCGGAAGCCGGGTCAACCGAAACCTTGATGATCTTTTCAGGGTGTTTCGCGGCGACTTCCTCGATCTCAACGCCGCCCTCGGCGGAGGCCACGAAAGTGACGGTTGAGCTTGCGCGGTCAACCACTGCGGAAAGGTAGAATTCCTTATCGATGTCGGAGCCTTCCTCGATGTAAACTTTCTGGACTTCCTTACCTTCCGGGCCGGTCTGGTGGGTAACAAGCACTTTGCCGAGCATTTCACGCGCGAGCTGTTTCACTTCGTTCTTGTCCTTGGTAAGCTTCACGCCGCCCGCCTTCCCGCGGCCACCGGCGTGGATCTGCGCTTTTACCACGAAAAGCGATGCGTTAAGTTCTTTCGCCGCGTTTTCGGCTTCATCGGCGGTGAAAGCCACGATGCCGCGTGAGGTCGGCACGCCGAATTTGCGAAGGACCTGCTTTGCCTGATACTCATGTATATTCATAAAAACTTCCTTTTTTTGTCATCCCCGCCAAAATGCGGTTAGTGGCGGGGATCTTAAGATTCCCGTCTTCACGGGAATGACATTGATTAATTGCCAGTGTTTTAGCAGGGAAATCTGATAGTGCAACAATTTGGTTAGTGTTTGGTTAAACTATTTGTTGGAAAATGAGTTAAACCAAAGTAACTAAGCTGGATGGAAACACCGTTCGCAAGGAACATAGTTAAGTATCAGGCGGCTTTTCGCCAGCCGAATATGCCGGGTTTGTGGCAGCCGATAGTTATCGGCAATTTGAACCGCTGGTTCATCGAGGCGGAGATTACGCGGAACGGCAGGGAGATTTCAATTATCCACCCCACAAAGTTTTTTGATAATGACGGATATTCAGTAACGCAGGAACTAACTGCCGCATTGCTGCGCGCTATGAATGCTAGTGGTGTTATTCCGGCGAGTGAGGAGTATTCTATAAGTATTATCCCGGCGCGGCGGGAGATTCATTACACGCTGGATAATGAGCGGAATGCGGGGAAGTTTACTGAGTTTTTGCAGGCGTTGAAGGAACTGGTGAGGCGCGAAGATGAAATAAGAAAATCCGGGAGGCAATTATCCACTTTATATAAGTAGGAAAACCATGTCATTCCCGCGGCGGCGGGAATCTTATTATCTTAGGACCCCCGCCTCCGCGAGGGTGACAAGGTACTTATACATCACTCTGGCAAATATCAGTTGGTTTTAAAATAATCATCCGGCAGCGGGGAGGATTCGCCCTCGTTAATCATGTGTTCGTCCCGCACATGCCGGGGCGCTGTTTTCAGGGTTTCGGCATAGAGTTTCTCGATCGTGGCGGCGGGGAGAAGGAGGGCGACGAATTTGATGAATTTGCCGTCCGCCGGCATGTCTTTTTTCTGGCCGTTCACTTTCACATGGACATGGTCTGAGTGCTGAAACGCGAAACTCAGCTTCTTTTCAAGCTCTTTTATTTTTTGCGGGCTGCGCTTGCGGTAAGCCGACCACGGGCTCAGGCGGTATGCGACATATCCGATAGGGATGGCCAGGATTGGGACGTATAAGAACAGGAGCAGGGCGATAATGAACAGGATGAAGGAGGTTGATGTGGCCTTACCGTCACCTGTTTTGCCTGTTTTTACCTTGGGGACGGAGGCGAATTTCACCGGAGCGGGTTTTTTGCTGCCCGACATCTGAGTGGAAATTTTCGTATAGTCTACGGTCATTCCATCCCCGTTGATAAGGTATTAAGCGGCTTCAAGCTTGGCGGCTTTGTTCAGTTCCTGAACGGCAGCCACTGACTTGTCGAACCCTGCCTTTTCATCGGCATTCAGCTCAATTTCGATGATTTTCTCAACGCCGCCCTTGCCGATAATCACCGGAACGCCGACGTAAAGGTCTTTCACGCCATATTGGCCGGTGAGGTATGCGGCGCATGGGAGTACGCGTTTTTTATCCTTTAGGTAGCTTTCCGCCATCTGGATAGCGGCAGAAGCAGGGGCGTAATAAGCCGAGCCGGTTTTAAGCAAACCAACAATTTCTGCGCCGCCGTCACGGGTGCGCTGGACGATCTTGTCGAGCCTCTCCTGTGTCGTCCAGCCCATTTTCACGAGGTCAGGGAGCGGGATGCCCGCAACCGTTGAATAACGGGTGAGCGGAACCATGGTGTCGCCGTGGCCGCCGAGGACGAAGGCGGTGATGTCTTCAACTGAAACCTTGAATTCTTCAGCGAGGAACAGGCGGAAACGCGCGGAATCAAGCACACCGGCCATGCCGACGACTTTCTCCGGCTTGAACCCGGTGACTTTCTGCATCACGCCCACCATAACGTCGAGCGGGTTGGTGATGACGATAACGAACGCATCCGGCGCGTTGGCCTTGATGCCTTCGCCGGCGGTTTTGATGATGCCGGTGTTGATGCCGATAAGGTCATCGCGGCTCATGCCCGGTTTGCGCGGGATGCCTGCGGTTACGATAACAACGTCCGCGCCTTTGAGGGCGGCATAATCGGTGGAGCCGGAAAGGTTGCTGTCAAAATCCTCAATCGGGGAGCTTTGCGCGAGGTCAAGCGCTTTGCCCTGCGGGGTGCCGTCAGCGATGTCGATCAATACGACATCTCCGAGTTCTTTGAGCCCGGCGAGGTGGGCGAGCGTCCCGCCGATCATTCCTGCGCCGACGAGGCCGATTTTGAAGCGTTTGTGGTGTGACATGATATTCTCCGTTAATTTGTGAACAATTCGGTGACTATATAAAGCCATAAAGTTAAAAAAGAATGAAGCGAAAACTTCCCATATCGCTCAGTAAGTTATTCATACGGAAAATAACTGCTTCGTTTGCGGCCTGTCTTGCCGATATTGAATTGGTCAAAAGTGGCGATATAGCGCCGGTAATCGCGGTGGGAGCTATTTCTTTGTGTTGTCCCTTATTAATCTGGCTCGGTCTGAGCGAGAAATAAGAACTTTTTCACCAACTGCCAAGTTTTGCTCATTAGATTGAACAATACCGATTATTTGCCCATTGTCTTGTTCAACTACGAATTCATATGCTACCCCTGATGTTGCTGCATTTTCAGCGGCGGCACCTGCAATTCCCCCAATAACTGCTCCGCCTACAGCGCCAATAATGTTAGATCTGCCATTGCCGCCTACAGATGAACCTGCCGTCCCACCAGCAATTGCGCCGGCGCCGGCGCCAATACCTGAATTGGTTCCAGTTATGTTTACTTCTCTGATATCAAGGATTACTCCTTTCATGATAGTTGATACCCGACCCATTTCAGAACGTGCGTAACTTGTGCTGTTCGTTACTTTTTGTGTGCAGGCTTGGATACCGACTGAACAGAGTAAAATTACTGAAAGAAATTTTATCTTGAGCATGATTTATTTATATTTCGTTTGAATTCTTCATCAGTAAGTAGTTTGTTTATGTTGTCTGCCAGTACTTTGTTGACATTGGCCATTACAATTGAAGGGTCTACAAATTTTGATGCATTAAACTCTATACGATGAGAATTATCATATAAAACTTTCTCTGATGGTGAGTATAGGATGTATCTAATGTCGGATGTATAATCAGTGCTGTAGCCAAGAGAGTCTAACGAGAATTCGTTAACTTCCCCATCCAGACGACAGATAGTAGTTCCTTTGCTGGAAACTTTCGCCTGCATGAGTTCGCGTTTTACTGCTTTTGTTATAAACTCTCCCACAGGCTCTGTTAGATAAATACGGCCAGCTGCTGTTTCTGGGATTTCGTTTTGTTGAATTCCTTCGGCTGGAAAATATCCAAAGTTTCCAACTTTTATTTTTCCGCCCAATTCTTCTGTTGTTTGAGGATTATACGGAAGAGTCAAAGTTACCTGTGCGCAGGCTGACAATAAGAGTAATGGTAGTAAAAAGAACTTTTTCATAGGGCACCAATAAGTTGAATAATTCAAAATTACAACTTGTTATCGACTTGTCAATAACTGATATTACTTCAACCCCTGCCACCGTTTCACCAGCCCGGCCTCAATGTCGAAATGGTCGAGGGCGCGGCCAATTATGTGGTCTATCATCTCGCCAATCGTTTCCGGCCTTTGGTAGAGCGTCACCACCGGCGGCATGATGAACGCCCCCGCATCGGAAAGCGCGGCCATGTTGCGCAGGTGCAGCGAGTGCAGCGGGGTTTCGCGCACCATTAATATGAGTTTTTTCTTTTCTTTCAGCATCACGTCGGCGGTGCGAGTGAGCAGGCTGGAGGTCACGCCGGTCGCCACTTCGCTCATGGTGCGGATGGAGCAGGGGGCGATAATCATTCCCTCGGCGCGGAAAGAGCCGCTGGCGCAAACCGCCGATATATCCTCGAATTTGTGGTTTATGTCAGCGAGTTTTTGTACGTCTTTGAGCGAATAACCGGTTTCGGCGGCGATGGTGATTTGCGCGGCCTTGCTGATGATTAAATGGGTTTCGATATTTTTGACATCGCGCAGAACTTCAAGCAGGCGGATTCCCAGAACCGCCCCGCTTGCCCCGGTTATGCCGATGATGATTTTTTTGTTTTTCATATTATTACCTTCCACCTACACCGGCTGGCTGGGTGCTCCCTTTTCGCAAGCGTGAGGCGGTGAGTTCCTGCTCAAGCTTCCATGCAACAGCGCCAAGCGCCTTAGCGAAAGGTTCAAATTGTTGGGATTTCTCCGTATCCTCACTTATATATTCATAAAATCGGGGAACGGTCTTCCGGTAGAGGCCATTAATCTCTCTTAGTAATGCTACGCCGCCTCTAATGGTTTGCATATCTTCGGGCTGCATCTCGTCTTTTGTTTTGTGCAATGAGGTATTAAATTTTTTAAGGCGGTTAACCAGGTCATCGAAATCAAATTTGAATTCCCTTTTTATCATAACTTTCCGCATATCGGTAAGTCCGCCTAGATCATTCACAACTATGGATGGCTGTACTTTATGGTGTGAGCGGTTAATTGCAGATCGCCATTGTGCCGCCTGTTCTTCCCTGATATCCATTTTTTCAGGGTCTTTTGCGATCATATTGGCGGCAAAAACCATTCTTACAGCTTCCAGATGCGCTGGCAGGTCTTTAAGATACTGGCTGATTGTTTTATCAGGAGGTGAGAGAAACAAGTGAAAAGGGTCAGCTCCTTCTCCGAAGAAATCGATATTAAGCTCGGTTTTCTTTAGTGGCGCAAGCTTTGGTAAAGCATTGAGCTTGCTTTCCCTGAATTCAAAAGTATCGAATAGTTTACGTGGTTCTGGGGTGATTCTTCTCATGGGGTTGATATAAAGCATTTCCTTGCTAAAATCAAATCCATGAACCCGAAAATCAACCGTTTTACCGCTGCTGCGCCGAAATCAGCCCATGAGGTATCATATACCGAATGGGGTTCGCATAACGAAAACGTACTGGTCTGCGTGCATGGGCTCACCCGCAACGGGCGCGATTTTGACGAGCTGGCGAAGGCTCTCTCGGCCAGTTACCGCGTGATTTGCCCGGACATGCCGGGGCGCGGGAAATCAGGCTGGCTCGACGACCACGACCTTTATAACAATAATTATTATGTGCAGGTCATCATCCAGTTCCTTGGCAGCATCGGCGTGAAAAAAGTGGACTGGGTAGGCACTTCGATGGGCGGTATTATGGGCATGATCGCGGCGGCGGTGTATCCGGGGCTGATTGGCCGCATGGTGTTGAATGATGTCGGGGCGATGATCCCGGTTTCGGGTATGCGCCGCATCGCGAGCTATGTGAAAGATGAAGTAAAGTTTGGTGACGCCAGCGCCGCGCAGAAAAGGTTCCGCGAGATTTTTGCGCCGTTCAAGATTGAAAAGGAAGAACACTGGCAGCATTTGTTCGAGCATGGCCTGCGCGAGGTTGAGGGTGGCTACAGCTTTAACCATGACCCGGCAATTGGCAAACCGTTCCAGATGCCGGACAATGATTATCAGGAAGTGGATATGTGGCGGCTGTGGGAGGCGGTGAACGTGCCGACCTTGCTGGTTCGTGGCGAGAAATCAGATATCCTGCCGCGCGAAGTGGCCGGGAAAATGGCGGAAAAACCGGGTGTCGAGTTTGTGGAGTTCGCGGGTTACGGCCATGTTCCGCCGCTGATGAATGAGGAGCAGATCGGCGTGGTAAAAGACTTCCTGCTTAAGCCATAATCGCCCACTGCCAGAAAATTTTATAAATTTCTTTTGACTTTGCCGTAAGATAGCCGAAAGTTCAGCTATGATTTTAGCGATTGCGATAATCCTCACCATAATGCTCGGCCTGGTCATATTCTTTGATGTATGGAGATTCATCATTCCAAACTGGCTTAACCTCGCGTTCATTCTGCTTTACCCGGTATTCCTGATTTTTTATCCCGGCAAGGTGGAATGGTGGTACTCGCTCGCGGTGATGTTCTCTTTCCTTGTGGTGGGAATGCTGATCTTCAGCTTCAACCTGATAGGCGGGGGTGACGTCAAGCTCATGGTTGCGCTTTCATTATGGATTGGCTGGAACCCGCAGACACTCATCCTTTTTGGCGCATGGACGGCTATAGCCGGTGGCGTGCTTGCGTTGTTCCTCGTGATTGTCAGGTGGTATTTTATCATGCTCGGCGCGAGGATGAAAAAACTGCCGGTTTTCCCGAAAATGCTACGCTGGTCGGAGCCGATGCCTTATGGGCTGGCGATCGCCTATGCGTTCGGATATTTATTGTGGACAGGGAATGTTTTCGATATTCCGGGGATTACACCCAGTGACGGCTACCCAAGGCTTTAATATTTCCATTTGATTTTCCGGCGGTTACTGAATTCTTTTATTCTTAAACTACCTGTGATATAAAAAATCCGGAAGCGGGTGTTCCGCTTCCGGGGTGTAGTGGCCCTATACGTAGCGTTTAATGGCATGAACCGAAAAATCATGTCGCCTTCCCTTGCCTTTTGTGGCCGGGAGGCGGCAATGCATGTCCAAGCCTCGGCAAAAGATTGTCGCACTATCTACGTATAGTCACTAACTCCCGGCTACCAAAGAATTGGTGGCCTTTTGTTTGTAACTTGGGAGTAAGAAATGGAACTTCAGAATTTCGGAATTTCAGAACATCGGATTATAATCAACCGTCATCGCGGGCGCAGCGCGGCGATCCAGTCTGGATTGCTTCGGCCAAAGCCTCGCAATGACAACTACCACGTAACCATGCAACCACGTAACCATAAACATGGCTTCTCATTAATCGAACTCTCAATCGTCTTCGTAGTGATAGGCATCCTGATGACCGGTGCTCTCACTTTTGTGAGCGGTTACACCAAAGGACATCAGATCAAGGAAACCAGGATGAAGCTGCAAGCTATTGAGCAGGCGCTCATAGTACATGTACGTAAATACGGCCATATCCCATGCCCCGCAAGCAGGACTACACAGAGGGGAACTGCTTCTTTCGGTGTTTCCCCAACGCCATGCAACACTGCCCCGCCGGGCGGGACGGTTGATGTAAATGCCGGTAAAGTAAGGATAGGCATGGTTCCGGTGAAAAGGTTAGGACTACCCGAAGACCATGCATTCGATGGCTGGGGTAACAGGATTACTTATGCTGCAATAAGGGATTTAGCGGTGGATAAGGATACTTACAATGCTTATACAACAACCGATACTAACGGTATTATCATCATACAGGACGGCAATGGGAACCAGCTTTATCCTGCTGATGACAAGAATATAAACGCCTATGCGATTATAAGCCACGGTTCGGATGGCAAGGGTGCCTTCAACCGCATCGGGCAGGTTGTCAATGCGTGCAACTCAGCCGCCAAAGATGGAGAGAACTGTGATGCTGATTCATTATTCTTCGATATGCCAATCAACGATGGCGATACGGAATCAACCTACTTCAATGATTACATCAGGTGGAAACCTGTTGCCTCGCTTAACATGGATGCGAATTCCACCAACATTTCCACCGCCACCGGGCTGCCCGATTGCGCGGCGGGGGAAACCTTAATCTCCAACGGGGCGGGGGCTTATCTCTGCGGAATACCGGAAGGGGGTACAGAAGATGGAGGCAGAATTTTTGAGGGTGAGAGAATCGCCTATGTTGAAGATGTGATATTGGGACGCGTAGGTGATCATCCCTCGTATTACCCAAAAACCCCTTGTGGCAGCAAAGACCTAGTATATGATCTTACGACGACTTACAAAGATGCAAAATATATAAATATAGGGGCTTA
Source organism: uncultured Rickettsiales bacterium (assembly GCA_964545245.1). Taxonomy (GTDB): domain Bacteria; phylum Pseudomonadota; class Alphaproteobacteria; order Rickettsiales; family 21-14-0-20-44-7; genus CAZJFC01. The sequence goes on from CAZJFC010000052.1 coordinate 9,244, forward strand.
TTGCAGCATCCACAGAAGGTCAGGCTCAGCAGCAGCGGCTGTAGGAATGAAATTTACTGATGCTCTTGGCAACAAACTAATACCTCATACTTTTATATCAGAAGGTTCCTATTCTAACCGCCCAATGTTCGAACTGCTTTATACAAACAATCAGCCATATTTGAGAACCAATTATTCATGGAACACAGTAGCAGGCTCGGTTTATCGTAGACTGAGTGAATGTGTTATCAGGGGGGCAGACCTTAATACGTGGACTCATCTTATTGATGCCTCCTATAATTGTTTGTGCCGTATACAAGAACAGACAGATACTGACGAACGATTTTACCGCTGGCAAACCGCTGGAACAACGTTAGGGGGGTACAACAACCTGATAGGAATTCCCATTTATGATGACAATAGAACCATACGTAATATTGATCCTTATGACAATACTTTAAGAGCGTATGATGCAACTCCGAAAATGATTCCAATACCTTCAAAAGCCAAAAATTTGTACATAAAAATGGCGCTCAGTTGTACACTTCCTGAAGTTCCTTCCGCTCCGCCTCCGCCATATACAGGTGTATATGGGAATCAGGCCGCCGCTGCGATAGATATCAATTTTTATAAATAATGCCTCAAACCGCCACACCCAACTCTTTACTCTCCAACTGGTGTATCTCATCGCGCAGGCGGGCGGCTTCCTCGAATTCGAGGTTGCCGGCGGCTTTCAGCATTTCCTTGCGGAGGTACTCGATGTGTTTGGTGATGTTGCCGCCGACGAGTTTAACCGGCTCTGCTTCTTCCGCCGGGATTTCCATTTTTTCGATGATCTCGCCGATTTTCTTGCGGATGGTTTGCGGGGTGATGCCGTGTTTCTCGTTATGGGCGTTCTGTTTGTTGCGGCGGCGTTCGGTTTCGCCGAGGGCGGCGGTGAGCGACTTTGTCATTTTGTCGGCGTAAAGGATAACGCGGCCATCCACGTTGCGCGCGGCGCGTCCGATAGTCTGGATAAGCGAAGTGGTGGAGCGCAGGAAACCTTCCTTGTCGGCGTCGAGAATTGCCACCAATCCGCATTCGGGGATGTCCAGCCCTTCGCGCAGGAGGTTGATTCCCACCAGCACGTCAAAAACACCGAGCCGCAGATCGCGGATTATCTCGATGCGTTCCAGAGTGTCGATATCGCTATGCAGGTATCGCACCTTGATGCCTTGCTCCTCCATATATTCGGTGAGGGATTCGGACATTTTCTTGGTGAGGGTGGTCACCAGCACGCGCTGGCCTTTCGCCGTGGTTTTCTTGCATTCGCCGATCAAATCATCCACCTGATATTCCACCGGGCGCACGATGCATTCAGGGTCAACCAGCCCGGTCGGGCGGATGACCTGCTCGGCGAATTTGCCGCCGGTAAGGTTAAGCTCATATTGCGCCGGGGTGGCGGAAACGAAAACCGTTTGCGGGCGCATGGAGTCGAATTCCTCGAATTGCAGCGGGCGGTTATCAAGCGCGCTCGGCAGGCGGAAGCCATATTCCACCAGCGTGGATTTCCTCGCGCGGTCGCCCTTATACATCGCACCGATCTGGCTTACCGAAACATGCGATTCATCAATGAACAGCAGCGCGTCCTTCGGCAGGTATTCAAATAATGTCGGCGGCGGCTCGCCCGGTTTGCGCCCGCTCAAAAAACGGGAATAATTCTCGATTCCCTTGCACATCCCGGTGGTGGTTATCATCTCCACATCATATTCCGTGCGCTGGCGCAGCCTTTGCGCTTCCACCAGCTTGTTTTCCTCCTCAAGCCGCTTCAGGCGTTCTTTGAGTTCCGCCTTGATATGCACCACCGCCTGGTCCATCGTCGGGCGCGGGGTAACGTAGTGGCTGTTGGGGAAAACGATTATTTCATCCAGTTTCGCAACCTTATGCCCGGTAAGCGGGTCGAATTCGGAGATTGATTCCACCTCATCGCCGAAGAAGGAAATCCGCCATGCCCTGTCTTCAAGGTGGGAGGGGTAGATATCCAGCGTGTCGCCCTTGACGCGGAAGGAGCCGCGCACGAAGTTGATGTCGTTGCGCTTATATTGCATGGCTGAAAGTTCGCGCAATATGCCGGTCTGGTTGATGGTCTGGCCGGATTCCACTTTCAGCACCATGCGGCCATAAACTTCCGGCGAGCCGATACCGTAAATGCAGGAAACCGAGGCGACTATCACCACGTCGCGCCGTTCCAGCAGGGAGCGTGTGGCGCTGTGGCGCATGCGGTCGATCTGCTCGTTGATCGCGGAATCCTTCTCGATGAATGTATCGGTTTTGGGGAGATATGCTTCCGGCTGGTAATAATCGTAATAGGAAACGAAATATTCCACCGCGTTCTCCGGGAAAAACTCCTTCATCTCGCCATAAAGCTGCGCGGCGAGGGTTTTGTTGTGGCAAAGGACAAGGGCAGGGCGCTCAAGTTCGGCGATCACATTCGCCATGGTAAAGGTTTTGCCGCTGCCGGTTACTCCCAGTAAAACCTGATTGGTCAGCCCGTCTTTTAATCCTTCGCATAGCTCCGCAATTGCCTGGGGCTGGTCGCCTGAGGGTTTATATGGCGCGTGGAGTTTGAAAAGTTCAGGCATAAGCAAGGTCAAAGGTCTAAGGTCAAGAGTCAAAGTTTTTGGCGCTGCCTTTGACCTTTGACCTTAGACCTTTGACCTAATATAGTGCCAAAGTCATGAAACTCAAGATACTGGCTGTTTTTATTTTATTTTCCCTTTTTGCGCTCCCCGCCGGGGCGCGTCCGATGATTACCGATATGTCGGAGCGGAAGATCGATATTGACGCAAAATTCACCGGCAAAGAGCTGCTGTTATACGGCGCAAGGGTGGAAGCCGGGAATATCGTGATCGTGGTGCGCGGCCCGGAAAGCCGGTTCGTGGTGCGCAAGAAAGAGAGAGTGGCGGGGGTGTGGATAAACACCCAGAATGTGAAATTCGGCAAGGTTCCGCAGTTTTACCGCATCGCTTCGAGCCGCAAGCTCACGGAACTTGAGGCGGAGCAGCTTTTCAAGGCGATGGGGATCGGTTCCGATACGATTGAGTTTGGCGGGAAACTGAGTTCTTCGGAGGTTAACCTGAAAGATTTCCAGGAGGCGCTCATCAAGGAAATGCAGGGCAATGATCTATTTGACTTTGAAGTGCTAAACCTGCCGCTGCTGGAAGGGACGCTGTTCCGCCTAAGGATTGATTTCCCGGCAAAAATCCCGGAAGGGGTTTACACTGCCGAGATTTACTCCTTCAACGAGGGGCAGCTACAGGGTATGCAGTCAATCCCCATCAGCGCAAAGAAGGTCGGGGTGGAAGCTTTCATATACAATGCCGCGCATGAATATCCGGCGGTTTATGGCCTGCTTGCGGTGGTTCTGGCTGTGGCGATGGGCTGGGTGGCCGGCCGCCTGTTCAGGAAGGTTTAATTTCAGGAAGTTTTAATTAGCATATATACCATCAGCATAAGTAAAGATTTGTTTCCGGATACGCCCTATAGTCATCCCGGCGCAGGCCGGGATCCAACCTTAATTCTATCGCCATGGATCCC
>CAZJFC010000053.1:0-12744 GCA_964545245.1 uncultured Rickettsiales bacterium
AACAAAACCATCATGACAATTGCCGACACCAACGACTCGGCGTTAGGAAATTTCACAAAAGAGGCGCTCATAAGCCTTGAATTGTGGAAAAAATTCGAGCGCAGGGTGATTATCGGCGCATCGGCCTCGCGCACGGTGGATTTAATCATAAAAGGCCCTTCGGCGGGCATAATTTATGCCACGGACGCGAAATTATATGCCGATAAACTCGATATTCTGGCGGAAATCCCGGAAAAAATGCATAGCCCGGTGGAATATTACGCGGCGCTGGTGGTTGGTGACAATATGCACGAGGCGGGGGAATATTTGCAGTTTTTGGCCTCAAATAAGGCAAAAGCTGTTTTTAAATCGCTCGGTTTTGTGGTAAAGTAATAAAAATATAATCTTTTGGGTTTAATATAGGGTACAGAGGGGTTGCAGAAATTTCTGCAATAAGCTGTGCCTTTTTTATTTTGTTTTTTTTGGATGGATAAAAATTTTCTGTTTGCGGGATAAAATTTTTTAGTTCAGAACTGTTTTATTGACGATAAAGATTATCGATTTTTTATTTAAAATAGTGTTGGCATGAGAAAGATATTGATTGTTTTATTTCTGGTTTTCACGGTGACGGGCGGCACTTTCACCGAAGCGGAAGCTGCGCGCAAGACGGCAGTTAAAAAAGCCCCTTCCTATAACCCGAAATATGCCGGGTTCGTGGTGGATGGCGATACCGGGAAAATTCTCTATCAGGACCATGCCGATGCGCTGCGCCACCCTGCGTCGCTCACCAAGATGATGACGCTCTACCTCACATTCGAGGCGCTGAACAACGGCCATTTGCGCCTTGACCAGAAATTGAACGTTTCGCAGGAGGCGACAAAACGCCCGCAGACCAACCTTTCGATGCAGCCGGGTGACAAGATCACGGTGCGCGAGGCGATTATCGCGCTGGTGGTGCGTTCCGCCAATGACGTTGCCGTGGTGCTTGCCGAAGCGCTCGGCGGGACTGAAGCGAAATTCGCCCAGATCATGACCCAGCGCTCCCGTGAACTGGGCATGAAGAACACCACTTTCCGCAACGCTTCCGGCCTGCATGACCCGAAACAGATAACCACCGCGAAGGATATGGCGCTGCTCGCGATCGCGCTGAAAAAACATTACCCGGAATATTTCCATTTCTTTTCGCGCACGCAGTTCACTTTCAACGGCGTGAACTATACCAGCCACAACCGCGTCATGCAGAGATATCCGGGCGCGGATGGGCTGAAGACAGGGTTCATCAACGCATCCGGCTTTAACCTGGTGACTACCGCATCACGCCGCGGCTATAACCTTGTCGGCGTGGTTATCGGCGGCAGGAGCGGTGCCACGCGTGACGAGCATATGATTAAAATCCTCGATGAAGGCTTTGTAAAAATCGCCAAGCTGCGCGGCGGCTTCCAGGCAGAATATCCGAAATCGGGCAGGCAAAGGCAGAACTTCGCCGGGGCCGAGCCGGGATTCGGCGCGGCAAATGCAGGAACTTTGAGCGATCCTATCGTGGCGGCAGCCACCGGCAATTTACAGGCCGCCAATGATAATGCGATTGTCGAAACCGCAAGCGGGATTTCACCTTCTTCATTGCAAGGCTCCGGCAGGCAGTTCGCTAACGGATTCGTGCCGACTCCACAAGCCAAACCACGCGCGGTTTCACGCAGGTAGTCGTTAGTTGTTAGTCATTTGTCATTAGGTTAGTTAAGTGTCAGTGCGAGTGTCAGTTTTCTCCCACTGACACTGTCACTCCCACTTATAACAACTATTTGAATACATCATTAAAATGCCTGCCGAGTGAATCGGCGGTGACTTTGAGGTTCTCGTCCACCACAAAACCTGTCGGCTGCGCGGTTTCAAGCTCAACTGATGCGATTCCTTCCGGCGGAACCTGCTTCACGATTTTTATCAGCGCGCGCAGCGAGTTCCCATGTGCCACGATGATGACTTTTTTGCCGGATTTAAGTTCCGGGAAAAGCACCTCATCGGCGAATGGCTTCACGCGCGTTTCGACATCCTTCAGGCTTTCAGTCGGTGGAATTTCATTGGTAAAGCTGCCTTTGATGAGGCGGTTGAATGCCTCGGTCACGTTGGCGAGTTCCTTGTTGTCCGGTTTGATGACCGGCGGCTGGATGTCATATCCGCGGCGGATTTTCTGGAACATCCCGTCGCCGATCTCGGCGAGGGTTTCCTGTTTGTCCTTGCCTGAAAGGTCGCCGTAAAAACGCTCAACCAGACGCGCATCAATTGTTAGTTCGCGGTCTGGAAAAAGAAATTCGGCGGTGCGCCGGGTGCGGGTGAACGGGGAAACAAAGATCACATCCGGGCTGAAACCGGATTTTTCGATGGTCTCACGCGCGGCCTTCGCCTGCCGCTCGCCTTCTTCGGTGAGGTCGGTGTCAACCCATCCGGCGAAGCGGTTCTCAAGGTTGAATTTGCTCTGCCCATGGCGGATCATTACTAGGTTTGGGTTCATGCTTAGTTACCAGTTTCAGTTTTTAGTTTCAGTTATCAGAATTGGGGTAAGGGTTCAACTGGTCATTGGGTTAGTCGTAAGTCGTAGGTCGTAAGTGGCCACCCCCCTTCCGTCCCCCCTGATAGGGGGGAGAATTGGCCCCCTCTCCTATGAGGAGAGGGATGGGGTGAGGTGGCTAATTAATTCTAAAACCTAAACCTACCCCCTAAAACCTTTCTCACGCTTCCGGCCTCTTTTTCTTCTTCGCTTCTTTCTTGCTGGTTTTGCTTACCATCTCGCCGGTGGCGATGTAGCGCACGTGGTCGGAAAGTTTTGTGCAGTGGTCGCCGATGCGCTCAAGGTTTTTGGCGGTGAAGATGATGTCGGCGAATGCGGGGATAGCGTCCGGGTTTTTCTCGACATGGATCTGCACATCTTTCAGCAGGCGGTGATAAACGTCATCAACTTTGTTATCCTGCTCAAGCACCTCATTTGCTTTTGAAATGTCCATATCGCGGAACGCGGAAACCACGTCGTTAAGCATTTTGGTGACATGCGCGTTCATTTCCTTCAGGTCATTGTTCACGTCGTTCGAGCTTTTGGTGACGAAGCGTGATGATTTGCGGCATGACGCTTTCGCGAGGTCGCCCATGCGCTCAAGCGATGAGGCGATTTTGAGCGTGGAGACGACAAAGCGCAGGTCAACCCCCATCGGCTGGCGCAGCGCCATGATGCGCGTCGCCCTGTTCTGCAGGTCCGCGTCGAGGTCGTTGATGATCCAGTCAAGCTCACGCGCCTGCTGGGTGAGTTCGTCGCTTGGGGTATCAAGCGCGCGGCGCGAGAATTCAAGCATTTCAAGAACCTTATCAGCCATCTCAAGGATTTTGCTGCTAAGCTCTTTTAGTTCATTATCGAACGCGCCGACGATGTGATGGGTTGTTTTGACAAAATTTTCTGACACGGTTTTCCGCCTTCTAGCTAAAATATACGCTGTGTACATAATTGAGTGTCCTGCGCGATAAGTCAAGCAGTGTATGGTTTGCACTGCACAATAACCGGCGCGGCCCATAGCTATAGCGCGTCTTTCAGGGCGCGGGTGGCGCTGCCCGGTTTCAGCGGTTTCTGCTGCGATTCATGCGGCTTCCACCCGGTGATGGTGATGATCTCATAAGTGGCGGTGATCCTTCCTTCCCCGTCGGAAAAATTCTTTGCGTAAATTTCCGCGGCGCGGTTCATGAAACTCCTCGCCGTGAAATTTTTTCTCTGTCTGATGAGTGAGTTTGTTTCGCCGATTTTGCGCAAATGACGCATCAGATGGAACATATTTTCATAACTCACCTCCACCGTTTCCGAAGTGGCGACGGGAAGCGCGAAACCCGCTCTATGCAGCAGCATGCCTGCATCCCGCACATCTATCATCGGCGAAATTCTCGGTGAGATCGAATCGGGGTCAGCCTGCTGAAAACAAAATTTGAGTTCTTTCAGACACTCTCCGCCGAAAAAATTCGCGATGAAAACGCCATCAGGTTTGAGTAGAATTTTTATCTGGTGAAGAAGACCGACAACATCATTCACGAAGTGCAGATGCAGGCTGGAACGCGCCAAATCAAAGGAGTTTGATGGGTATTGCAACACTTCATCATCACGTGTTATTTCTAACACAGATTCGAAATTTTTTTTGAAATCGAGCAGTTTATCGGCAAGAATCTCACTCGCATGGGCAACTAAAAAATCATCACGGTCAGCGCGGGCGAATTTTTGCGCGACAATTTTCTTGTTGAAGATTTCTATATTATTCAATGCGTTATTTGATTTATGATTTTTTTCGCGGGAGAAAAATTATACAGATTTTTCAATATCATTCAACTTAAAACACGCATGGATTTTTGGCGTTGTTAAGATGTTATCAATAATATTTGTGATATACTCCGCCTTGTCAAGTTGAACTTGGCTAACTTTTTTAACCAACACAAAGGTGGACAAAATGGCTACTAAAAAAGCAGCAAAAAAACCGGCAGCTAAGAAAAAAGCTCCTGCGAAAAAAGCTCCGGCTAAAACTGCTAAAAAAGCAAAAAAGAAGTAGTTCGCTTATAGGCAAACTAATTCATGAATTAACGCGCTTTCCTAATCTGGAGGCGCGTTTTTTCCGAAACTGGAACCAAAGTTTCTTTAACCCTAACAACAAAGGTAAACACTATGGCTACTAAAAAAACAGCAAAGAAAGCTCCTGCTAAAAAAGCAGCAGCAAAAAAACCGGCAGCTAAGAAAAAAGCTCCAGCTAAAAAAACTGTTGCTAAAAAACCGGCAGCGAAAAAAGCTCCTGCTAAAAAAGCTGCGAAAAAGAAATAGTTTCGGTCTTACCGTACTAAATCGAAAATTAACGCGCTTCCTGATCTGGGGGCGCGTTTTTTTTGGAGTATTTTTTTGCCCCCGTGCGGCGCTACTGCGCCTCCGATGGGCTGTGCCTCCGGCACGCTCAGGGCTGGGCCGTTCTCCTTAACGGCTTCAAATCCCATCAACTATTCAACTAACTAATGACTTAAGGCTGGAATATGGGCGAAGATTCTGGTAACCCAAAATATATAACTGAAACTAAAAAACTGAAACTGCCAACTAGGCTTATGAAACCAACGATCGGCATTACGCTTGACTATGTTAAGGAAGGAAGTTTTTCCGCGCGCCCGCATTACGCCCTGCGCGAGCATTATTTCAATGCGGTTTCAAAAGTTGGCGGGGTGCCGTTCGGTATCCCGTATAATATTGAATTAATTGATGAATTTCTGGGGCGGATTGACGGGCTTATCATTCCCGGCGGTGATTTCGGGCTGGATGCCGGGTGGTATGAGGCGGGCGAAAAATCCCCGTTTGAGGCTTCGCCGCGTTTGCAGTTCGATATTGAGATCATCCGCCGCGCGCTGGCGAAAAAAATCCCGGTGCTGGGAATTTGCGCCGGGATGCAGATACTTGCCGGGATGCATGGCTGCAAGCTCACCGGCGATGTGATGAAGTTTTTCAACACCGAATTTAACCACCTCGATGCTTTCCCTTCCGAGGAATATGCGCACCGCATAAAAATCACCGGGGGCAGTTTGTTGCAGAAAATCGTGGGTGCGGATGAAATTTCGGTGAATTCGCGCCACCGCGAGGGGGTGATCTCCGCGCCTGAAAACGTGCGGATTTCCGCCGTTGCCGATGATGGCGTGGTGAAGGCGGTGGAGCTTCCTTCCTATGGTTTTGCGCTGGGCGTGCAGTGGCACCCGGAATATTTTTTAAATGAAGGCGACCAAAACCGCCTGATTTTTGAGGAATTAATCAAGCAATCCATTGCAAACCGGGCATCTAAATGATATAACCCGGCCATAAGGAAAAATTTTATGGCACGCATTATATGACACGCACGGCAAAAATTGAACGCAACACCAACGAAACCAGAATTTCGGTGGAAATCAACCTCGACGGAACCGGGAAATATCAGGTGCAGACCGGTATCGGTTTCCTCGACCACATGATCGAGCAGCTCTCACGCCACTCGCTGGTTGACATCAACCTTACCGTTGAGGGTGACACGCACATTGACTTCCACCACACCACCGAGGATTCCGGCATTGCCATCGGGCAGGCGCTGGCGCAGGCGCTGGGCGACAAGAAAGGCATCACCCGCTACGCGCACGCCTACATCCCGATGGATGAAACGCTCACCCGCGTGGCGCTCGATATTTCCAACCGTCCGTACCTCATCTGGAAGGTTGATTTCGCGCGTGATAAAGTGGGTGAAATGGATACCGAGCTGTTCAAGGAATGGTTCCAGGCTTTCGCCTTCAACGCGGGCATAACGCTGCATGTCGAGAACCTGTATGGCACGAACAACCACCACATCGTGGAAAGCTGCTATAAGGGCCTAGCCCGCTCGCTGCGGGCGGCGGTGGAAATCGACCAGCGCAAGAAGGACGAAGTGCCGAGCACCAAGGGGAAATTATAGTTTTGCCCCCGTGCGGCGCTGCTGCGCCTCCGATGGGCTGTGCCTCCGGCACGCTCAGGGCTGAGCCGTTCTCCTGAACGGCTAACGCTCACAATCCACTAATGATGGATAACTGAAACTAACAACTGAAACTAAAAACTCAAATTGCTTTTCCCGGCGGTTTGCTATATATTCCCGCGCCTTATGACCCAATTCCTCAAAATGCACGGCAATGGTAATGATTTTGTGATTATCGACAGCCGCAAGGAAAATATCTCCATCAATTCGCGTATTGCGTCATGGATCGGTAACCGCCGCTTTGGGATTGGCTGCGACCAGATTATCGTCCTTGAGCCTTCCGAAAAAGCCGACATCTTCATGCGGATTTATAACTCCAACGGCTCGGAATCCGCGGCTTGCGGCAACGCCACGCGCTGTATTGCCGATTTGCTGATGGCGGAAACCGGCAAAAAAGAGGCCACCATCGAAACCCTCGCCGGAGTGCTGAAAGGTGAGCGCGCGGGGCCGGATGAAGTCACCGTGAATATGGGGCAGCCGACGCTGGAATGGGAGAAAATCCCCCTCGCGGAGGAGGTGGACGTGATGGCGCTGCCGATTGAGGTCGGGCCGCTTTCCACGCCGACCGCGGTGGGAATGGGCAACCCGCATATCGTGTTTTTCCTGCCGGATATTTCAAAAGTGCGGCTGCGCAGCTATGGCGCGGAGCTGGAAAACCACCCCATGTTCCCGCAAAAAACCAACGTGACGATAGCGACCATCTGCTCGCGCGAATATATCGCCACCAAGGTCTGGGAGCGCGGCGTGGGCAAAACCCTAGCCTGCGGGACAGCCGCCTGCGCGACGCTGGTTGCCGCCGTGCTGCATGAACTGGTGGAGCCGAAAGCGGTGATAGAGCAGCCGGGCGGGACGATAAAAATCGACTGGCAGGAGAACGGCGAGATTTTAATGACAGGCAAGGTAAGCAGGAGTTACGCAGGTGAGTTCCATCTGCCGGGCGCTTAAAAATTTTATGGCAAATGAGATTGTAACATTCGGATGTCGGGTAAACATCTACGAAAGCGAGGTTATCCGCGATAACCTGCACAAAGCGGGCGTGGACAACGCCATCGTGTTCAATACCTGCGCCGTGACTTCCGAGGCCGAGCGGCAGGCAAGGCAGGCGATCCGCCGCGCGCGCCGCGCAAACCCGGAGAGCCGCATCATCGTGACCGGTTGCGGGGCGCAGGTGAACCCGCAGAAATATCTCGATATGCCGGAAGTGAACAACGTTATCGGCAACCAGGAAAAGCTCGAAACCGCGACCTTCTTCACGCTCGATACCGAACGCGCCCGCGTGAACGACATCATGGAGCTGAAGGAAACCGCACTGCACATGACCGAAAGCTTTGACGGCAGGACACGCGCTTTCGTGCAGGTGCAGAACGGATGTAACCACCGCTGCACTTTCTGCATCATTCCTTTTGGCCGCGGAAATTCACGCTCCGTGCCGGTGGGCGACATTGTGAACCAGATCCGCGCGATGGTGCAGAAAGGCTTCCGCGAAGTGGTGATTACCGGGGTGGATATCACTGATTATGGCCTCGATTTACCGGGCAGACCGACGCTGGGCGAGATGGTTTCGCGCGTGCTGAAATCGGTGCCGGAGCTTGAGCGCGTGCGCCTTTCCTCGATTGACCCGGTGGAGGTGGACGACAGCGTTATGGAGCTTCTGGCCAACGAAAAACGCTTCATGCCGCATTTGCATATTTCGCTTCAGGCGGGGGATGACATGGTGCTGAAACGCATGAAACGCCGCCATTTGCGGCAGGATGTGGTTGATTTCGCCGAACGCGCGCGCCGCCTGCGCCCGGATGTGGTTTTCGGCGCGGATATCATCGCCGGGTTCCCCACCGAAACCGGCGAAATGTTCGAGAACACCCGCCGCCTTGTTGAAGAAGTGGGGCTTACTTACCTGCATGTTTTCCCTTATTCGCAGCGCGAGGGAACGCCCGCCGCGAAAATGCCGCAAGTGCCGAAACAACTGCGCAAGGAAAGGGCGGCAATTTTGCGTGCGGAAGGCGAAAAACAGGTGCGGAAATTCCTTGCCACGCGCATCGGCAAAACCGAGCGCGTTCTGGTGGAAAGCGACGGCGTTGGCCGCACGGAGCATTTCGCTGAGGTTAAGCTTCAGGGTAATGTCGGTGAAATCCGCGAGGTGAATATTGCGGGCAGCGAAGGCAATTTCCTGATTGCGGTTTAGATAAGTCGTAAGCAGTCATTAGTTGTTAGTCATTAGGCCACCTCCCCCATCCCCTCCTGATAGGAGGGGAGAAGAAAGATATTTCCCTCCTGATAGGAGGGGTGAACCGTAACTCCCTCTCCTATGAGGAGAGGGTTGGGGTGAGGTGCAAGGGGTGGAATCCTGTAACTTCGGAATTTCAGAAATTCTGGTACGACTAAGTAGGTAGTTACACTGTTCTCCTTAATATCTGCCGCCCAGCGGCTTATATGCTAAGAAAATTACTTACTATGTAGCGATGATTGGTTATTGACAATTAACCTACGGATATTAATGGTTAATAGCAAATTAAACCAATGAAGGAGATAATATATGCAAGTAGCGATACCGATTACTGAGTGGGAAAGCAGGTTAGACGATTATCTTACCCTTATAGAGGGAGAGGCAGGAAGATATGGCTGCCATGTGAGTAAGGAAAATTTTGCTCAACAGTTGTGTGTATTTTTTATTAGGTTGAATAAGGCTATTGAGCAGGGCGATGTATATTATGCCGCCGCAGTCCTTGGAGAAATGAGGGCTTATGTGAATGAGAATTTGTATGGTTACTCAAATTTCGGTGATGTAAGGGAAATCTCATTTTACGATACTAATAGCGGACTTATTGAAAAACGTGAAATCCACGTACTTATGGATGAGTTGAAAGATTTTATCGCTAATGAAATTTTCAGCGCGGAAACAGTCGGCCAAGAAGCCGCCGCCAAGGCGCAGGAAGCATTTTACCCTCCATCCCAGCCCTCTACATGGGTAAAAGTTACCGGCATTGCGGCTTTGGCGGTAGCTGCATATGCGATAGCTACCTGCAGGAAATCAGAGGATGGCCATAGTGGGAAAATAGAGGAGGAAAGGGCGGTAGCGGCAATATCAGTGGAAGCGCGGCGTTAATATCCGTTAGAATAAGTAACCCCCCTTGTATTCCCCCCTCAGGGGGGAAGTGCAGAAACCCTCCTCCCTGAGGGAGGAGTTGGAGGAGGGTTATTTCCGAAATTCCCCATGAAGCTTTTTAATTCCTCCTTATCACCGGCGCCATTTCTTCAAACACTTGTTTGCGCGGGCTGCTGCTGCGGAAAACCAGCCCGATTCTGCGGGCAGGTACCGGGTTGCCGAATTTCATGTATTTCACGCCCTCACGCGGATGGGCGGCCATTTCGGGCATCAATGTCACGCCAAGCCCCTGGGCGACCATTTCGCGCAGTGTTTCTAGGCTGGTGGCGCGGAAATCGTGAAGCTGGTATTTGCCCATCATCTCGCAATATTCAAGCGTCTGGCTGCGCATGCAATGGCCTTCTTCAAGCAATAACAGCGTTTCGTTCTTGAGGTCATTCCTGTGGATAAAATCCTTGCGGGTGATGAGGGGGTGGTTTTCCGGTACGGCGAGGACAAAATTCTCGCTGAAAATGCCGATGGCCTGGAGGTTTTTCTGTTCAACCGGCAGGGCGATGAAGGCGGCGTCCAACGCGCCGTTTTCGAGCATTTCAAGCAATATATCGGTTTTTTCCTCGACCAGCAGGAATTTAATTTTCGGGTATTTGCGCGAAAGGTTGGGCATGATGCGCGGCAGGAAATATGGCGCGATAGTGGGGAACGCGCCCAGCCGCACCTGCCCGGAAAGCGGGTCTTTGTGCAGCTTTGCGAGTTCTTTTATCTGCTTTTCGGCATTTAAAATCTCACGCGCTTTGGCGAGGATTTCCTTTCCCGCCCCGGTGATGATGAATTTTTTCTTCTCCCGCTCAAAAATCTGCACGCCGAGATAACCCTCCAGCTTCTTGATCTGGATGCTCATGGAGGGCTGGCTGACGTTGCATTCCTTCGCTGCGGCAATGAAATTGCCGGTTTCAGCCACTTTAACGATATATTCAAGGTCACGAAGATTCATAGATAAAATATATCAATATTATAAAATCAATATATTATATTTATGAATCCTTGTCACGTATTATCAACTTCAACAAAGAGGTTCCCATGAAAACCGAACTGGATGATTATTTGCTCAAATGCATCCTTGAAGAGCTGGAAAGCGGCGGAAACCAAGGCAATGTGGAGGAGCTTTGCTCATGCAGGCTGGGTTTTTCGGAGCCTCAGGAACAATTAACAACTGAACAGGAGTATTGATAATGTTAGGAGTAATGTTAGGAGTGGGACAAAAATTCCCGGAATTCAACCTTAAAGCGGCTGTGAACAACGATGTGAAGACCGCCTTTGCCGATGTAAACAACAAAACCTACAAAGGCAAATGGCTCGTGGTTTTCTTCTGGCCGAAAGATTTCACTTTCGTGTGCCCGACGGAAATCGCCGAATTCGGCAAGCTCAACAAGGAATTCAAAGACCGTGACGCGCAGGTTCTCGGCGCCAGCGTCGATTCCGAGTTCGTCCACCTTGCGTGGAGGCAGAACCATAAAGACCTCAACGACCTGCCATTCCCGATGCTGGCGGATGTGAAGCGCGAGCTTTCCAACAGCCTTGGCATCATCGACCCGGCGGAAGGCGTTTCGCAACGCGCAACCTATGTGGTTGACCCGGACGGCATCATCCGCTTCGTGATGGTGACTGACCTTAGCGTTGGCCGCAACGTGAAAGAGGTTCTCCGCGTGCTCGATGCGCTGCAGACCGACGAGCTTTGCCCATGCAACTGGGAAAAAGGCGAAGATACGCTTAAAGTAGCATAACAGAACTATCCGTTTGTTTGTTTACCCAAGGGCAGGAGCACGCCCTCGCTCCTGCCCACCCCTCCTTGTTTTAGTGGGGGTGGCATAACCCCCCTTCTATTCCCCCCTCAGGGGGGAAGGAAAGAATACCCCTCCCTGAGGGAGGGAAATATCTTCTTCACCCCTCCCTGAGGGAGGGGATGGGGGAGGGTTAGTTTTAATACGTAACTAAAAGGAAAAATACCATGACAGTGGAAGCATTAAGGGACAGTTTGAACGATTACGCAAAAGACGTGAGGCTTAATTTAGGTTCCGTCCTTTCGCCGTCCGGCGCGCCGGATCTTACCGAAAACCAGATTTATGCGATTGCGCTTGCTTCCGCTTACTCGACAAAAAACCAGACGGTAGTGAACGCGCTGCTTGCGGAAAACAAGGTTTCGGATGAGGAACTGAACGCGGCGAAAGCGGCGGCGAGCATCATGGCGATGAATAATATCTATTACCGTTTCGTGCATCTGGTGAGTGATAAGGAATATGGCAAGCTTCCGGCGAAATTGCGCATGAATGTGATTGGCGCGCCCGGCGTGCCGAAAGTTGATTTCGAGCTTTATTCGCTTGCGGTTTCGGCAATCAACGGCTGCGGGATGTGCATCGACGCGCATGTGAAAGAGCTTGAGAAACATGGCGTTTCGCAGCTCGCCATCCAGTCATCCATCCGCATTGCGGCGGTGGTGAACTCGGCGGCGCAGGCGCAGTTTATTGGGTAGATTATAACCCCCATTCCGTATATATTCCGGCGGAAGGAATGAATCATGGCGCTGATACTAGGGATTGATCCGGGGCTGAACAAAACAGGGTGGGGCGTGGTTTCGCATGAGAAATCCGTCCTGAAATTCGTCGCCTGCGGGCTGGTAAAATCATCCGATAAGGATTCGCTCTGCACGCGCCTTGGTGCGCTTTCCGAAGGGCTTGCCGCGGTGATACGGGCGCAAAATCCGGGCGAGGTGGCAATTGAGGAAACTTTCGTGAATAAAAGCGGGCAATCCACTTTAAAGCTTGGGCAGGCGCGCGGCGCGCTGATTTTAACCGTGGCGCAGGCAAAGCTACCGCTCGCCGAATATGCCGCCAACCTTGTGAAAAAAACCGTCACCGGCAATGGCCATGCCGAAAAAGAGCAGGTGCAGGCAATGGTGAAAATGCTGCTCCCCGCCGCCAGTTTCAAAACCCCGGACGAGGCCGACGCGCTGGCGGTCGCCATCACGCATTCAATGCATTCAAAGGTTTTCAATGTTTGCTGAGTGGCAGTGTCAGTGGGAGAAAAATACTGGCATATATACCATCGTCATAAGTAAAGACTTGTTTCCGGATACGCCCTATAGTC
>CAZJFC010000054.1:0-12342 GCA_964545245.1 uncultured Rickettsiales bacterium
CCGCGCGAGGGCGCAGGTTGAAAGCACCACTTCGCGCCTGCCGCAAATCCAGTCAGCAATGTATACCGCCGTTAATCGTCTCGTCGTCCTGACCGGCAGCAATTATGACGATGTCTACTCCATGCTCACCGAATTCGCGCCCGTTCCTTCAATCAATATCGGCGAAATTATCGCGACCCCGGTGAATGTCATACAGGCCCGCCCCGATGTCGCGGCAGCGGAAAAAAGGCTGGCCGAAGCCAGCGCGCTTAATGCCGCCGCGGTTGCCGATTATTACCCCAAATTCTCGATTGGCGGGTTTTTCGGCGTAAGCGATTCAAGCCTGAACGGTTCGGCAACACCGTGGACTGCCGCCGCCAATGGTTTCCTCCCTATCCTTAATTTTGGCCGCCTCAGTTCGCAGGTTGACGCAAGTGACGCGCGTAAACAGCAGGCGTTATACAACTACCACCAGACCGTTCTGCTGGCGCTTGAGGAAGTTGAGAACTCCCTTTACGGTTATATCAGCGAGCAGAAGCGCCTTGAATCGCTCAGGCAGGTTGCCGTTTCGCAAAGAGGCTCCGCCGATATCGCCCGCGAGCAATATCTGGCCGGGGTTGCTTCCCAGCTCGACCTCCTCACCGCCGAGCGCGGCCAGCTCGACGCGGAAAACGACGTAATCCTTTCCCAGGCCGAAGCAGCCGAAAAACTGGTCGACCTCTACCGCTCAATGGGGAGATAATTATTTTGCGCTCAAGCGCCGCGCGCAGCTTTGCGGGCACTTGCCCTTGCCTTCGGGCTAACGCCCTCGGAACCCGTTCCACGCTATGTGCCGTTCTCCTGAACGGCTTCTCAATTCTCCCCACTCTGTCATCCCCGTGATTTTTGTCAGTAGACAAAAATACACGGGGATCCGGTAATAAAATGTCAGGAGATATTTTATTACGCAAAAAGTCTCCTGACTTTTTGCCGAAACCCTAATGTTGTGGATTCCGGATATTTTTCCCTGCTGGTAAAAATTCCGGAATGACAGAATTTATCTTTTTGCCCCCGTGCGGCGCTCCTGCGCCTTTTGTGAGGTCATAGGGTTTTCTACTCCCTCTCCCGCTTGCGGGAGAGGGTCGGGGTGGGGGCACGCTCAGGGCTACCTCGCTCCCTGTTAGCTACCGACCACAGACCACAGACTACAGACTAACGAAGCTTCCTCACCTTTTCCCCCTCTTCTGGCTGGCAGCGGATGAGGCTTCCGGGTAATCAATTTTCCCATGCAGTTTTTCGAGGTCTTTTTCGTCGAGGTCCTTAAAGGCATATTTCCCCTTGGCGCGCAAACCGGCGGCGGTTTTTTCGGCATCGGTGACTTTTTTCGCGTCCGGCGCGTTGTCCCTTGCCATATAAAGCGTCTGCGAAGGGAAGGCGAAATCAGTGCCGGAATCATGCACCACATCCATGATGCGGAGGAACAAATCTTCCCTCACCTCGCCCGCCTCATCGGCGGTACGGGCGACCAGCCCCGCCTCGACGTCAATATCCAGCGAGCTTGCGTTCATTGCTATCAGCCTTGCCTTGCCGCTGTTCTTCTTCACCCTTGGATGGGCGGCGAACATGGCGCGGAGCTTGAGCAGCAGGAACCGCATCTGGTCAGGCGTGGTTTCATAGCGCACGCCGATGATATTCTTCAGCACATGGTTGTCGCGGCGGCTGATGTTCTCAATCTGCATAGTGGCGAAATCCCCGTTGGGAACGGTGATGACCGTGCGGCTATCGGTGCGGATGCGGGTCGAGCGCATGCCGATATCCTCCACCTTGCCGAGGACGCTGCCGAACCTGCACGTATCCCCTATCGAAACCGGACGGTCGGCGATCAGGGTCAGGCTGCCCACGAAATTCTCCACGGTTTTCTGCGCGCCGAGCGCCAGCGCCAAACCGCCGATACCAAGCGCGGCAAGCCATGTCGTCACCTGGAAACCGAGGCTGTCCAGCGAAGTTATGACGACAATCAGTATCAGCGCGAATTTCAGCGCGCGGCGCATGAACACCACCGCCGAGATCACGCTATATTGCCCGCGGCGCACAAGGCTCCTCCGCATAGCGGAAGTGACAACATCGATCAGCCCCCAGATGATCCACGCGGCGGCAACCCAGCCCACGATCTGGGTGAACTGCACCAGCGCCTGCCTTGCCAGCAGCGAAACGCCGATGTAACTCACCACCCCGAAAACTATCGGGATGGCGGCAAGAAGCTGGAGCGGCCACAGGAAGGCATAGAAAATTTCCTCGTTGGTCTCCTCGCTTTCCCTGTTGCGGTTGCGCCATTTCCAGTAAAGTTTCGAGATGGAGGTCGTCACCACCCACACCAGCAGGTAAGCGCCGATGGCAGTAACCGCCACCGCCAGCCAGTGGCCGACAGGCACGCCGTCCCACTGGTTTTTAATCAGCTTTCCGGGCAGGTATTGGTTGATAAGGCTTTGCTTTGCTTCCTCAGTCAGCCTTGAGATATTCGCAATCGTATCCGCGCTGATGACCCAATAGGCGGGCTGTCCGTTTTTCGCCGGGATATGCTCGGCCAGAATCGGCACATTGCTCTGGAAAGTGCGGATGCCGCCTATCCTTTCCACATGCGGCGGCAGATCGTCTTTTGCCTCGCCCTCCGGCACATCACTGATGAGGTTGATGGCCCTTATCCAGCCGCTCTGGTCAAGCAGGTTTTGCAGTTTCTGCGCGATAACCGGCCCCTCAACTTCCCGCTTGGCCTGCGGCACGGAATTAAGGTTCAGGAACTTCGCCGCCTTTTCATAATCCTGTTCGGCAATCGTTTCCAGATAACCCCTCACCATGCTGCGCGGGTTATCGCGCCCGAATTCGTCCTTCGGCGTGTCGTCGGTTTTTTCCACCGCAGGCGCGCTTCCCGTTCCCGGCAGCGCTATCGCCGCTTCTGCCGCGATTGCCGCCGGGAAAACGAGCAGCAATGCCATAACCAGTGTTGAAATATAACGCTTGAAACCAGCCATACTTAACTCCGTTTTAGCCCCTGATTACAGGGATGGTTTTCTTTTTGTTTTTCACCGCGCACCCGGCAATCGCGTTCAGGCTTTTCGCCACGATTTGCGAAGCCAGCTCAGCGCTGCCGCGGTTGAACGTTTCAACGATGCTGTCCATTTTGTTTTCATCCGGCTGCAAGGTCGTTTCCGCAGGGATGGTCACAAGGACATTCCGCGTTCTGCTATCCAGCAGTTTTGAAACAAGGCGGATTTTCACTTCCGCCGGGTTTTGTCTCACCACCTGATAATCGCGGATATCGGTCAGTAGAGTGAATTCAGCCACCGCCGAATCAAGCTCGGTGGTGACGCTCTTGAACGCGCCGGACTGCTCGAACGCCTCCACCAGCACCGGCTCAAGCATTTCGCCCACCGGCGCTGTCCAGCGGACGCTGTTGTAATAATCGAATTTTTTGCCTTCCTGTAGCAGCGCGATGCGGCGCGTATCCAGCCCCGGATAAACCACCGGCTCGGCGATTTGCAGGCTCGCCCCGGTTTTGCAGCCCGTTGCTTCGGTTTCAAAACTTTCGGGCTTGATGGTATAAACCACCGGCGCGACACGGTTCGCTCCCGGCGCGCAGGCAGCCAGCAAAATCAGCGAGGAAAGCATTATGGGATGTGAAATTTTCATGGCGCGGGAACTCCTTTTTCTTTAACCGGGAAGATGAGCTGCGAAGGGTTGTCGCTCACATCTTCGGAAAGGTTGCTGATATTGCGCGAAGTGCGCTTCAAATCCCTCATGATGGAGTCCATCTGCTGGCTTGAGCGGCTCAGGTTATTGACCGCCTCGCTGATATTCCCGCGGGAACTGCCGGTTATCTCGCGCAAATCGCTCATCATGAGCTGCCCGTCGCGCACCATCTCCGTAACCGCAAGGACATTCTCATCACTCATCAGCTTGTTGATCTGCTCCACGCCGTTCGAGATGCGGTCGAGCAGTTCCGGCATGCGGTCGACAATTGCGGTGAGCTGGCTGTATTGCGCCTTGATTTCCGGCACGTCACCGCTTTTCGCGGCGGTTTTCAAATCCTGCGCGTTCTCGCTGCCGCCGGAAAGTTCAACGAATACGATCCCGGTGATGCCCTGCATTTTGAGGCTGGCGACAGTGTCGGTTTTTATCGGCGTTGTTTCCTGCACGCGGATGTCCACCCGGATGCGGCGGCTGTCTTTCGGGTTGATGCGGATTGATTCGACGCTGCCCACATTCACCCCGCGGAATTTCACCACGCCGCCGACGCTCAGGCCGCTGACCGACTCCGCAAAGCGGATCTTATAGCGCACGTAATTGCCCTTGTCGGACGCGGTAAGCCACACGGTGAACCCCAATATCCCGATAATCGCCGTGAGCACGAACACCCCGACAAGGAAATAACGCTTATCTGTTTCCATTATCATTACCTTTTGTTTTAACTGTCTTTTTTACTGCCTTCTTAACCTTCTTTTCCGGCTCCTTGCCTGCCGCAGTTTCCGCAGCTCTGGCACGCGGGCCGTGGAAATATTCCTTAATCCACGGATGCCCACTTTTTAGCAAGCTTGGTAAAGTGTCAATCGTGATTTTCTTATCGACCAGAACCGCCACGCGCTGGCAAAGCCGGAACAGCGTATCAAGGTCATGGGTTATCATCACCACCGTCACACCGAGGCTTTCGTTCAGTTTCAGTATCAACTCATCGAACGCGCTCGCCCCCACCGGGTCAAGCCCGGCTGTCGGCTCATCGAGGAACAATATCACCGGGTCCATCGCCAGCGCCCTTGCAAGCCCCGCGCGTTTCACCATCCCGCCGGAAAGCTGGGAAGGGTATTTCGCGCCCGCCTCCTGCGGAAGCCCGGTCAGAGCCAGTTTCAACTGCGCCAGAAGTTCAAGTTGCTCCTCCTCAAGCTCAATATGCTCCTTTATCGGCAGGATGATGTTCTCCGCCACGGTGAGCGAGGAAAACAGCGCCCCCTGCTGGAACAAAACCCCGAATAGCGAGGCGGATTCCCGCGGCGTGATTTTACCGATTTCCTTCCCGGCGACTTTCACCACGCCTTCATTCGGCTTGTGCAGCCCGATCATGGTGCGCAGCAATACGGATTTCCCGCTGCCGGAGCCGCCGACAATCCCGACAATTTCCCCGCGCCGGATTTCCAGTTCAGCGCCGTCATGCACCACCTGTTTCCCGAAGCGGTTGACCACGCCGCTGACGGAAAGAATCACCTCATCTGCCGCGGTTTTTTTCGTCATATTTTCAACTGCTCGAAAAGGATTGAGAACGCCGCGTCCAGCATCAGCACAAGGAAGATCGACTTCACCACCGAAGCCGTGGTTTCCCTGCCCACGCTTTCCGACGAGCCGGAAACCTTCATCCCGTGCATACAGCCCACAACGCCAATTGCCATCGCGAAAACCGGAGCCTTTATCATGCCCACAAAGAACGTGGTTCCCTTCACCGCCTGCTGCACGCGGTCCATATATTCCGGCAGCGATATCCCAATCAGCGAAAGGGAAAGCACCGCCCCGCCAAGCAGCCCCATCATGTTGGCGATGAAGGTGAGCAGCGGCAGCGCGATAATCAGCGCTATTAACCGCGGCACGACAAGAACCTGGAACGGGTCAAGCCCGATAGCGCGGAGGGCGTCAACCTCCTCGCGCAGTTTCATCACGCCGATCTCCGCCGTGAAGGCGCTGCCCGAACGCCCCGCGACCATGATCGCGGTGAGCAAAACCCCCATCTCGCGCAGCACTGAAATCGCGATCAGGTTCACCGTGAACTGCTCCGCACCGAGCGGGCGAAGCTGCGCGATGCCCTGATAGGCAAGCACGATGCTGATTAAAAACGCAATCAGCCCGACGATCGGGATGGCGTTGATGCCGATATCCTCGATATGGTGCGTTATTGAGGCAATCCTCAATTTACGCGGCCTGCTGAAAGCCTTCACCAGCTCAACGCAGGAACGGCCAAAAAACGTAATAATTTCAACCGCATCTTCCTTTGCCTTAATCGCTCCCTTGCCGAGATGCTCCATCAGCAACACAAAATGCGCCTTGGCTGGAGGGTGCGGCGGCAGGGCGATTTCCGCCTCATTCACCAGCGCTATCAACGACTGGTGTTGCGGCGAGATATTCTCGAATTTCAGCGCGCGGTTTTCCTCTTTCAGCGTGCGCAGGAAAAGCGCCCCGGCAGTGTCGAGCGTTTCCAGCCCGCCAAGGTCGAACACCCGTGAGGCGGCAGCGGCTTTCTCCAGCTTTTTTGCGGATTCCTTTAAGGAATAAAGGCTGAGCGCCCCGCTTAAAACCGCGCGCCCGTCCTTTTTTTCAATAACCAGTTTTGCGTCATTCACCCATGCGATAATGACGTTATCGGATAAAGAATCAAGTATGTATGGTTTGTTTTCTGGTCTGGAAAAATCGTTCCGGTTCAACCCGCGCGAGGGGGTTCTCTCCCACCTTACAATTAGCATTATAGCACACAACTAGTGGTTTTGTCAAGTTTTTGACATACGATTTATCATAATAAATACAAAGCGTTACACGGCGGTTTCAAAATAGTTTACGGAGTGTTGCCACTTTACAACAACTTTTAGTTGCGATTTTATGACCTGACCGTCACCCACGCCCCGTCACCCCGCGCTTGTCGCGGGGTCCGGTTCATCTGGCAACTACAGGGAGTGGCAAGGCTAACCGGATCGCGGGATAAACCCGCGATGACGGGAGTAACTGATTCTTTGTTTAAAGGGATAATTACCGAAAAAGGGTGGCAAAGATGACAACTGCCATGTAACCACGCAACCAGAAACCAAATCACCAGCCGAAAAACCATTTCAGCAGGTTATAAACCCCGAAACCGATGAACATCAGGCTGGCCGCAACCCTCACTACCCGGAGCGGGATCACCTTCAGCACTTTTTCGCCGAACAGCACAGCCGGGATATTGGTCGCCATCATGCCCAGCGTCGTGCCGAGCGTCACCATCAGCACGTTGTTATATTCCGCGCCCAGCGTCACGGTCGCTATCTGGGTCTTGTCGCCCATTTCGGCGATGAAAAACACGATAGCCGTGGTGAGGAATGCGCCATGGTTGCCGGATTCGGTTTTCACTTCCGGCTCCTTGTCGGGAACCAGTGCCCATATGCCGATGATGATGAATAGCAGCCCGGTGACAAGGCTTA
Organism: uncultured Rickettsiales bacterium; assembly: GCA_964545245.1. Classification (GTDB taxonomy): domain Bacteria; phylum Pseudomonadota; class Alphaproteobacteria; order Rickettsiales; family 21-14-0-20-44-7; genus CAZJFC01. The sequence goes on from CAZJFC010000054.1 coordinate 7,164, forward strand.
TCCGCGAATCCTCCACCGCACCGGAAAACAAACTGCCCGCATAGGAGGCAACCGCGTGGTTGAGCAGTGTAGCGGCCAGTATCCCCAGCACCACCGGCCAGAATTTGCGGAACCGCGCCGCCAGTACGATTGCGAGCAACTGTGTTTTATCCCCCATTTCGGCGATTGCGACGAGAGCGAAGGAATGAAGGAAAGCATCCATGAAAAATTTTGGGGGGAAAGGCAGTTGTTAAAACCATACGGCAAATAACCCCGCCTAACCCGTTAGGAGGTTATTCGCCGTAGGTCTCACCAAGCTGCTAAAGCTTTGCCGCCTGCGCCATAGCCGTATCCGGCCAAGTATGTTGACGCAAGCTTCTTCCGGGAATGGAAGAAAGGTTACTCCCCTAAGACTTGTGGATGTTATGCGATATCGCGGGCGGAGTCAATATCTACTGACCACAGACGACAGACCACCCTCTCCCCTTTTTTGTGAATTTTCCATGTTGATAGTTTAAAATCAGGCAGTAATTTAAATTATGAATTCAAAATCCGCTTCAGGCAGTGCGCCGGTTATCTGGGCGCTCACGGATGGCCGCAAAGGCAATGATAACCAGACCCTCGCGCTTGCCTCAAGGATCGGGAAGCATATCACGAAAGAGGTCCATTTCAGCCAGCTTGGCCGTTTGCCCAACCGCCTGCTGGGCGCTTCGCTCATGGGCGCGGAGCTGGACTGGACAGCCCCCTACCCCGAAATCGTCGTTTCCACAGGCCGCAAACTTGCCCGTATATCCGCCTTTCTAAAGAAAAACCATGATTGCATGGTGATACACATCATGAATCCCGGCAAAAAATTCCTTAATATCTTTGACTTCATAATCGTCCCTGAACACGACGATCTACCGGAACAGGATAACCTAATCAAAATCCCCGGCTCGATTTCACGCATATCCCCCCTGCCGCAGCTTCCCCCCGCCGGAACGCTTAACGTAACCGTGCTGGTTGGCAATATCACAGCCCAGGAAGCGCATGAACTTGCCGGAATACTGAACCTGACGGAAGCGCATTATTCCATCACCACCAGCCGCCGCACCAAAACCGCTGTGGCCGACATCCTCGACAGCGAAATTTTCCAGAAAAAATTTGTCTACCGTTACGGGCAGAGCAACCACAACCCCTATGACGAATTCCTTTCCTCCGCCCATGTGGTCATCGCCACGGGCGACTCGGTGAATATGTGTACGGAGGCCGCGCATACCGGAAAACCACTCTATATTTACGAGGTGGAAACCAAACCCAAATTCACCAATTTCTGGCAGAACCTCTATTACCTGAAATGCGCCCGCCCGTTATCCGGCGACATCGAATTATGGGCATACCGCCCGCTTAATAACCTCGATTACGTTATGCAGGAGATAGATTCGCGGCTGGATAATTCAGGCTAAAAATAATTTTCGTTTGCAACTTTCCTGATAAGTTCCGCATCTTCCTGCCTGATCCCTGAGGGGACATAGGTCACATTGCCCAGATCCGCCGCGGCAAAAAACTTATAGAACATCAGCGCCGCCAGATAGCTTCCGTGGATCGTGGGATGGTTGCCGTCTTCATAAAGCCTGAAGGAAGGGTTATAGGAAAGCAGGCGTTCCCAAGCCATCCCCACATTGACCTTCTGCGCCCCCGTGTTTTGCGACAATGCGTTATGGCTTGACTGCATGCGCCAGAAAATCCTGTCCTTGAGTTCCGGATGCGTCTGGTAAAACTCATGGTCATTCCCATAACGCCATGTGACAAACAAAACCGGCGTCGCGCCATTGAACTTGGCCATATCTATCAATTGCTTGCCATATGTCCCGAAGCTCGCATCAGTGGCATCGTTCTGTTGCTCATTACCCCTGCCCTGCAGGACAACATAATCCCATTTTTCTTTCATCATGTTCCTGATATCGCCGCTTTCCCAGTGGTCCTGCAGGCGCACCTCGCCGGGAGCATGCATAACTATGCGGTACTTGTCCGCGGCTTTCGCCGAATCAGCGATCTTACGCACCATGAACGGCATATCGTGGTAGTAGGTGCGGCTGTTGCCGACAAACAGGATTTTTTTCCCAGGCCGTGTATCTGCCCTGTCAACCATTTCCGCATATTTTTGCTGGATACCCGGCAATCGAAAAAAGACAAGGCCGAATACTACAAGAAGCGCAACGATACGAAAATGTTTCATTATGCCAAATTAGCAGAAATCATCCGCTATGGTACAGCAAAAAATAGTGGTAATTATTCCTTTAAACAAAGAATCAGTTACTCCCGTCATCGCGGGTTTATCCCGCGATCCGGTTAGCGAAGCCCGCTCTGGCATTGCCCCATGAACCAGACCCCGCGACAAGCGCGGGGTGACTATGGAGGAAGCACTTAAGACTGTGGGATAATTGCCAAAATAGTTGCGGAAAATTCGCGGTTGAACCAATAAAATCAGCCACTATATTAAAATAACATAGAACAATCATAACCAAAATAACCAAAAACGGAGTTACCAATGTCAATACTCATCGGCAAAGAAGCGCCTGATTTCACCGCAGCGGCAGTGCTGCCAAGCAACGAGATCGTGAACGATTTCAACCTTCGCAAGGAAGGCAAGGGCAAGAATATTATCCTGTTTTTTTATCCGCTTGATTTCACTTTCGTCTGCCCTTCCGAGATCATCGCGTTCGATAACCGTCTGAAAGAATTCAAAACCCGCAACACACTTGTTGCCGGCGTCAGTGTTGACTCGCAGTTCAGCCATTATGCGTGGAAGAATACCCCGGTTGAAAAAGGCGGCATCGGCAATATCCAATATCCTTTAGTTGCAGACCTCACCAAGCAGATTGCGCGTGATTACGGCGTTCTCCTTAACGAATCCGTCGCCCTGCGCGGCACTTTCCTTATCGACAAAAACTTCGTCGTCCGCCACCAGATCGTGAACGACCTGCCGCTTGGCCGCAATGTTGATGAAGCGCTGCGCATGGTTGACGCGCTGCAATTCCATGAAGAAAACGGCGAAGTCTGCCCGGCAGGCTGGAACCGCGGCGATGAAGGCATGAAAGCGAATGCTGATGGCGTTGCGTCATACCTGAAGAAAAAAGCGTCAAATCTCTAAAAGAGAACATTAGAACATTGGAACGTTAGAACTGATTCTAATGTTCCATGTTCCAGGTTCCAAGTTCTGATATGAAAAAACACACCCAAGTTCTTGTTATCGGCTCCGGCCCCGCCGGTTACACCGCCGCAATCTATGCCGCGCGCGCCAACCGCAAACCGATCCTTGTTTCCGGCATGCAGCCGGGCGGACAGCTCACCATCACCACCGATGTTGAAAACTATCCCGGTTTTGCCGAACCGATCCAAGGCCCATGGCTGATGGACCAGATGAAAGCCCAAGCCGGGCATGTCGGCACCGAGCTGGTGACTGACCATATCAAATCCGTTGATTTCTCCTCCCGCCCGTTCAAGGCGCTTGGCGAATCCGGCACCGAATACACCGCCGATACCGTGGTTATCTCCACCGGCGCGCAGGCGCGCTGGCTGGGCATCGAGTCCGAGCAGAAATTTCAGGGCTTCGGCGTTTCGGCATGCGCAACCTGCGACGGTTTCTTCTTCCGCAACAAAAAAGTCGTGGTTGTCGGTGGCGGAAACTCTGCCGTTGAAGAAGCGCTGTTCCTCACCAATTTCGCCAGCGAAGTAACCCTTGTCCACCGCCGTGATAAGCTCCGCGCGGAAAAAATTGCGCAGGACAGGTTATTCAAAAACCCGAAGATCAAGGTTATCTGGAATGCCGCAATTGATGAGATCCTCGGCTCCGAAAACCCCGCCAACGTTACCGGCGTTCGCCTCAAAGATACCGTTAACGGCTCCACGCAGGAAATTGCGACCGACGGCGTTTTCGTTGCGATCGGCCACACACCCAACACCGCCATCTTTAAAGACCACGTGGAAATGGATAGTGAAGGCTATATCATCACCGAAAAAGGCAGCACCAGAACCAGCGTACCCGGCGTTTTCGCCGCGGGCGACGTGCAGGACAAGATCTACCGCCAGGCCGTAACCGCCGCCGGAACCGGCTGCATGGCCGCTCTCGAAGCCGAAAAATTCCTCGGTGAGCATGAGTAACCTGCGGGGGTTATTTATAGAAATTGATGTCATAAAAGAACTCAAATATTCTATTTCCTGCATTACAGCTATACACGCATATTACCACCATCCTGATTTCCAGCCGTGCGGCTTTGGATGGCACCGGGATCAGCCTTTGCATCATCGGGGTGGTAGGGCCCATAGGACTCGGAGCATTAGTAATATTATTAATAGCGCTTTGTGCTCCCAGTGCACTTGTGAGGCTGCAAAGCAGGTTATAATCGGTGAAATAGGAAGGAGAACCGGTAGCCCACGGGACAAGAAATGGTTGAGTTGCCAGCATTCCATAATATGTTCCCAGCGCTTCTATTTCAGGTAAGTTGTGAGGTTTATAGGGGGAAGAACCGACAGGCCCTGCGGTGTAAAGACGTGGCACAAGCTTGTTGCCTTCCGCGTCAATGAACTTCATTCCCATGTAGGTTGCCAGGGTAGAATATGAAATACCAGGATCCTGTATTGCATTGATGTTGCAATAAGCGGCTATATCCACATATTTTGCATCCTTATAGGTGGTAGTGAGGTCATAGGATACATCATTTTCTACAAACCCATAAATGGGAATGTGGGTGGAGGGATCGCTACCAATAAGATGATAACCATACTCATCCTCAACGAAAGCCAGCAACTCCCCCTCGAATGTCCTGTCCCCGCCACCGCCGCTTCCTTCACCGCCGCCGCCCGGCGAGCCGCAAACATACGCGCCCGCACCATCGGAGATTAGCGTTTCACCCGCCGCGCAGTCGGGCAGTCCGGTGGCGGTGGAGATGTTCGCCGAGTTGGCATCGAGGTTGAGCGAGGTTATCGGTTTCCATCTTACATAATCATTGAAGTAAGCTGATTCCATCTCACCATCATTGATCGGCATATCGAAAAACAGGGAGTCATTGTAATCGCAGTTCTCCGCATCCTTGGTTACTGATGCACAAGCATTGACCAACTGCCCGGTGCGGTTGAATGAGCCTTTACCATCACTTCCGTGGCTAACTATTGCATAAGCGGTGATGTTCTTCGTATCAGCAGGATAAAGCAGGTTGCC
>CAZJFC010000055.1:0-11435 GCA_964545245.1 uncultured Rickettsiales bacterium
ATGCCGCCACCCATCACACCCGCGCCAAGCAATGCCGCATTACGGATTTCCTTCGGGTCGGTTTTTCCGCCGGTTCCGTTGTCTTTTTTGAGGGCTTCGGAGGTGTAGAAAACCTGAATCAGGTTTTTGCTGATATCGCCCACGGCAAGTTTCGCGAATTCCTCACGCTCGATTTTCAAGCCTTCCTCAAGCCCGGTTTTGCCGTAAGTGCGTTCGATAACATCGATTGCTTTTTCCGGCGCGGGATAATGGCCTTTTGTGTTTTTCAAAACTTCCTTGAGGGTTTTGCCATAGACCACGTTGCGGAGCAGTGGCAGCTCAAGCGCAGAAACTTTACGTTTGCGTTTTAGTTCACCTTTCAGGATTCTGCTGATGACCCTGGGCAGTTGCTCGTCCAGATATCCTTCCGGGATCGCGTCATCCACCAGCCCGATTTTTGCAGCCTTTACCGCGTCAACCGCCTTGCCGGAGGTTATCAGCGTCAAGCCCTGCACCAGCCCGACCAGTTTAGGCATGCGCTGCGTGCCGCCGAATCCGGGGAAGATGCCAAGGTTTACTTCCGGCAGGCCGATAATGGTTTTTTTGCTATCCACCGCCACGCGGTAAGTGCAGCAAAGGACAAGCTCACAGCCGCCGCCAAGGCATGCGCCGTTAATCACGGCCAGCGAAGGAAATGGGAGCTTTTCGATTTTGCCCAGAACTTCCTGCCCGCGGCGGACTTTTTCTTCCGCGTCCTTTACCTCTGTAAGCGAGCGGATTTCTTCAATATCCGCGCCCGCGATAAAAATTCCCGGCTTGGCGGATTCAATGATGAGCAGGTTGATATCGGTTTCCGTTTTAAGCTTATCGAGGATTTGCTCAAGCTCGTTCAGCACCGGGGCGGAGAGCTTGTTCACCTTCTCGCCTTCAAGGTCAAAGGTAAGGGTTGTGATTTTATCCCTGGTTGTAAGTTTAAATGCCGACATGAAACCACCTTCTAAATTTTTTATTATAGGATTATTTCACGCTGTTCTGAAGAATAAGTTAATATGCCGGGGTTTTATTTGGAAAAGTGTTGCAGATAAACTTTACGCGCAGCACCATGCTACCTTCCATAACGCAGGTTTCCCGGGTGCTCGGAAAGCAAATGGCCAGCCCCACGCACAACCTGCTCGGAGCGCTTAAGCTCTTCCCTGTTGCCGCCGGGAGAATGGTATTTTTTCCCCTGCCGCTCAAGCCTTGTTTGCCAGCTTGTTTCGCTTTGCTGCAATTCTTTCAGGGACTCCTTCAACCTGTCCGGGTCAGGTAATTCCTTTGCCAGTTCTTCATGGATCTGCTGCGCTAAAGGGTTAATCGTGCGGGTCATCTGGTTTTTCCTGTCAAAATCCTTTACCTTTTCAATCCATGAAATTTCACGCGCAGTAAGAATTTGCGGAGCCGCACTGCCAGCATAACGGTAAATATTTTTTGTATCAAAGGTATCCTTCCCGTCAGGCTGGGGCAAATGCTCATTCTGACCGGGTTTTTTCATTTCTTTAAAGCAGGCGAATATCGCTAAAATAACAGTTGCTAATGCAGCAAGAAATTTCATTGCGCTTTCTTTGGATTTTATTTTCCTGTCACCCATATAATACCTTTGGGCGGGTTATAGGATATTACTACAAATTAATCAATTTAAATCTATTATTAATGGCGTTATAAGTGAGCATCTTCCCGGCGAGGCTTTCGCCTGCTCCGGTAATTTCCTTAATAATTTCAGTGGCCTGGATACTGCCAAGAACGCCCGCGACGCTGCCGAGGATTCCCGTCTGCGAGCATGAAGGAATCAGCCCTTCCGGCGGTTCGCCATAAATATCACGGTAAGAGGAAACACCTTTTTTGAAGGTATAAACCTGCCCCTCGAACCCGGCTACTGCCGCCGAAACAAGGGTTTTGTCGAGTTCAAGGCAAGTGTCGTTGAGCAAAAAACGCGTTTCAAAATTATCGCAGCAATCGGCTATGATGTCATAGCCTTTAATGATTTCTGCGGCGTTATCAGTGTTCAGCCTAAAATTATAAGGCTCGATCTCAATTTCATTATTCAAATCCGCCAGTTTTTCCGCGGCGATTTCCACCTTCGGGCGGCCAAGGTAATAAGTATCATAAAGCACCTGCCGCTGGAGGTTATGTATCTCGATCTTATCCTCATCGACGATCCCAAGCTTCCCAACACCGGCCGCAGCCAGATATAACGCCACCGGGCAGCCAAGCCCGCCCGCGCCGACAACCAGCACTTTCGCGGCGGAGAGCCTGCCCTGCCCCGCCTTGCCGATTTCCGGCAGGCATATCTGGCGGGCGTATCTGAGGTTGTTTTGGGTCATAATATACTTGTTTATTGCAGCAGGATATTATATAATAAACCTACAAATTGCCACTAGGCACATTCGCCCCCCTTTCGGGGGGCGACTAAATCATAGTTTAAATCAAATCATTGTTTTCACAGCAAACCTGATCTTGTCAAACTATTCCTTTGGCAGTTTTCCTATTACATGGGTGAGCCTTCTTGAGTCCCATATCCGGATTTGAGATAACATAGCGCTTTGCCATATCCCCTTGAATTCAAAACCATGATAATAAGGATTATCTTTCAATTGCCTTGTTAGCGGAATACCAAGTAAAGTATATTTACTAAACTTTTTCAGCACTAGAACCGGGCGGTTATATAACCGGTTCTTCCCATCCTTTTCATGCCCGATATTAACGCCAATTGAGCACCACCAAACCTGCCTCTCCTGAAAAGTAGGAAGGTTATGGTTCAAATTGAGGGTTGGCTTCAGACCCTGCCAACCAGAATAATCTTTATCCATTAAAACTACTCAGCAAACAAATCCGTAGAAAGGTAGCGTTCCGCGAATGAAGCCACGATAACCACGATTTTTTTGCCTTTGTTTTCCGGGCGTTTGGCGATTTCGAGGGCAGCGGCAAGAGTGGCGCCGGAAGAAATACCGACCGGGATGCCCTCAAGCTGCGCGGCTTTGCGCGCGGTTTCAAATGAGGTCTGGTTGCTGATGGTGATGACTTCATCGATCAGGCTTTTATCAAGAATGTCAGGCACGAAACCTGCGCCGATGCCCTGAATTTTGTGCGGGCCGGGCTGGCCGCCGGAAAGGACGGGTGAATCTTCCGGCTCAACGGCCACGAATTTCACTGAAGGTTTTTTCTGTTTGATAACCTGTGCGGTTCCGGTGATTGTGCCGCCGGTGCCAACGCCAGCCACGAAGAAATCAAGTTCACCGTTGGTGTCATTCCACACCTCGTTTGCGGTGGTGTTGCGGTGGATTTCCGGGTTGGCCGGGTTCTGGAACTGTTGCAGCAGGATTGCATTCGGGTTGCCGGCAACGATTTCCTCCGCGCGCGCAATCGCGCCACGCATACCTTTAGGAGCCGGGGTAAGTTCAAGCTCAGCACCAAGGAATTTAAGCATCTTACGGCGCTCGACCGACATTGATTCCGGCATGGTGAGAATGAGCTTATAACCTTTTGCCGCCGCCACGAAGGCAAGCGCAATACCCGTATTACCTGAAGTAGGCTCAACGATAACCGTGTCCTTATTCAGCTTTCCGCTGGCTTCCGCCGCCTCGATCATCGAAAGGGCGATACGGTCTTTCACCGAGGCAAGCGGGTTAAAAAATTCAAGTTTCGCGTAAACTTCCGCCACTGCGCCGGATTGCTCGGCAAGGCGGTTAAGCTTCACCAGCGGCGTATCACCTACTGTTTCAAGGATATTGTTATAAATGCGTTTGCGGCCTTCGGTTTTATAGCCGGGTTGAATTTTATAAGCAGTTGCTGACATTGTATTACCTCTGTTTTTGATTGGTTCAGAAAACTCTATAAGAGTGATGGAGTTTAATAATGCTACCCCAGATTACAAGCATTTTTTAGTTACGTCCAGTTTTCGGGCTTATTTTACCTGATATTAACCTGATTAAGTTATTATTGCTTAATGGCACATGACCCAAACACCAACGGCAGCAAGGCCAGCCAGCAGGCTCCTTCCGGCAGCGAAGGAAAATCAAGCGGAACGATTCCTAGCCCAGGCCAGGGCTTAAGCCCAACATGCCCCGGAAACCTTGGCACATTCACGCCGCCGGTGGCATTATTAAAAGGAAACGTGCCGGGGCTGTGCAGTGGCAAAAAAGGCCGTTAGCCCTGTTTAATCCAATCTTAACCATTCCATTGTAACACCTATCTAAATAAACCGGTGATACCAGCCGTTTATTCCGCGTTAGCTGGAATATATTGGCGGCAGGTGTAAAATCACCGGAAAACAACATCAGGTGTTATTATGGCCAAACTGAAATCTGCCCCAATGGTATATATCTCCGGCGAGGAAATGACCAAAGTCGTGATGGAGATGGTGCTCGCGAAATGGATAAACCCGTTCATCGATACATCCGCGTGGGAATTCTATGACCTTTCCTGCGCCAACCGCGACAACACCGATGACAAGATTTTACAGGACGCGATCCACAGCGGCGCGAAAATCGGCGCAGTATTCAAGGAACCGACCATCACCCCGACCGGTGAGCAGGCAAAAGAAATGGGGCTTAAAAAACCGCTCGGCAGCCCCAACGGTAAAATGCGCGCAGGCTGGAACGGTTACGCGATCAGCCGTGACACCATCCACATTCTGGGCATTGAGCTTGGCTACAAAAACCCGGTGTTCATGGACAGGCACGCGGTGGGCGGCGAATATGGTGCGGGTTCAAAAATCGTGGGCAAAGGCAAACTCACCACCACCTTCACCCCGGAATCCGGCGAAACAATTATTGTCGATGAGCGCAAACTGACCGACAACGTAAATGCTGCGGTTACATATCATAACCCATATGACAACATCCATGATTTCGGCGCACATTTCTTTGGCCGCTGCCTTGAGGCGAATATCACGCCGTATGTGGTTTCAAAACGCACCGTGTTCAAATGGCAGGAAGATTACTGGCAGATAATGAAATCCATTTTCGAGAAAAACTTCAAAGACAAGTTCAACGCAAAAAAACTGCTCGAAACTTCCGGCGGCGAGTTGCGCCATATCATTTCCGACGACGCGGCGATGAAGCTTGTTTCATGGAAAACCGGCAATTTCGGCATGGCCTGCCTGAATTATGACGGCGACTGGCTCTCTGATGAACTCGCGCAAATCCATAAATCGCCAGGGTTCATCACTTCGGTGCTGGTTGGCAAAGCCGGGGATGGCTCAAAGATAATGGAATTCGAGGCTTCGCATGGCACCATCGCCGACCAGTTCGCGAAACATAACGAAGGCAAGGAAACTTCGGTGAACCCGCTCGGCCTCGTTTCGGCGCTGATCGGCGCTATCAACCACTCGGCAAAGCTGGGGGCGGAACGCGCGCATATCACGATTGAGAACGCGGATGAACTTAAAAACTTCACCGCAAAAATTTACGCCGAGATGACCGGCGCAATGGCAAGCGGCAACGGCACGCGCGATTTATACCCCGAAAAAGGGCTGACAACCGAAGGGTTTATTGATTTCGTGGCTAAAAAGCTTGTTTAGCAGCTTAACCCAGCATAGGGCCATCTTTGCCGGTTGATTTATGTTGAGCGACCTCGGTGGCCGCAAGACCGGCCTGAGCGTTATTATCCCTATTGCGGAACCTGTCCATATTCTGCTTCAACAAATCTTTATATTGGCTTTCCTGCTCAGCGGTAAAGTTATTTGCCGTGCTTTTTCTCTCAGTATCTTCGACCCTAATATCGCTCATGCCCGGAAGCGGTTGCGCGGCTTCCTGCTGCTTAGCCCTTGGTTTTCCGCGCACTGCATTGTTAAAATCACCCACGAACTCTTTAATCTTCTCAGGCGATTCGATGCCGAAAGCCCCTTTTTCCTCGCGCGATAATATCTCCGCGCCGAATGTCATCACGTTACCGATCTTTTCCGCTTCCCTCCTCACATTCGAGCCGCGTGGCACAGCACCGGTCATACCCTGCCCGTCCGGGCGCGGGCGCTCCATTTTCTGCACCGTTTCCAGCGAATAAGGAAAACTCATTTTCCTGACATCATCCGGGTTGCCACCCGCTTCGATAAGGGTTTTCTGCACCTCACCCAGCTTTTCATAAGCCTTGCCGGTATATCCGTTATTGCCGATTTCGCTCTTTAATTCGGTGAGCTGCCCGTTGAGGCGCGAGCGGATGTTCATCCGATACGGGTCGATCTCCTGCCCGTTCGCTCCCTTGCTGAGCGGCATGCTTGCCTTAAGTTCCCGCGATGCCTTATCCAGATTATCCAAGCGGAAATGCGGGTCAGTAAATTTTTCAACCGTATGGTTATTAAAAAACTCTTTGCGATCTTCCATCTTCCATGAAGCGGCATTCCCCGCCGCAATCTCATTAAGCTTGACTGGATGGCTCCCAAAGACCTGCATCGATTGCTTGAGATTCACCACCGCATTGGTTTGCGCCATCTGGTCATCCCTTACCTTCGGGTCATCGGAAAGCAGCGTATCCCGCGCGGATTCAAAAAGAATCTTAGCGTTGGCAGTCCTTTGCTCAACCCTGGCATAAATTTCCGCAAGCTTTTCTTCTTTACCAGACATAATATCCCCAGGCTTATGGTACATAAGAGGGGTTAATATTTGGTAATTTATTGCAGAATTTCTTTGGTTTACTAAAAAATTTTTCTAAATAGTGAAATCGCCCTTGTTTTTAGGCGGTGTCGCGTTTGTTTCAGCGGAATATGTCGTGCAGAGCGCTTCAATTGAGATTTTACCAAGCTCCTCAAGATATCTTTTTTCCGCCAGCTCGTGCAGTTTCAGGATATTCGCATTTCCCTTGAATCCGTTATCGACCGGGCGGATACCGCTGTAAATATCGGCAAGGGTAATGTTCCTGCGTTCTTTGGCCAATACATAACCACCCCTTGGCCCGCGCACCGAGCGGATTACGCCCTGCCGCGCAAGGATCTGGAATTCCGGCTCAAGGTAACGCTCCGGCAACCCCAGCGAACGGCATACCTCATGCCCGCGCACGGCATTCGGCTTTGCGTGCATGGCGATATAAATAACTGCTTCAATCAAGTGCAGGAATTTTGGGTTTGGTTGCATAGGCTTACATTATGCGGCTTTTGCGCCGGTGCCGGTTGAACCGAAACCACCCGCCCCGCGCGTTGTTTCATCAAGGTTTGTGACAAGGTTCCACTGCGCCTGGCTGACCGGCGCGATAATCATCTGCGCGATCCTCATCCCGCGCGGGATCGTGAAATCTTCCTGACCAAGGTTAATAAGGATAACGCAGACTTCACCACGGTAATCCGCATCAATCGTGCCGGGGGTGTTCAAAACGGTAACTCCGTTCTTGAGCGCAAGGCCGGAACGCGGGCGAACCTGCGCCTCATAATTTGGCGGCAGCCCAAGCGCGATCCCGGTCGGCACCAGTTTCCTTTCGCCGGGCTTAAGGGTGATGTCGGCATCAATTGCGGCGAGCAAATCGCAGCCTGCGCTTTGCGCCGTTGCGTATTTTGGAAGGTCGAGGTTTTCGCCGTTCGGCAGGTATTTGATATTGACGTTAACGCTGTTTGTCATAGTTACTTCCCGTGTAGTTACTTAAGTTAACAGTTCAGTTTCAGTCTTATTGAAATAGTCGAGGATGAACCCGGCTATTTGTTTTGCAATCTCAGCTTTGCTGGCCCGTTCAAGCTTTTTCTCGAAGCTTTTCGTAATCAGCCAGACCTCATTCTCATCGCTGGTGAGTGCGCTTATATCATTTACTACAACTAAATCACAAGATTTTTTATTCAGTTTTTTCCTTGCGTTATCGATATGGTTATCGCTTTCGGCGGCAAAACCGACCACAACCTTGGGGCGATTGGCTGCTGTAGCCACTTTCCGCAATATGTCCGGGTTATCGACCAGTTCGATGGAACTAAAATCCTCCTTCTTCATTTTGGCGGAGGAATAGCCTTTCGGGCGCTTATCGGCCACCGCAGCCGCAAAAACCGCAATATCCACGGGCAGCGATTTTTCGCATTCCTCAAGCATCTGCAAGGCGGATTCAACCCGTACCATCGGAGTTTTATAATGCACCTCCGCCGGGCCGGAGATAACTTTCACCTCTGCGCCAAGCTCGGCGAAAGCATGGGCAAGCGCCGCTCCCATCTTGCCGCTGGAATAATTTCCGATATAACGCACAGGGTCTATGCGTTCACGCGTTCCGCCGGAAGTTATCAGCACTTTAAGCGGCTCTGTCATTTTGCGACCTCACCAACGGTTATGCCCAGCAGGAGATTGATCGAGCACCTTGCCGCGGTGGAATGGTTATATGCGTTACCGGCTGTCGCGCAGTGGTTATCGGCAGCGCTGGCATTGAATTCCGCACTGCTTGCAGTGACCAGCCTGCCGGATTTAGGGAAACCGTCGTCAATCTTGCTGTCAACCGGCTGCACTTCATAGGCGGTGAACGGAAGCAGGCATCCGCCGCAGGCTCCGCCCCACGTATCGACAGTGGCCTGCGGGAAACCGGAAACCCAATAGACATTCTTACCGGTGAAATAATCGTTCAAATCCACCGGGCTGCCGACCATGATACCGACATTCCCAAAATTCCCGATCGCCGCGCGCGGGACCTGCACCCCGGCGACAATCCCCCCGGCGGTGCTGTTGCTATATTGCTCCGGCAGGAAGCCGGTCATCGAAAGGTGATACCAGTAATTTGCGTTTTCGCCCCAGAAATGGTTGTCGTCATCATTATAACCTTCAATCACGCCGTTATTGTTCCCGCGTGGCATCATCACATTCGTATCGCCGGGAAGGCTTTGGTATTTGCCGTAAAAATTGACCAGCGCGGCATCATATTCGCTTATCTGCTTCACGAATTGCTGCACTTTCGCGGAATTTATCATATTGGTGGTAACCATCACCCCGCCGATAATCAAGCCGATGATTACCAGGACAACTGCAATTTCCACCAGTGTGAAGCCATGCTTCCGCGAATCAGGATTCATTCAGGATCACCTTGATAATATCAGCCACTTCGGCCATCCTGCCTTCGCCGTTTTCGCCACAGGCAAGGTCGCCTTTCCTTGGCTTGATTATATTTACACCGTCTTTTTTCAGTTGTTCAATATTGCGTCTGGTGGCGGGTTTTTCCCACATTTCAACATTCATGGCGGGAGCGACATAAACCGGCTTGTTGGAGGCAAGCAAGGTAGTCGACGCAAGGTCATCGGCAATGCCATGCGCTATTTTCGCGATAACATCGGCGGAGGCAGGCGCAACCAGGACAATATCCGCATCGCGGGTCAAGCGGATGTGTTCCATCCCGTCTGCGTCATGCTCGCTCCATAGATGCGTATAGGTCTTTGTGCCGGAAAGGCTGGAAACCTGAAGCGCAGTCACGAAATGCGCACCGCCTTTGGTCAGGATGACGGAAACCTCATGCCCTGCCTTCCTTAGCTCACGTATAAGCTCGCATGACTTATATGCCGCCACCGAACCGGAAATTATCAGAAGAACTTTCATAAAATGCCCCTTTAATTGGGATTTATATACATAACCAGCTATCACGTGTCATTGCGAGCGAGCAACGTGAGCGCGGCAATCCAGCCTGGATTGCTTAGTCGGCGTTGCCTCCTCGCAATGACGTAGCTTAATGCGGATAATCAAGTATATAAACTCCCTTTAATTTGCGGCATGAGTCTAATACTCAACCGGGATTGGGTCAAGGCTTCGCCACAGATACCATGTCGCCACCGAACGGTATGGCCGCCACATGTCACCAAGCTCATGCGCTTTGCTGCGCGGCACGCCATAATGTTTTTCACAGGCTTTGAGCAGGCCGATATCCGCAAGCGGGAAAACATCGGGGCGCTGCAGATAGAAAATCAGGAACATTTCCGCCGTCCACTTCCCCACCCCCTTGACGCGGCAAAGCTCGCGGATGACCTCATCGTCATCATCGTGCCAGTTGCCGTCATGCGCGAGCGTAAACTCGGATATTGATTTCAGGTATTTCACCTTCTGCCCGGAAAGCCCGGCGGAGCGCAGTTTTTCATCATTCATGCGCAAAACTTCCTGCGGGTTGATTCTGCTTATCTCGCTGAACCTTGCCCAGATGGAATCCGCCGCCTTGACCGAGATCTGCTGGCCGACAACCGCGCGGGCGAGCGTGTGGAAAACATCGTCATTCACGCGGCGCAAAGCCTCGCCCTTATAGGTTTTAATAATCCCCGCCATCACCTTGTCGTTGCGGGAAAGATGTGTTTTAGCTTTTTGCCAGTAATGCGGGGTTGAGTTCTTCATGCGCTTTCCGTTGCGCCAGTTTAAGCTCTTCCGGCTCTTTTTTCAATGGCGCATCCAGACCGCCTGATTTCGTGTCCGCCACATCCTGCACCCTTGCCGCAGTCATTTGCGGAGTTTGCAGTTCCGGTGTTTTGGCCGGGGTTAAATCCGGTGAGGTAATTGCCACCTCAATTTCCTTCCCTTCCGCTTTATCTTTGTTGAACAGCCCGAATGCATTACCGGCCTTCGCTGCCGAGAAAATGCCGAAAAAGGCCACTGCGCAACCAATAAGGCCAACCAGCCCGCGCAGGAAACCGCCGATGATCGGAACAGCGTCAAGCCCCATCAGCGGGGTTGAGAGCGCAAGGCCGAAGCCGCCGACAATCATCGCTGCCGGCATGCCATATTTCCCAAGGCTTTCACCTTGTTTTTTCAGCCATTCGCCTGCATCCTTGAGCTTATCAATGCCCAGCGCGGCGCTTGCTTTTTCCAGCGCTGCGTCTTTTGCGCCCGCAATCTTATCCTTGATGTCCCCGGCGGAGTTCCACAGAAAATCTAAAGGTTTCAGATACCATTTTCTTTCGGAGTTTTCGCTCATTCTGTGCCTCACAAATTCAGTGTTAGGCCCCCACAACCACAGGATAGCGCAGAATTATAACAGTTTTATGACATTAGAGAGTCTCTGGTCACTAGTCGCTGGTCACTGGCACTAAAGCACAAGCTAGAGACCAGAGACTAGCGACTACTGACTCCCTCAAGCATGCTCAATCGCCTTCACCACTTCCTCGGTCACTTTCTTGGCGTCGCCGAACAACATTAAGGTATTGTCCTTAAAGAATAATTCGTTCTGCACACCCGCATAACCCGCCGCCATGCCGCGCTTGATGAAGAACACGGTTTTTGCCTTGTCCACCTCAAGGATCGGCATCCCAAAAATAGGCGAAGCCGGGTCGGATTTCGCTGCCGGGTTGGTGATATCATTCGCACCGATGATGAACGCAACATCCGCCTGCGCGAATTCGCGGTTGATATCCTCCATCTCGAACACCTGGTCATAAGGCACGTTGGCCTCGGCCAGAAGCACGTTCATATGCCCCGGCATACGCCCCGCCACCGGGTGGATTGCATATTTCACATCCACGCCCTCTTTAGCCAGCAAATCCGCCATTTCACGCACCGCGT
>CAZJFC010000055.1:11445-11747 GCA_964545245.1 uncultured Rickettsiales bacterium
ACCGCCATGCCATAACCCGGCACGATAATCACCGATTTCGCGTTTTTCATGATGAACGCCGCATCTTCCGGGCTTCCGGCCTTCGCCACGCGGTCATCCACACCGCCAGTTGCCGCGCCCGCCACCTCACCGCCAAGCCCGCCGAAAATCACGTTGAATATGCTGCGGTTCATCGCCTTGCACATGATATAGGAAAGAATCGCGCCCGAAGAACCAACCAGCGCCCCGGTGATGATGAGCAAAGGGTTGCCCAGCGTGAAGCCGATGCCCGCCGCCGCCCAGCCGGAATATGAGTTGAGCAT
>CAZJFC010000056.1:0-10812 GCA_964545245.1 uncultured Rickettsiales bacterium
CATTGATGCAATGGGCGGCCTGCTTTACGAGGGCGAATGCGCCAATATCCTCGCCACCGTCGAGCGCGAATTCGTTTCAGACCGCGACGCAAAAGCCGGGACTTCCTTCAACCTCCAGCTTGGGTTAAAAAACCTCGGTGAATTCTGACCCTTGTCAGGACAATGTGCAGGACTGCTCCCTGTGGGGAAACGGCCTGATCTTATCCACTTCTTTCCTGAGTTTCTGCCTGGCGTACCACAAATCATAACTGTTCTGCATATTAAGCCATAATTCAGGGGTGGTGTTAAAGGCGCGTGACAGGCGCACCGCCATATCCGCCGATATGCCCATATGCCCGTTAACAATCCGGGAAACGGTCTTGCGGTCAACCCCCAACCGCCCTGCAACCTCGGTTACCGTCAGACCCGCCGGTTCCATATCAAGCCCATAGAGAACCTCGCCCGGATGCGGTGGATTATACTGCCTCATATCTTGCCATCTCCTTTTCTGTTTTTTATCCCGTTAGTGGTAATCCTGATAGTTGATTATGTAAGCATCACCATCAACAAACCTGAAAGTTATCCTCCAATTCCCATTCACGGTTACCGACCATAAGCCCTTCATTTGCCCTTTCAAAGGATGAAGCCGCGCGCCATGAAAGTTCATATCCTCTATAACCCTTGAAGCATCAAGGCGTTGCAGTATCAGCCTGAGCCTTGCCGCGTGCTTGTTCTGGATTCCGGCAGTGCTGCCAGTTTCCCAGAACTTCCTTAACCCCTTATGTTCAAACGTTTTTATCACTAAGTGCCTAGTGTACCATACTACGCCCCACAAGGCAAGGGAAAGATTATGGAAGCAAGGGTGAGAATAGATTTTTAAACCATAATTTTTTTCTTCACAGGCTAATATAGACAATCTTTATTAGGATTTATCATTAGACATGGTTTTTATCTAACAAATTGATATTATTGATGATTTTTATATAAATAAACCTTGACAATACACAACTAATAGTGGTATAATGCCAAAATGTCGTAAGTAACCCTTGCCGCGCAACGCCAATAAACAACAAGTTAACCATCAACAAATTGACTAAATACCAAACCGCCATATAACTAACCACATGAGAAAAACCTCCAGAAAAATCTTTTGCGCCATCCTGCTTGCCGCCGCCCTAACCTCCGGCGCTTCGGCAGCGGCGATTTCCATAATCGCCAGCGTCGGCAATGAAGCAATTACCACACAGGACCTCATCAACCGCACCCGCTTCGTTATCATGACCTCCGGCCTCAAAAACGATGAGGAAACCGCCCAGAAAATTGCCCCGCAGGTTCTCCAGACCATGATAAACGAAAAGCTCCAGCTTCAGGAAGCGCAGCGGCTCGACCTCAAAATCAGGGATTCCGAAACTGACAATGCAATCGCCGATATCGAGCAGAAAAACAAAATGCCGCCCGGCGGTATGCGGGACTTCCTCGGCACTGCCGGAATCCCTTATTCCATTTTCCAGCAGCAGGTGAAATCGCAACTTGCATGGGCCATGATAAAAACCCGGACAATCAACCCGAAAGTTATCATCTCCGATGACGAGGTGGATGATTTCATCCACGCCCAGAGCATGAACCTCACCCAGACCGAATACCACATACAGGAGATCGTCCTGCCCGTCGAAAACCCTGAGGATGAGCCAAAAATCCTTGAAACCGCAAACAAGCTTATCTCCGAACTGAATGCCGGAAAGGATTTCGCCACCATCGCCAAGCAATTCTCGCAGAGCGCCTCCGCGATGAATGACGGCGATGTGGGCTGGCTGGCGGAAAGCAACATCCCCAAGGAACTGCTCGCCGAGATCAAGGTTATCAGGGAAGGACAAATCTCCAAACCCGTGCGCTCGATTGAGGGCTATTTCATCCTGAAACTCCTCGGCTCCCGCAAGGTGGACAGCAACGCCGATGAAAGCCTCGTCACCTTACGCGAATTCAGCATCCCCGTGAAACAGGGCGCGAATGTCCCAGCGCTGCTTGCCAAGGCCGAAAAACTTCCGGACCCCGGCAGGGCGTGCATGCATAGCGCGGATTATGCCAAATCCAACGGGCTTAACCTGAAAGACCACGGCACGCTCAGAATCCGCGAAACAGGCCGCATCGCCGACCTCGTGACACGGCTTGAAACCGGGAAATTCAGCCGCCCGCTGAACCTCGATAACGGCATTTCCGTTTTGCTTGTCTGCGAAAAAATCGAAGACCTCACCCCTGAAATTGACGATACCAAACGCGACAATGCACGGCTCATTTTACGCAACCGCAAGGTGGAACTCGATGCAAGGAAATACCTGCGCGATTTGCGCCGTAACACGAATATCGAGATAAAATCTTGATAACCTCGCCTGCAAAAATTGCCGAGCTTCACGGCTTGCAAGCCAAAAAAGCGCTGGGGCAGAACTTCCTGTTCGACCTTAACCTCACCGGGAAAATCGCCGCTGCCGCCTGCATCACGCCGGAGCTTAACATAATCGAAATCGGCCCCGGCCCCGGCGGGCTGACGCAGGCGCTGCTCAAGCATGATCTCAAAAAACTTTACGCGATTGAATTTGACGAACGCGCAATTGCCGGTTTACAGGAATTGAAGGCGCATTACGGCGACAAGCTTGAAGTGCTGCACCGCGACGCGCTCAAGACCGATCTGCGCGAGATTGCCCCTGCCCCCGCAGCGGTGGTGGCAAATTTGCCTTATAACATCGCGACGAAACTGCTTACTGATTGGCTGGAATATGCGGCGCATTTCCGCTCGCTTACGCTAATGTTCCAGAAAGAGGTCGCCGGGCGTTTAACCGCCGTTCCGCGCACCAAGGATTATGGCCGCCTGAGCGTCATCACCCAATGGCTGTGCGAGGTGGAAACGCTGTTCGACATCCCGCCAAGCGCGTTCGTACCGCCGCCGAAAGTGACTTCCACCGTGGTGCATCTTGTTCCACGTGAAACACCGCTTTTTCCCGCCGACAAACGCAGGCTGGAAACGGTGCTGCGTAATGCATTCGGCCAGCGCCGCAAGATGCTGAAATCATCGCTGAAAGCCATCCTGCCTGATGCCGGAAATAGCTTGAAAAATCTCGGAATTAATCCAGAATCCCGCGCGGAGGAGCTTACCGTGCAGGAGTTCTGCAAAATCGCGAATACCATATGACACCGGAACTTAACATATCACTTGCCGCCATCGCGCAGAATTACCGCCTCCTGCAAAACAGGTTCAGCGGCAGGGAATGCGCCGCCGTGGTGAAGGCAAAAGGCTATGGGCTGGGCGCGCCGCAAGTGGCAAAAGCGTTGCTGGAAGCCGGTTGCCGTAAATTATTCGTTTCATATGTTTCCGAAGCGGTGGAGTTGAAAGAAGCCGGGATTGACGCGGAAATTTATGTTCTACATGGCATAAGCAACAAGGATGATGTGCGTGAGGCGTTGGAAAATGGCTTTATCCCCGTTCTCAACAACCGCAGCCAGCTTGGCTTATGGCCGAAAGACAAACCATGCGCCGCGCATTTTGATACGGGCATGACGCGCCTCGGTTTTGCGGAAAATGAATATGAATTGTTGAAAGATTATAACGTGAAGATGGTGATGAGCCATCTTGCATGCGCGGAGGAGCCGGATTTTCCCTTGAATGAAATCCAGCTTAACCGCTTCGGGAAAATCGCCGGAAACTTCCCGCAGGCGGAAAAAAGCCTGGTGAATTCATCGGGGATTTTTCTCGGCAATGAGTACCATTTTGACCTTGCCCGCCCCGGCATTGCGCTTTATGGCGGCAACCCCGTTGAAGGCGAAAACCCGGTGCGGAATGTGGCCACGCTGCACGCGCCGATCTTGCAGATACACAACATCACCGAAAGCTGCACGGTTGGCTATTCGGCGACCTATCTGGCCGAACCGGGCGATGTTATCGCGACGGTTTCCTGCGGCTATGCGGATATCCTGCCGCGCAGCCTGAGCAACCGCGGGAGGGTGTGGATTGAAGGCCATTCCTGCCCGATCGTGGGGATTATTTCGATGGATTTAATTACCATAAAAATCAATAATCTGCCGCGCGAACTGCACAATGTTGGACAAAATGTGGAAATTTTGGGAGAAAACTATACCATCGCCCAAATGGCAAAAGACGCCGGGACGATTGAATATGAAATCCTGACGAAACTCGGCGGCAGGTTCAGAAAAAATTACGTTTAGGGACTGATTCAGATTATGACGATTATTGGCTATATCGACGATTTCCTTTCCAGCCTCGGCAGGGTTTTCCTTAACTTCCTCGCGGCAACCGGGAGGTTCGCGTTCTTCACCGGCAACGCTATCGCGAACTGCTTCACGCCGAAAATCTATTTCAAGAATATCATCCGCCAGATGGTCGAGATCGGCTATTACTCGCTGCCCGTGGTTGGCCTTACCGCCATCTTCACCGGCGCGGTGCTGGCGCTGCAAAGCTATAGCGGCTTCTCGCGCTTCTCGGCGGAAAGCTCAATCCCGATGGTGGTCGTGCTTTCCATCACGCGCGAGCTTGGCCCGGTGCTGGCGGGGCTGATGGTCGCGGGGCGTGTCGGCGCGGCAATGGCTGCCGAAATCGGCACTATGCGCGTAACCGAGCAGATTGACGCGCTTACCACGCTTTCCACAAACCCGGTGAAATATCTTATCGCACCGCGCATCTGGGCGGCGGTGCTGATGATGCCTTGCCTTGTGGTACTTGCCGATATCATCGGGGTTTATGGGGGTTATCTGGTCAGCGTGCATAAGCTCGGTTTCGCGGCAGCGCCATATCTTAAAAATACGCTTGATTTCCTTGAGTTTAACGATGTGCTTTGCGGCGTGGTGAAGGCGGCAGTGTTCGGTTTCATCATCGCCATCATGGGCTGCTATAACGGATTCAACTCCAAAGGCGGAGCGCAGGGCGTGGGCGCGGCAACCACTAATGCGGTGGTTTCTGCCTCGATTATTATTCTGCTGACCAATTACCTGATTACGGAGCTATTCTTCGCGAGGTAAAGGAGAAAGGATGAAGGGAGAAGGATGAAGGGAAAAAATAGTGACCAGTGACTTATAAAAAACAACCTATGACCAATGACTAAAAAACAGAACAAAATCAAAGTTGAAAACCTCCGCAAGCAGTTTGGCCCGAAGGTGGTGCTTGACGGTGTTAGCCTTGAGGTCGCGAAAGGCGATTCGCTGGTTATCATCGGCGGCTCCGGCTCCGGGAAATCGGTGCTTATCAAATCGATAATCGGCATTATCCACCCGGATTCCGGCTCGATAAAAATCGACGGCGAAGAAACCAGCAATTTAGGCAAGCGCGACCGCGAAAGGACGAACGCCAAATTCGGGATGCTCTTTCAGGGCGGCGCATTGTTCGACTCGCTGAAAGTATGGGAGAATATCGCCTTCCGCCTCATCAACAGCGAGCATATGCCGCGCAAGCAGGCGTTCGAGGTCGCGGTGCAGAAACTCAACCAGGTCGGGCTTGGGGCGGATGTCGCCAACCTTTCGCCTTCCGAGCTTTCCGGCGGGATGCAGAAACGCGTCGCCCTCGCCCGCGCTATCGCCTCCAACCCTGAAATCATCTTTTTTGATGAGCCAACCACCGGGCTTGACCCCATCATGTCCGACGTAATCAACGACCTCATTATCAAATGCAGCAAGGAGCTTGGCGCAACCACCATCTCCATCACCCACGACATGCATTCCGCGCGTAAAATCGGCAACAAGCTCGCGATGATCTACAAGGGCAAAATCATCTGGTACGGCAACGCCAAAGACGTCGATAAAAGCGGCAATGAATTCGTTGACCAGTTCATCCACGGCAGCGCCGAAGGCCCGATAAAAATGGAGCTTCGGAAATGATTCTCCTCAAATTGCTGAAACTGGCTATCCTGACTTATATCGGCTTGGTTTTAGTGATTTATGCCTTCCAGCGCCACCTGCTCTACCACCCGCAAAAATATGATTTTGACATTGAAACCTCGGAATTCAATGATTTTGAAGAAGTAAAACTCTCCGCCGATGATGGCGAAGATGTTTATATCTGGCACAAAAAACCGGAAAAACCTTCCGATAAAACCATCATCTATTTCCACGGCAACGCCGATTCCCTGCCCGGAATCGCCGGTTATTTAAGGCTGTACGCAGAAGCCGGTTTTAACGTTATCGGGGTTGAATACCGCGGTTATGGAAAGTCGAAAAGCCGCGCCACCGAAAGGGGCATCCTTGAGGATGCGCGTGCCGTTATTGAATATGCCGAATCGCTGGAGCCTGACCAGAAGATCATCCTTTTCGGGCATTCGCTGGGAACCGGCGCAGCGGTAAAAATGGCCACGGAATATGATGTTGCAGGCGTTGTGCTGCACTCGCCTTACACCTCGCTTGAGGATATCGCGCAGAAGATCTATCCATACCTGCCCATCAAGCCGTTAGGGCTGATGTTCGATAAGTTCGATTCGCTCGCAATCGTGCAGGAAATCACCGCACCGATGCTGTTCATCGTCGGCGCAAATGATACGCTTATCCCGGAAAAAAATTCGCAGATATTGTTTGAAAAGGCAACCGCCCGCAAAGCGATGATAAAAGTTGAGCAGGCGACACATTGGAGCGGTTATGATGAGGCGGCGCTGGTTGCAGCGGTCAAAAAATATTTTTCGGAGGACGAAAAAAGGTAGAATGGTTTAGGACAGTATCACAGTTCAAAAAACTGTAAACTCATTGTCATTCCCGCGAAGGCGGGAATCTTAAGCTTAAGACCCCCCGCCTGCGCGGGGGTGACAGGTAAACTGAGATACTACCCGGTTTAGGCGTAAAATGAACAAGGAACCTTATGGATTTAAGCCAATACATCACTGATGAAATATTCCATGTCTTCCTGATTTTCTGCCGGGTGGGAACCTGCCTGATGATCATGCCCGGCTTCGGACATGCCTATGTTTCCCCGCGCATAAGGCTGATCCTGGCAGTGACCTTCTCGCTTGTCGTCGCGCCGACAATCAAGAACATTCCGCCCATGCCCGGCACGCCAATCGAAATGCTGGTCCATGTTTTTTCGGAAATCGCGGTTGGGTTCCTCATCGGCACATTTGCCAAAATCCTCACCTCGGCTTTGCATGTCGCCGGATCAATCATCGGGATGCAATCCTCACTCAGCCAGTCCACACTCTTTGACCCGAACCAAGGCTCGCAAGGCTCGGTTTTCGGCACGTTCATGGACCTTATCGCGCTCAACCTCATGTTCGCGCTCAACCTCCACCATATGCTGATCGGCGGCATATATAACAGCTACGGCCTGTTCACGCCGGGAGCGGAAATCCCAGTTACCGAGTTTTCGCACATTATCACCGAAGTGGTGGCAAAAAGCTTCCTCGTGGGCGTGCAGCTCGCCGCGCCGCTTATTGTCATTGGTATCCTGATAAACCTCTCCTCCGGTTTGCTGGCAAGGCTGATGCCGCAATTCCAGGTGTTTTTCGTAATCATGCCGGCGCAGATCATGATCGCGTTCTTCATCTTCATGGTGACGCTTTCATCCATAATGCTGTGGTATATGGAATATTTCCAAAGCGCGTTTGTGAATGTGTTCTCGGAGTAATTTTTTTTGCCCCCGTGCGGCGCTCCTGCGCCTCCGATGGGCTGCTCGCTCTGCTCACGCTCAAGGCTGAGCCGTTCTCCTGAACGGCTGCTAGTCTCTAGCTAGAAGCTAGTGACCAGCGACTAGAGACTATTATTAAAATATCCCATATATTTCCGCAGGATGTGAATTAAATTGCAGGAATATAAAAAATATTAAACTTCCTTAGCGATTGGTTAACCTATCTCTGTTAGGATGAAAACATACAAAAAAGCAGTTGGGGGGACTACTTCTTATGTATAATGTACACACACAGCAGATCGCTGCCGATGTTTTCCATAATTATCTTGACGAAGCTCATGAGGTTCTGGACGGTTTCAAGACATCAATGCATCTGGATTCACACAATAAAATGAAGCAATTCTGGGGCCAGCTCCATATAGCATCGGGCGCGAGATACATCTATGCCGGGGCTGACTGCGACCAGAACTCTCAGGAGTGGCTGCACGCAGAAGGCGGCCACATAATGGACGAGCTGATTGCGGACGCTGAAAAGTCCAAAATGAAGCCGACATTAACAAAACTGAGAGAGTTGAGAAAGGTTCTCGAAGAGAAGCACCTTATCAATTAGCGTACAGCGAGGAGCGTACAGCGTACAAACTTCTGTCCGCTTACGCTGTCCGTTGTTATGCAGCCTTGAAAACAGTACCGCGGGAAAGGTTCTCAGCGGCAAAATCCCAATTCACCAGCTTATCAAGGAACGTGCTGATAAAATCAGGGCGGCGGTTCTGGTAATCAAGGTAATAAGCGTGCTCCCACACATCGAGCGTGAGCAGCGGGGTAGCGCCCTTGGTGAAAGGGACTTCCGCATTCGGGGTTTTGGTGACTTTCAGCTTGCCGCCGTCAAGCACCAGCCATGCCCAGCCTGAGCCGAACTGCGTCGCGCCGGCGTTTTTGAATTCCTCGGCGAATTTATCGAATCAACCGAAATCCTCATCTATCATTTTCGCGAGGTCGCCGGACGGTTTGCCGCCGCCGTTCGGTTTCAGCGAATTCCAGAAGAATGTGTGGTTCCAGACCTGCGCCGCGTTATTGAAGACAGTCGCTTTTGCGGAATCACCCGCTGTAGCGATGATGATCTCCTCCAGCGATTTTTTCTCAAGGTCGGTTCCTTCTATGAGTTTGTTGAGGTTCACGACATAGGCGTTGTGGTGCTTGCCGTGGTGAAAATCAAAGGTTTGCGCGGAAATATATGGTTCAAGCGCGGTTTTATCATATGGAAGCGGTGGTAAAGTAAAAGGCATGGTTCTCTCTCCTGTTATTTTTTTTGCCATTGAATCAGCATTTATGGAAAAGGAAAATACCGGCAGCGCGGCAATGGCCGCAGATGCGCCGATAACAAACCCTCTCCTATTCACTCTCATGGGATTCAATGTAATTATCCCGCATAAAAATTCAATTATTAATTGGGCAGCAACACGCGCAGAAAATAAATATGCCGATTTTATCCCAAATCTATAAGCTGTGCTTGAAAATTCCTGCCCATAATGTAAATTGCCCAATGCAGGGAGTATCTTCCTGCGGGGCCTAAGAAACCTCTTAATAATCGCGGTTAGTGACCGTTACCTCACTCCTCGGCCCTGGCCGGGGAGGCGTTGGCGTATGCAACAGGGGCTTGCCCTAAAGGCCAGTGCGAACCTTTCGATTATTAGGTTTTTCTTACTCCCCGGCTATCAAGCTTATGAGGGGAATATGTTCAGTTACCAGTTTCAGTTTTTAGTTTCAGTTTTTCAAAAAATCCTGCCATTCATGCGAAGGCAGGAATCTTATACAGGAACTAACCCTCCTCCAACTCCTCCCTCAGGGAGGAGGGCTTATTCCGCTTCCCCCCTGAGGGGGGAAAACAAAAAGCCCTCTCCTATGAGGAGAGGGTGGGGTGAGGTGCAACCCTTACTTAACAACCACGTAACCACGCAACCACGTAACCAGAAACTTGGCTTCAGCCTCATCGAACTCTCAATCGTGCTGGTGATAATCGGCATTATCCTTGTCTCTGTCATCCCCGTCGCCTCTGCCCATGTGGATGTAAAGAAAATCGAAACCACACGTGACAAGCTGGCGGTTATCCAGAAAGCTTTGAATGTTCATGTTATCCTGAATAAGGGACTTCCCTGCCCCGCCAGCAAAACCGCCCTTCCTGACACCGCTAACTTTGGTAAAGCCACTGATTGTGAGGTTGCCCCGGTAGCAGGAGTTACCCAAATCGGTACTGACCCGGATTATATAAGGGTGGGTGCGGTTCCTGTGCGCACGTTAAACCTGCCTGAACATATAATGCTAGATTCATGGAGCAACCGTTTCACTTATGCGGTTACGAAAGCTGCAACGGGGAATGTGCTCCCGGCCGGGATTATTGATATGGTGGACGCGAATGACAATCCAATAACCGAACCCGCAGCAAGCGCGACCTATGTTGTGTTCAGTTCCGGCAAAGACGGCAAGGGAACCCATAGAAGGAGGGGTGAAACAACCGCTGCCTGCAACACCTCGGCAAAGGATGGGGAAAACTGTGACGGTGATATAAGGTTCCGTGACACGGGGATGAATGACGGCGATAACCCATCCCTTTATTTCGATGACCTTGTGTTATGGCGCACTACCCCGATGATAAAAGATGAGATCGGCGCGCTTGGCGGCGGGTCATCAGGCGGCGGGGAAACCGAGGTGGCCGGCGAAAACTGGAGTACTTTCAGGGGCTTTATCGGCAGGTCAGGAGATTCTTTCCTTGGCTGGGGAAACAGGGTTTTTACCCCTGGTGGCATCAGTTTCTATAACTGGCCTAATACAGAATACCAGTATGCGGCTGATTGCAAGAATGAATGTAACTGGGTTTCTGACCGCGAATCCTTTTCCAAAGTATTTTTTGATTCTGATTCAATGCTGGCTAACGAAGTAATTCACGGTGTCAGCATGCCACGCAGGGTATATGTGCCTTCGGGTATAAACCGCGCTGTTGTTTCCTTCCCGAATTCAGATCCGGATTGTTCACTTACCAGAAAGTCGGCTACATATGGCGATATTAAAATTACCAACCGTATCGGGATGACCGGAACCGGCACAAACTGGGGGGTTCCAACTTCCAATTATACGCCAATCGCGGTGCAGGTGGCGGCAGGGGATTATTTTGTTATAGGAGAATATATTCAAAGAAAATGCGCCAGAATATATTCAGCAAAAAAAGTCAGAAT
>CAZJFC010000057.1:0-8105 GCA_964545245.1 uncultured Rickettsiales bacterium
TGAGCGTGCCGGAGGCACAGCCCATCGGAGGCGCAGGAGCGCCGCACGGGGGCAGGATATAGATTTGAGGCAGGAGCCGAGCCAGCCTTGAGCGTGAGCGGAGCGAACAGCCCATCTGAGGGTTAGTAAACCCGAAGGGGGCAAAAAAAATAAATCAAAGGCCCCATTGCTGGGGCCTTTGTTTCTCTTAGGGGGAAGGGAAACTTTTTACCTAGCTTATCAGCCTGTTCAGCTCTTCAAGGAGCTTGTCGGCTGTGGTGATTACCTTCGCGCTTGCCTGATATGCGCGCTGGGCAACGATCATATCGGTAAGCTCTTCAGAAAGCTCGGTGTTCGCCGCTTCAAGCGATGAAGGCGATATCGCGCCAACGCCACCCGTTCCGGCTTCTTTAAGGTTCACTTCGCCTGAGCCATAACTTTGCAGGAAGGCGTTGCCGTTCTTGCCGATAAGGCCGTCAGGGTTCTGGAAGTCCGCCAGGGGGATTTTGTAAAGACGCTGTGTCTGGCCGTTATTGTAGTTGGCGATAACGTATCCGTCACCGTCGATTGATACCGAGTCGAGAAGCCCTGCTTCCGCGCCGTTCTGGTTGATGAAGTAAACGTTGTAACCGGTTCCGGCAAACTGGCGCATACCGTCGCTTCTGCCCTGGCCGATGTCACCGGCGGTACCAAAGTTGAATTGAATACCTGTTTGTGACGCGCCATTGGTCCAGTTGAAGACGATATTGTCTGTGCTTGGGTTAAAGTCCACGGAACCTAACGTACCATCGCCGTTGAACCTGACTTCGCCATTGGCGACGATATTGGAGGTCCCTGAAATTTCGCCGGGATTCACGTACATTTCCGCGCGCCATTTGTTTTCACCGACCTTGAGGAAGCCAACCCTGACATCGTGGCCCGCGCCAAGGGAGTCATAAACCCTGAAGGTCCTTACGAAATGCGGTTCGACTGCGCCGGAGGCCATATTTGTTTCAGCGACGGCAGCATCATATGCCGGTGCGATGATCGCCGTTGTGAGGCCGAGTTCCTCGATAAGCTCGTCAGTGCCTGTATCATCCGAGAAGCTGATATTGGTAAGCGGGTCGAGGTTATTGATCCTGACTGCGGCATTCTGGGTTGTTGGGTTGCTCAGTGTCGCTTTCAGGGTTGTTGTCTGGTTAACCTGCTTGGAAAGCCCTTCAAGGGTCGAGAACCTTCTTCCTGTTGCTGCCGGAACGTTGGCAAGGCCAAGCGCCGTTACGAAATCGCTGCCGGTGCCGGTGCTTGTATCCGCGAAGTCGATTGATTGCGTTGCGTCTTCCGCAGTGATATAGAGCCTGTCATTGACTAGGCGGGCGATCATGCCGGATTGCGCGTTGATGGCGTCACGCAGGGATTCAAGGCTTGTGAACGTGCCGTCTTTGGCGACCGCGCCGTTAGCCACGAACCTGAACGTAAGCGGGTTGTTTGCATCGCCGCTGCGGGTGATGGTGAAGCTTGAAACGTTCACGCCGGAGGAAGGGGTTGCCGTGGAGAAGTTATCATCGGAGTCGGCAGCGCCGAGGATCGGCGTACCCACTGTGGCCTGTTCGGATACGGCAATGCCGCCATATTCAAAATCTGCTGTGGTGTTACCATTGTCCAGGGAAGCCGTGAGCGTATCGCCCTGAGATATTTTAGTGTTCGGGACGATGATCTGGCGTGCCGTGATCTGCGCGTTATCGACGTCATTGGTATCGGAACCCGGTTTTGCGGTCTGTCCTGCGCCAAGCAACACGATCTCGTCCGCTTTGAGGTTGATACCCATTTCAACGCGTGTTGTCGCAGATGCGTTACCGGAGGCAGTACCGATGTTCACTACGCGGAGCGAGTCGATCGATGCATAGTTGTTTGGAATCTTTCCGTTTTCGTCAAGCGGCCATGCTTTGAGGTATAAACCTGCTGCATTCACGAAGTTACCCACGGAATCTTTCCTGAAAGAACCCGCGCGGGTGAACATGGTTGTCGGTATACCGACATCATCAGGAGTATCCTGCACAACGAAAAAGCCGTTGCCGGAAACCGCGATGTCCAATGGGGAACTGGTGTTCTGGATAAGGCCCTGCTGGCTGATGAGCTGCCTGTTCTGGGCGCGTACGCCGCCGGGTGAATATGCCACGGTGGAGCCTGAATTCGTTACCAATGTACTGAAATAATGCGAGCCTGCCTTATAGCCCACTGTGTTTACGTTTGAGATGTTATCGGAAATGATACCGATTGCAGTACCTTGTGCCTGGATACCTGATACGCTTGAGTAAAGTGCGCCGTAAAGTGACATATGTTCTTCTCCCGGGTTGGATTTATTGTTTTGTTTTTCTGGTTAATGGTCAAGCAACAAGTGTGCCAAGTAAGGAATTGCGGGAAGGGCAAAACCCGGCTGGGGTAACCTGCTGACATAAAAGGGGTTTTTGTTAGCCGGGGCAAATAACAGACTGGTATTTATGGAATTTTTATATTATAAAGGGGCGGAGAGGGCAGCCTCTTTATGCTAACGCAATTAATATGCCCTTAGGTAAAAAACTAAACCTTAACCAGGGAGAAAACTTATGAGAAGCGCATTAATGTGGTTAATCGGAATTCCAATCCCAATCATCATTATCTACAATATCTTCTTCTAGGATTGTGGCTGATATAAACATAAATTTTAGGGCAAAAATTTTAGGAGAAAATCTTATGCATGAGAAAAAAAGCACGATACTCGTAGTTGATGACGAGCCGCAAATCAGGAAGATGCTGGGCATTTTCCTCGACGCTGCGGATTATCAGGTCGCGGAAAGCGACTCCGGCAAGCAGGCTGTCCGTATGGCGGCATCCGTAAAGCCGGAGCTGGTTATCCTTGACCTTGGCCTGCCGGATATGGACGGCAAGGATGTAATAACCGCAATCCGCCAGTGGTCGCAAGTGCCGATCGTTGTGCTTTCCGTCCGTGCGGCTGATGAAGAAGTCGCCGTTGCCCTTAATATGGGCGCGGATGATTACATCATCAAGCCTTTTAATGCGGATGTCCTGCTCGCCCGCATCAAGGCGAACCTGCGTAAATCGGTTATCCGCGAAGCAGGTGAGCCTGAGATCAGGAACGGCACGATCCGTATGGACCTTGTCCGCCATGAGGTTTTTGTTGATAACAGCAAGGTGGCTTTCACGCCCAAGGAATATGAGCTGCTGCGTTACCTGCTCATTAACCGCGGCAAAATGCTTACCCATAAGCAGATACTGAAGGAAGTATGGGGGCCAGCGCATGCCGAGGATACGCAGTATCTCCGCGTTTATGTCGGCCAGATACGCGATAAGATGTCATCCAGCCCGGAAGTGCAGAAGCTTATAGTTACCGAGCCGGGTATCGGCTACCGCATGGAAATCGCTGAAGGTTCAAACCCTGCCGGTGAAGCGGGGCAACGCGCGGTGGCGGCATCATAGGCTAAGCGCCAGACCGGATTACAGCCCCGCTGCGGCGGGGCTTTTTTGTGGCCTGGGCAGGACAGGGTATTTTACTCATTATTTATAAAAACAGCAGGTTATAGGCAAGGTAAATTGATAACCTTTGTATTAGCCTGAGAACAGTCAATTGATGGCCGGTTTATTAGGGCAGATTGGCAAAACAATTATTAGGAGGAAATATGTTGAACTGGATTATTACATTTTTTATCCTTGCAGTCCTCGCGGCCATTTTCGGCTTCGGTGGCCTTGCAGGGACATTTGCGGAAATCGCTAAATTCATTGCAGTGGTTTTTGTGGTGCTGTTCGTTGCCAGCCTTGTTTATAGCATGGTTACGGGACGCAAACCAAACCCACCACTCTAATTTGCAGAGTTTATTACCCGGAATAAAAGAGCCTGGAGACGGGCTCTTTTTTTGGGGGGGAATTAGTCTGTGGTCGGTAGTCTGTAGAAACCCTCTCCCATCCCCTCCCTCAGGGAGGCGTGACTTTACTCCCTCTCCTATGAGGAGAGGGTTGGGGTGAGGTGCATGGAACGGAACTTCGGAATTCTGAAATTCCACTGGGTTTCTTAAAGCTGTGTGGGGCTTGGGCGTAATTGATTCACTTCGCTTCCAGCCTATGCGGGAAAAGCAATGTGAATTCCGCGCCGCCTTTTTCGTGATTGGCAACGCTGACCGTGCCGCCGATCAGGTTCATGATCGCCCGGACGATTGCAAGGCCGAGCCCGGTTCCCGCCTTCTGGTGGTCCGTGCGGGTGATGCGGATATATTTGTTAAAAATTTCCTCGTGTTTTTCCGGCGGGATGCCTGCGCCGTTATCACTAACGCGGATATATATGCCATCGGCGGATTTGCCAAATTCGGTGGTGATAATCGCCGGGTTGCCGCCATATTTGAAGGCGTTTTCAAGCAGGAGTGAAATCGCCCTGCAAAGCAATATCGGGTCTGTCATCAGGACAATGTCGCCATCTTTCGCGATAACGCTGGTAACACTGTTATCGCTGCGGTTATTCGTCCTGGTGATGCAGTCATTAATGCTTTCCTCAAGGTAGCATTTTTCCGAGCGTATGGCGATCATGGCGTTTTCAAGCTTCGCCATGTCAAGGATATTGGTTATGAAATTATTCAGCCTGTACGCTTCTTCAAGCGCTGTTGAAAGCAAGATCTGCTGTTTTTCCGGGCTAAGCTTGCCTTTCATTTTTTCGCATATCTCAAGCGAGCCGATGATTGAGGCCAGCGGCGTTTTCAGGTCATGCGAAACGGCGGAAAGCATTTCACGGTGCATGCGTTCCCTCTCCAGTGAGATTAGTTCCTCACGCGTGCGTTTCCTGCCGGTTGGTTTGGGTTCTGACATTTCCTGAAAGGGCTGTTTAATACGGTTGATTATCGGTTAGAAAGTATAAAAACGCCATAGCAAAAGCACGGCGTAAAAATATAGAGTTGCTAAAAAAGGCGCTGTGGGGATAACAGCGCCTTTGGCAAGCGGCCTGGGGGATGGGGATTAGCGGCCGTCTGTAGCGTTTTTAATGCTGTCGCCAACATCTTCTACGGCGTCACCAAGCCTTTCACCCGGCGTGCGGTCTTTCAGTTCGTCGGCTGCGTCGCCAAGCCCGCCGCCGTCTTCAAGCTCATTCACCGCGTCGCCGATCTTATCGCCGGTGCTGCGGTTATCCGGCATGGTAAGGACCAGATACCCGACGATGATTACCACTGCGGCGATTATGATCCAGAGTAGACCCTGACTTGGTTGTTTGACTGCCATAATTCCTCTCTTTGTAATTGGTTCGTTATGATTGGCTGTAATTAAGCATAAAGCGCATCAACAAGCGATTATGATGCCTCGCTGTACGTGTAAATAACCTGTAAATCAATTATCCGGGTTTGTGTCTTCGGCACCGAATATTTTTTCTATAGCAGGCATTATCCTGTCTATACGGCGCAGCGCCTTGTTAATGTCATCAACGCGCTCGGCTTCTTCCTTGCTCGGCGGGTTGCCGCCTTCGCTTTCAAGCCTTGTAAGTTCGTCGGAGGCAATGGTCAGGCGGCTGCGTACCTCGGTCAGAAGCTCAGGGGCGTTTTCGAGGAGTTTCTGGGCAGCCCGCAGCCCGCGCCGGTATGATTCCACCCAGCGCTCAAGGGCTTCGACCGGCTCGCGGATGCCTTCATGACGGAGCGTATCCGCGTTCTTGACCAGAAGCTTCATCAGATCATTGGTGAGGGATTCGACTTCGTGCAGGTTGGCACTAAGTTCGGACAGGCTGTGCTCATGAGTTTTTTCTGCGGTATCATGGGCTGTGGCCGGGGTGCTGATTGCAGGTTTCATGGTGGTTCTCCTGTATGGTTTTCTTTATGATTCTTCAGGAAATTTTACACCTGATGCCCATAAGTAAGCAGTTATGATAAGGGGGTAAAAAATAAGCTTGTTATAAAATAACTTACAAAAAACAATAAGTCAGGCAACTTTGCGGAGTTTTTGTTCCAATATCCCGGCGTGGATCGGTTTGCTGATATAGTCATCCATGCCTGCGTCGATGCAACGGGCACGGTCACTGGTGAGGGCATGGGCGGTTACGCCTATGATGGTGTGGCGGAACCCTTTTTCCAGCTCCAGCGCGCGGATGTGGCGGGTGGTTTCGCAGCCATCCATATCCTGCATCTGGACATCCATCAATATGGCGCGGAAAGGGGTTTCGGCGTTCTGGATAAATTTCACGGCGTCATTCCCGCACATTGCGGTTTCAACCTTATAGCCCATATTTTCCAGCATCAGGCTGGCCACCATCACGTTAGGAGGATAATCCTCAACCAGCAGGATAGTGCCGAAAATCGCGCTTCCTTCAGGATGTGTGTTTTCATTTGCGGCGGTAACGGTGTGGTTATTGTTGCTATAGGTCTGGCGGTCGGAAAGCGGAAGCGTGAGGTTAACCTGGAAAGTGGAGCCAGCGCCGACCTCGCTTTCAACAGTGATGCTGCCTCCCATAAATTCCACAAGTGATTTTGTGATGGCAAGGCCAAGCCCGGTTCCCCCGTAGCGGCGGCTTATGCTGCTGTCTGCCTGTATGAATTTTTCAAAAATCCGCGGGAGTTTGTCTTCCTTGATGCCGATGCCGGTATCCTGCACCTTGATGGTGATGTTTTCGCAGTTATTGCCTGCGGGCGAAGATTCGGCGGAAATCTTTATTTTGCCCTGCGAGGTGAATTTCAGCGCATTGCTGACAAGGTTCATCATAATCTGCTGGATCCTCGTCTGGTCGCCGTCAAACTGGGTCTGGATCGTCCCATCCGTGATCTCAAGCGTAATTCCTTTTGTGCCGGCCTGAGTATTGAATGTGCGTTTTATGTCAAGCAGGATCGAGGAAATGGAAAATGGCTGCGATTCCAGTTCAATCTGTCCGGCTTCAACCCGGCTGAGGTCGAGCAGGTCATTGATAAGGGTGAGCAGGAGCTTTGAATTTGTGTGCAAGGTATCAACCATTTCGCGCTGTTTCGGCGAAAGCCCGGTTTGCTCAAGAAGGGACGAAAGGCCGATAACCGCGTTGAGCGGGGTGCGTATCTCGTGGCTCATTGTCGCGAGGAATTCGCTTTTTGCCTGGTTCGCTGCCTCTGCCAGCTCTTTTGCCTTTTGCAGTTCGATTGTCTGTATCTCGTTCTCGCGGGTGAGCTGCTCCTTTATGAAAGCGGATTGCATGATGGCAGGCAGCAGGTCAAGATACCCCTGTCCGGGGTCTTTTACCGCGTAATCCGCGGCTCCTTTCTGAAGTGCGGAGATTGCAACTTTCTCATCACCGCCGGAAGTGAGGATGATGATAGGCGGGTAATCTTTCAGCGGCATGAGCTTATCGAGCAGTTGCAGGCCATCAATCCCCGGAAGGTAATAATCGACCAGTATCAGGTCATATTGCTTGCTGCGGATTTTTTCTATGCCGTCTTCCGCGGAATATGAGATGTCGGTTTTAAAACCTGCACGTTCCATCCGGCGTTGAAGAAGGGTGGCCAAAGCCTTGTCATCTTCAATGTATAGAATATTCTCCAGCTTTGAGTGCATAGATCCAACTTTTAGCGTTGAAATTAATGGCAAAGTTTTCGGAAAGAGGCCGGAGTATATATCATGTTTTGAATTAATTACAGCAGTTTTTTTATTAAATTCAAAAATTTATGGGAGCTATCGGTTATTTTTTAACGGCGCGCGGGTATTTGCCGTGGTTCGGAGATGACGGGCGGCTGCTTTTCGCCGGTTTTGCTGTGGGAGTTGTCCTAAGCCCGTCCATGAACGATTCGGCGATGGAGCCGAGCTTGTATGTTATCGGGGAGTCAAGGTAAAGCAGTTCCTTCGCTTTGCGGGAGATCCTTCTGGCGGCGCGGCAGGCTGCGAAAACGAATATTACGGTCAGCGTGGCAAGGAGCGAGCCAACGATAACAGCGGCTTCAGTACCGGTATAACCTGCCTTTATCAGCTCGTTATAGCCGATATATGAGCCGCCGATTATGAGGGTGGTCGCCAGAATGGCGCTGGTGATCACCCACAGCGGCGTGATCCGACGGCTCGAGCAGCGTTTCGGCTATGGCCTCCACGCCGTCGAGCCGCTGGCGGGACGGGTCTTCGAGGTCACCGCCGACGACCACGTGCGCGCCGGCCCACGGGTCGAGCTC
>CAZJFC010000057.1:8115-10516 GCA_964545245.1 uncultured Rickettsiales bacterium
GAGGGTGGTCGCCAGAATGGCGCTGAGCAACGCCATTCCTGCAACTACGGCTATGCCTGAAAGCAACTGGCTTAGTATTGCACCTCCGAGTGAGAATTTCCTTCCTAATGCAAATAATCCGAGCAACTTTACTAGTCTTGACATAGCTTATCCTTAAAATATTAATATTACTTAGTTTTGCTGCCGTAAATTAGAAGCGGCGGAGGATGACGCTAAGAAGCACGCCGGCACCAAACGCAATCGCGGCGGATTGCAGCGGTTTTTCGCGGATTCTTTCACGCGCCTGTTCTGCTGCGTCTTCAACCTGGTGGCTTGCGTCTTCATATGCCGTGCGCAGTTTGCTGCCTGCCTTATGGGCAAAATCACTGATTTCGCCTTTTGCGGCATTAAGCGCGTTTTCCGCTTCCCTCTTACCCTGGCGGGCAAGTGATTTTACGTCATTTTTAGCGTCTTTTGCTGTAGCTTCGGTCTGGTTGTACATAACTTCTCCTTGGTTCGTGTTATTGTTATACTTTCAGGGCATTAGCACCCATCTGAAAAAAATTGGGAGAGAAGGCTAACTTATAGTCATAGCGGATTACCCTGTTCCCCAAAAAAATCAGCGCAGTTTGTAAGTTATGGAAAAAAGCTTGGGGCAATGTTCATTCAACTAACAAACTGCATCTCCCAACTTCGCATAGCTCTCATCAGGATACGATATGTATGCGGGTATTTTGGCATAAAGATTTGGTAAGTATATTTCATCCAATCCGGCTGTCAGGAATGACCTCGGAAGTAATTTTAGCTGATTTATGAAATGTTTATGGCGCTGCCGGGAGTTATGTAGGGTTATTTGATATGGGTTATTGTTTAATAGGGATAAGTTAATAATAACCAACCGGAGTTTGTTATGAAAAAAACCACTTTAGCCTTAGCCGCAGTCTTACTAGTTTCCGGCGCGAACAGCGCAGATGCGGGAAATGTTACCATTGAAAACGCGCTGAAAAACCGCCCGAACCTTTCAGTATTCTATGAGGCGCTCGTGAACACGGGCGTTATCAATGAGCTTAGGGAAGGGCAGGCATATACTATCCTTGCCCCGACCAATGACGCGTTCGCGCAAATAACCCAAGAGCAATATCCATGTTTTTACTCAGTGCAGTGCCGCGAGGAGGTTAAAGGCATCTTGCGCAACCATATTGTTGAGGGTGAGCGCCAGTTAAACCGCCGTGGCGGGATGTTCAGCATTGACCACAGGCATATTTCGATCGCCGAGCCTTACAAGCAACATTATACGGTTGACGGAAACAAGGTCCTTACCACCAACCAATTGGCTGGCGGCATTATATACCAGATCGACGGGGTTATCGCCAATGATAACGAAATGCTGAGCTTCTGGAATATGAAAGTGGTTCCGGCATCTCCGCAATTCGGCCAGCAAAGGGTGGTGACCGAAAAAACCTATTACAGCAGTGACGGCAGGCCTCTCGGCCAGACCAAGACCACTACTTACGAAACACGCGGATTGAGTCATTAGCCCTAATCCCCTGACTTATCCCAGATCCGTGATGTATAAGGCCGTTAACAAGTTTAGCGGCCTTATTTAATTATATAAATTTTATAGTAAGGATAATTCATACGTTTCGCTTACTTATCGGCTTGCCGCTAACCTTACGGACATAAATCCCGGAATAAGCCGGATAAACAGAACCAATACAGCTATGAGGTATATTATGAAACGGACATTATTATTGGCAACTGCGGCAGTCGCAATCGCATTTTCGGCCCAGGCGGCGGAGCAGACAGTCAAAACAAAAAGCGACGTGAAATATGATGATGACGGCGGTTATGTGGCGAAGTCATCCGCGAAACAAGAGGTGAACGGAACCTTAAGGAAGACCGAAAACAAAGTTGATGTTGAATATGACTCTGAAGGAAAGGTGACAAAGAAAATCTCAAGGGAGTCAGTAACTGACCCTGAAGGTTTGGGCAACAAGTCAACTGCCGATACCAGCGTCAAGGTGAAGGAAAAGGATAATGGCGGGTATGAGAAAACCTCCGTTACCAAATCGGTTGAAACGGACGGGACAAAAGTAATTGAAAAAAGCAAGATTGATGTTGAAGTCGATAGTGACGGCAATGTTACGCAGGATGTAGTTACAAGGAAAACCGTTGACCCTAAGGGGCTGTTCAATGCCAGAACCACTAAAACCGAAACAAAGATCGTTAACGGTGTAGTTCAGGAAACCACAACCAGATAGATTCTGAAATTCCGAACCAAGGCCAAAAGCGCCCGGTAATTACCGGGCGCTTTTTGTGGCATATATACTATCGGCATAAGTAAAGATTTGTTTCTGGATACCCCCTATAGTCATCCCGGCGCAGGCCGGGAGGTGGATTCACGTTTGAAGTGCAACAGTGG
>CAZJFC010000058.1:0-10372 GCA_964545245.1 uncultured Rickettsiales bacterium
GGCGGCGGCGGAGCGCTGGGCGGAAACCAGTTCGGTCACATCGTCAAAGGTGAGGATGTAGCCATCGGCATTTTTGGCGGTCTGCGGGCTGACGCGCAGCATGAAGGTCATGCGTTTCGACTTGCGGCGCACGGCGACCTGCCGCGAGGAATCAAGGATTTTCTTCTCGATAGCTTCCGCCGTCGCGTCGGAAAATTCGGGGATGACGTCTTTCAGGAATTTGCCTTTCACGCTGTCGGCGAGTTCAAATTTTTCCTTTCCGGCGCGGTTGATGAGCACGATCTTGTTATCGCCGTTAACTGCGAGCACACCGCTGGAAAGGTCGGTCAGCACCGCTTCCATGAAGGTGGATTTTTCTTCCGCATCGCGCTTGGCAACCATCAGGTCGCGTTTCTGCTTTTCCAGTTCCTCCGCCATCTGGTTGAAGGAGCGGGTTAAAATACCGATCTCGTCATTCTGCGGCCCTTCCTTGACCCTCACCGTGAACTCGCCGCGCTTGACCCTGTCCGTCGCGGAAACAAGGCTGGTGACGGGCGCAACAAGGTTGTTGGCGAAGCGGAACGCCATCCACAACGCAACCAGCAGGAGGAAGAACGCAATCATCACGAAAAACCATGTCGAGCGCTGCTGGAAATCCGCGATCTGTTTTTTCAGTTTGAGGTATTGGCTGGAAGCATTCGCCGCCTGTGATATCTGTTCCTCGATCTCAGCGTCAATGAACTTGCTGATAAGCAGGTAAGTGTCGCCGGAAATGCTGTTAAGCCGCACAATCGCGGAAACCTTGTCGCTGTTATCGTCCCCGTCGGGCTTGATGTAAATATTCCCCCGCTCAAGCTGGCGGAAAACCTCGTCGCCAAGGTCGGTAAGCGGGTTGAAGATATCGCTGAACCGCGAGGAGGCAATTACCTGCTTGTTGCGGTTGAAAACCACCGCCTCGGCAAGGTAGTTATTCGCTGCTTCGTTATTGAGCAACGCCTCCAGCCCCTCCCGCGTGAACTCGTAATTCGGGGTGTTGTACATGATCTTGTTGGCGATGTTTATCGCGTTGACGGTAATCACCTTCTCATGTTCGCGGCGGTATGCCTCGGCCACCTGCACCGCGCCCACAACCGCATTGCTGACCCGGTTATCGAACCATGACTTGATGCCGAGGTTTAGGTAAAACGAGGACGAAAGCCCCACGATGATCGAAGGCACGATCGCCACCAGGCTGAACATAATGACCATTTTCAGCAACAGCCGGGAGCCGGTGCGGCCTTTTTCCTTCGCTTTCCACAGGGATAACAGGCGGCGGCTCACCACCAGCGCCAGCATGAGCAGGAGGAAAATGTTTATCAGGACAAGGTTGCTTTGGTTTTGCGGGTCGGAAATAAACTCGAATTTATCGGGGTTGGTGATGGCGATATAGGTGAAGGTCGAGGAAACCGCGATTGAGCTGATAAGCAAGGCGGTAAGAACCCGCCCTGAGGGGATTTTGCGTGCAAAACCGCCAAGTTTAGTTATTATGCTACCAATTACCGACATACGCCCTATAGAAGCATATATGAATCTAAAACCGGATTTTAGCAATCTCCCAAAAGCAGCTGACCTGATAAAAGCCGAAGAAGCCGCAAAAAATGCCGAAAGTGAAGTTTCTTTGCCGCAAGGACTTACCGCCGCGATATATGGCAACAGCCCCTATCTCTCCCGCCTTGCGGAACGTGAAAAGCCT
This sequence comes from uncultured Rickettsiales bacterium, assembly GCA_964545245.1. Taxonomy (GTDB): domain Bacteria; phylum Pseudomonadota; class Alphaproteobacteria; order Rickettsiales; family 21-14-0-20-44-7; genus CAZJFC01. The sequence goes on from CAZJFC010000058.1 coordinate 1,712, forward strand.
TTTCTGGCAGGGGTATGCGCGAAGGGTTTTGATGAAAGCTTTTCCGCCCTGCTGAAGGAGATCAACGCGGTTGACGCGGCGCAAACCGGCAAGAAAGAACTCATGGCGCAGCTAAGGCAGTTCAAGAACCGCGCCTCGCTACTGGTTGCGGTGGCGGATATCAGCAAGAACTGGGTGCTGGAAAAAATTACCCATGCGCTCACCGAATTTGCTGACGCGACTTTGCAGAAAACGGTGGAATTCCTCTTTCATGACAGATTCCGGCAGAAATTCCTTTCATCACCATCGCCGCAGGGCTTTTTCGTGCTGGCAGTGGGCAAACAGGGAAGTTTCGAGCTGAACTATTCCAGCGATATTGACCTTATCGTCCTCTACGACGAGAAGAAAACCAATTACACCGGCAAGCTCTCGATGAAGGAGTTTTATGTCCGCATCACGCAGGAGCTTGTCGAAATCCTCCAGCAGCGCACCGCCGAGGGCTATGTTTTCCGCGTCGATCTGCGCCTTAGGCCCGACCCTTATTCCACCCCGGTTGCGGTTTCGACGGAATCTGCCGTGGTTTACTACAAAACCGTGGGGCAGAACTGGGAACGGGCGGCGATGATAAAGGCGCGTTACGCCGCCGGGGATGAAGCTGCGGCGAAAGAATACCTTGAATTTCTGGAAGGTTATATCTGGCGTAAAAACCTTGATTTCAAGGCGCTGGAAGACGTGCGTTCGGTCAAAAGGCAGATTGACGCAAAAACCGATTACAAGCCGGAATCGGTGCTGGGATATAACATCAAACTCGGCAAAGGGGGCATCCGCGAAATCGAGTTTTTTGCGCAGACGCAGCAGCTAATCTGGGGCGGGCGCAAGCCGGAACTGCGCGCGAAACCAACCTGCGAGGCGTTGCTGGCGCTGGCTGCCGCAAAGCACATCACGCAAAAAACCGCCGATGAATTAATTGCGGCTTATGAGTTTTACCGCACTATCGAGCACCGCCTGCAAATGGTGGCGGATGAGCATACACATTCCCTACCCGCAACCGAGCCGGAACTGGCAAGGTTCGCGGTTTTCCTGGGTTATGATGATGTGGGGGAATTCAAGCGCAGGCTCACGGAAAACCTGAGGCTGGTGCAAAGCCATTACGCAAGGCTGTTTGAGGAATCGCCCAATCTCAGCGCAGGCGGCAACCTTGTATTCACCGGCGTTTCCAACGATCCGGAAACTTTGCTCACCATCAGCAAGATGGGCTTCCGTGACGCGGAAAGGGTTTCCGAGATCATCCGCGGCTGGCACCACGGGCGGCGGCACTCCACCCGCCACAAGCGCGTGCGCGAGATACTCACCGAGCTTGTCCCGCGCATATTGCAATCATTCGCGAATAGCAGCAACCCGGATGATGCCTTCTTCAAATTCGATGATTTCCTTGAGCAGATAACCAACGGGGTTTTGCTGTTCAGCCTTTTCAATGAAAAACCGGAACTGATCGACCTTGTCGCCGAGATCATGGGCAACTCGCCGTGGCTTGCCGCCAATTTTAGCCGCAGCGCCGCGCTCGTCAACCGCATCCTCATCGCCGATTACCACACGCCTTTCCGCACGCGGGAAAAGCTGGTGAACAACATGGCAAAGCACCTCGGCAACGGCAGCACAGCCGATGAGAAACTCACCATCATCCGCAAATGGAAGCATAACAAGGAATTCCAGATAGGCATCCGCCTGCTGAAGCACGTCATCACCCATGACGAAGCCGCCGAAAACCTGACCAATGTCGCGGAAATCGTGCTTTCCTCCATCATGGACCTTGCGCATGAGGAAAAGGAATATGGCGAAATCGCCATCATCGCGCTGGGCAAGCTCGGCATGAAGGATCTAACCTTCGGCTCCGACCTTGACCTTGTGTTCGTTTATGAGTCAAAACACCCGGAAGCCGCCTCCTATTACTCCAAACTGGTTTCGCGTTTCGTGCAGACCATTACCGCGCTGAGCAAGGATGGCGTGCTTTACAACGTCGATACACGCCTGCGCCCGGCGGGTGACAAAGGCGCGATGGCTTCCTCGCTTCGCGCCTATGAGAAATATTACGAGGAATCGGCATGGAGCTGGGAATTTATGGCGCTCACCAAGGCTAGGGTGATCTATGGCGGGGAAATAAAGCAGAAAATTGAGGGCATCATAACCACCGCCCTCACCCAGCGCCGCGATGCGGAAACACTTGCCGCGGATATCCATAAAATGCGCCAGAAAGTGGCGGAAACATTCAGCGATAAAAACCCGTGGGATGTGAAATATTGCAAAGGCGGGATTTTCGAGGCGGAGTTTATTTTACAATATTACCTGCTGCTTTTCGCGGAAAAACACCATGATTTGTTCAATGTCACGCAGCCAAAAGTGCCGAAATTGCTGATGGATAAATCACTGGTAAGCGGCAAGGGGTTGCAGGAATTAAGCGAGGCATACCAGTTTCTGCGTGATGTGCAGAGCGCCGTCCGGCTCAATGTCGGCCAGAGTGTTTTTGACGAACAGCTAACCAACGAAAACCAGAAAAAAATCCTTACGGCATCTTTAGGGCTGAAAAGCTTTGATAAGCTCAAGGAGAAACTATTGGATGCGGAAAAAACTATCCATGGTTATTATAACAGGATGTTTAGGGGTAGTCATTAGTGCCACCTCCCCCATCCCCTCCTGATAGGCGGGGTGAACCGTAGCTCCCTCTCCTATGAGGAGAGGGTTGGGGTGAGGTGCATTCTAATGGCTAATGACTTCTTTTCACATTTGTTGTATTCATAATATTCTCATTTTTAAGGAGTATGACATGACAAAACCAGCAACTAAAAACGAACCTGAATTGCAGGCGGGTGATACTGCACCGGATTTCAACCTTCCGGCGGATAACGGCAGCAATGTTTCGCTTTCGCAATATCGCGGCAAAAAGAACGTGGTGTTCTATTTCTACCCGAAAGACGACACTCCCGGCTGCACGATCGAAGCCAATGACTTCAAGGCCAATGCCGATAAATTCGCGGAAGCAGACACGGTCGTTATCGGCATTTCAAAGGACTCAATCGCCAGCCATTGTAAATTCCGCGATAAATATTCGCTCAATTTCGCGCTTGTTTCCGATGAATCGGGCGATGTATGTAACGAATACGGCACATGGGTGGAAAAAAGCATGTATGGCAAAAAATACATGGGCATCCAGCGCGACACTTTCCTCATCGACAAGCAAGGCCAAATCGCCCGCGTATGGCGCAAGGTGAAGGTCGATGGGCATGTGGATGAAGTTCTTGAAGCCGCGAAAGGGCTTTAGGTATTTCTTTCGTCACCCCGCACTTGTTGCGGGGTCTGGTTCATGGGGCAACGCCAGCGTAGGCTTCGCTAACCGGATCGCGCAATGAATGCGCGATGACAAGTAATAGGAAAACAAAAACCCCGGTAATCCGGGGTTTTTAATCTCTTAACCAATAGAGAAAACTTGTGGCTGTTACGCCTGCTTCGCCTTGAAGCGCGGGTTCTTTTTGTTGATGACCAGAACGCGGCCGCGGCGGCGCACGATTTTGCAGTTTTTATCGCGCTTTTTTGCGGATTTGAGTGAGCTTAAAACTTTCATATACTTCTCTTAAATTGAATTTGTGGCATGGCTTTTATAATTTTCGCCCTGTATTGTCAACACTTATGGAGAATAAAAGCAAGAAAAGGCTGGATATATTGCTGGTCGAGCGCGGATTGGCGGAAACAAGGAGCCGCGCGCAGGACCTCATCGAACGCGGTTTCGTGCAGGCCTCCTGCGGCGGGAAGCTAACAAAACCGGGGCAGAGCGTGCCTCCCGACATCGAAATCACCCTCACCTCCGCACAAAAATGGGTCAGCCGCGCCGCCGAAAAGCTGGAGCAGGCAATCAGGGAATTTAATATTAACCCTCAAGGGCTTACCTGCCTTGATGTGGGAGCTTCCACCGGCGGGTTCAGCGAAGTGTTGCTCGAAAACGGCGCTGCCAAAGTTTATGCGGTGGATGTCGGCCACGGGCAGCTTCATGAGAAAATCCGGGCGGATAAAAAGGTGGTGGTGCTGGAAAAAACCAATTCCAAGGATTTAAGCCGTGAGCTTATCCCGGATAAGATTGATCTGGTTGTCTGCGATGTGAGCTTCATCAGCCTTGAAAAAGCCCTGCCCGCCGCGCTTGTTTTGGGCAAGGAACTGGTGGCACTCATCAAACCACAATTCGAGGTGGGCAAGGAAAACATCCGCGATGGGGTGGTGAAGGATGAGGCGCTGCATAAATCGGCATGTGAGAATGTCCGCCGCTGGCTTGAATCTGAGGGCTGGAAAGTTCTGGCGATTACTGATAGTCCTATCCTCGGAAAAGAAGGAAACAAGGAATTCCTGCTGCACGCGGTTAAGGAGAAGAAATGAAAAACAATCTCGCAATCGATGATTTGGAACTGGCCGGAAGCCCAAAAATCTGGGTTGCGGAATTCGTGATAACCCACGCGCTTTCCGACTTTTTCCTTGAGGCGCTGGGTGATGTTTCCGACAGCATTAAATGCTATGAAAAAGTTGAAGATTCCGGCGAGTGGTTCGTGCGCGTTTATTTCCGCGAAAAGCCGGATTTGGAGGCTTTGCAAACGCGTGTTGTAATCCTCGCCGAGGCGGTTTCTTTCCCGAAGCCGGAAGTGGCATTGTTTGAGATTGAAAACAAAAACTGGGTGCTGGAGCTTGCGAAACAGTTCAAGGCCATTCAGACCTCGGAATTCCATATTTTCAGCCAGTTTTCCGAGCCTTCGCCGGATAAGATAAACATCGCCATCAACCCCGGAATGGCGTTCGGCACCGGGCAGCATGAGACGACTTATTTGTGCCTTGAGGCGATTTCGTGGCTAAGGAATAACCCTCCTCCAACCTCCTCCCTCAGGGAGGAGGCTTTATCTTCACCCCTCCCTGAGGGAGGGGATGGGGGAGGGTTCAAAAACATCCTCGACCTTGGCTGCGGCAGCGGAATCCTTGCCATTGCCGCCAGCAAGATATGGAACAGGGCAAGCATAACCGCATCCGACAACGACCCGATCGCGATTCAGGTTTGCGGGGAAAACGCGGAAATAAACAGCGCAAAAATGAAATGCTGTGTGAGCGAAGGGTTTGCCAAAGTTCCCGCGCAGAAATTTGATTTGATACTCGCCAACATCCTGATGAACCCGTTACTGCAACTGGCCGAGGATATGGAGCAGTTTTCCAGCGGTGTAGCGGTGCTTTCGGGGTTCAAGACAGATCAGGTGCAGGCGATTCAGGAGAAATATGAATCACTCGGTTTCAAACACATCCACCTTCTCACCCGCAATGACTGGGTGAGCCTGCTTCTTTCTAAATAGAAAACTACTTCCGCTTTGGAAGATCAATAAACTCGCGTTGTGCGTAGCCGGTGTAAAGCTGGCGTGGGCGGCCGATTTTCTGCATCGGGTCTTCGATCATTTCTTTCCACTGGGATATCCAGCCTGCGGTACGCGCGAGCGCGAACATCACGGTGAACATCTCGGTCGGGATGCCGAGCGCCTTGTAGATGATGCCGGAATAGAAATCCAGATTCGGGTAAAGTTTTTTGCTGATGAAATATTCGTCGGACAGCGCAATGCGCTCAAGCTCCATCGCGATTTCAAGCAGCGGCTCGTTGGTGATGTTAAGCTCTTTCAGAACCTCATCGCACGCGGCTTTCAGCACTTTCGCACGCGGGTCATAGTTCTTGTAAACGCGGTGGCCGAAACCCATCAGGCGCACGCCTTCGGTTTTGTTTTTCACTTTCTCGATGAAGGCCGGGATGTTCTTCACATCACCGATTTCCTGAAGCATGTGCAGAACCGCTTCGTTCGCGCCGCCATGCGCCGGCCCCCAAAGGGAAGCAATACCGGCAGAGATGCACGCAAACGGGTTCGCGCCGGAGGAACCGGCAAGGCGGACGGTTGAAGTTGACGCGTTCTGCTCGTGGTCGGCGTGGAGGATGAGGACCTTATCGATCGCCTTCGCAAGAACCGGACGGGAAACCCAATCTTCGCAAGGGTTGCCGAACATCATGTAAAGGAAGCGCTCGGAATAATTCATGCTGTTTTTCGGATACATGAATGGCTGGCCGATGGAATATTTGTAAGCCCATGCGGTGAGCGTCGGGATTTTCGCAATCATGCGGATGGCTGCAAGCTCGCGCTGTTCCGGGTCGCGGATATCCAAACTGTCATGGTAAAACGCGGAGAGAGAAGAAAACGCGCCGGAAAGAACCGCCATCGGGTGCGATTTCCGTGGGAAGCCACGCATGAGGAACTGAAGCTGCTCATGCACCATTGTGTGGTAGGTGATGTCATTTTCAAATCCCGCGCGTTGCGACTTGTTCGGAAGCTCGCCATTCAGGAGGAGGTAGCAAACCTCAAGGTAATCAGATTTTTCCGCGAGGACGTCGATGTCGTAACCGCGGTAACGAAGGATGCCCTTGTCGCCATCGATGTAAGTGATCTTCGATTCGCATGAAGCGGTGGACATGAAGCCGGGGTCATAAGTGAAAACGCCGGTGCCGTTATAAAGCTTGGTAACGTCAACCACATTCGGGCCTTCAGTCGCGCTCATGATCGGAAGCTCAACCGGTTTATCGTTTACAACTAGTTTGGCGTTAGACATTTAAATCTCCCTTGGCTTTGTGTTTTGATTTTACCCAGAAAAGATAACCGAGGATAATTAACAAACCATAAACGTGCGATTAGGTTTTATAACTTACTGAGTTTGTGGTAATTTTGCACTCTACGTCATTGCGAGCGAACAACGTGAGCGTGGCAATCCAGTCTGGATTGCTTCGTCAGGCGCTGCCTTCCTCGCAATGACGGCTATGGAACTTCCGCACGTTCCGAAGTTCCCTCCTTTGGACCTCACCCCAGCCCTCTCCTCATAGGAGAGGGAGAAGAAAAGCCCTCCTCCCTGAGGGAGGAGATGGAGGAGGGTCATTTTCCGAAGTTCTGAAATTCCATCCTTAGTAACGCGCAGGGCCGGATGGGTTGCGGGAATTTTTGTAATCCATGAAGGAAACCACATTATCGCCCAGCTTCTTGTTGCTCTGGCGTTTTTTCCTGCGTTTTTCGCGCTTGTCACCGTCTTTTTCTTCCCATTTATCGACCATTTCGTCCCAGTCTTCCGGGGTGGTGCAGTTGTAATAGGAGTCTTCGATATAGAGTTCTTCGGGCAAAGGGTTAGTTGCAACCCATTTCTTGGGTTTTTCAGTTATTGTATCCGCAGGTGCTTCAGTGTCATCGGACATAACCACATTATAGCCCGTGCAACGGCTCGTTATAAGTGAAAGTTTTATGACAGGAGTGTTTTAGGGCATATATATCATCGGCATAAGTAAACCCCTATAGTCATCCCGGCGCAGGCCGGGATCCATGGCGATAGAATTAAAGTTAGATCCCGGCCTGCGCCGGGATGACTATTTAATTGCTTATTTTAGGAGTAAAACTTCCCGTCTTTTTTTGCCATATCAACCAGCAGCTTGGCCGGTTTGAAGCGCTGGCCGCATTTGCCTTCCAGCTCTTTCAGGCGGGTGACAAGTTTCTCGATCCCGTAATGGTCGGCATAGCGGCATAAACCGCCGCGGAAGGCCGGGAAACCGGTTCCCATAATCATCGCCATATCGAGATATTCCGGTTTTTCGATCATGTTTTCCTCAAGCGCCATCGCCGCCTCATTCACCATCAGCAGGATGCAGCGGTCGAGGATCTCGCCATCGGTGAGCTTGCCGTTATCGGTCAGCGGGGCGACGACCGGGTTGATCGTTTTCTCCTTGCCGTTATGCAGATAGAACCCCTGCCCGGCTTTTTTGCCCAGTAGTTTCTTTTCCTCATAAACAATGCGCAGCAGCTCAGAAAGTTTCACACGCTCGCCGTAAGAATCCCTGAGGATTTTTGCCACCTTGTAGCAAACATCAATGCCCACCTCATCGGCAAGGGTGAACGGCCCCATCGGCATCCCGAATTTGTAAACCAGCTTGTCGATGCGTTCAACGGATGCGCCTTCCTCAAGCATCAGCACCGCCTCGTTCATATATGGCAGCAGGATGCGGTTGACGATGAAACCCGCGCAATCACCCACCTTAATTGGGGTTTTGCCCATTTTTTTGGAAAGCGCGAAAATCGTGGCGATGGTTTTTTTATCGGTTTTATCACCGGGGATGACCTCTACCAGCGGCATGCGGTTGACCGGGTTGAAGAAGTGCATACCCACAAAACGCTCAGGGTTTTTGAGCACGCTGCCCATCTCGGTGATGGAAAGGCTTGATGTGTTGGAAGCAATGATCGTATCTTCCGGAATATGGTTTTCGGTTTCCGCGAGGACTTTTTGCTTCACGTCCATGTTTTCGACAATCGCCTCAACCACGATATCTGCATTGCTAAAACCGCTATAATCCAGCGTGCCGGAAACTTTGGCCATTTTGATATCAATCCCGGCAGGCTTGATCTTGCGGATGGATTTTAGCTGCGAATAAATTTTTGCCACCTGTTTATAACCGAGCGCAATCCCCGCCCAGTTGATGTCTTTCATGCGCACCGGCACATCGATTTTCGTGAATGCCCACGCAATGCCGCCACCCATCACGCCCGCGCCCAGCAGCGCCGCGTTGCGGATTTCCTTCGGGTCGGTTTTTTCACC
>CAZJFC010000059.1:0-10130 GCA_964545245.1 uncultured Rickettsiales bacterium
CCCGCCTGCGCGGGAATGACAGTTTTTCTTACTTATGATAGTGGGATAATCACCACTTATGACTTATGACTATATATAGCCACCTCACCCCAACCCTCTCCTCATAGGAGAGGGAGTGATATATTTTATTTAAGCCTTTTCCACGAACGCCGCTTTCAGCGTTTTCAGGCCGGTGTGCTGGAAGTTTATCTCAAGGTTATCGCCGCTTACTTTGGTGATTTTTCCATAACCGAATTTCTGGTGGAAAACCCGCTGGCCGATTTTTAGTGAGTTATCTTCCGCACCACTGTTTAAGATTCCCGCCTTCGCGGGAATGACAGAAGAGGATGCGGGAATGGCAGAAGAAGCAGGAATGACGGAATGGGGGGAAGAAGAATAGCTGTTCTCCTGTGAGCGTCCGCTAAAATAATTCAGGTTATTCGGCAGGTTCTCAACATATTGCTCCGGCAGTTCCTTCAAAAACCGCGAAGGGATCGTGGTCTGCCACTGGTTATATATGCGGCGGTTTGCCGCGAAGGAAATGAACAGATCGCGCTTGGCGCGGGTGATGCCGACATAGGCGAGGCGGCGCTCCTCCTCCAGCCCGTTATCGCCGCTTTCATCCAGCGCGCGCTGGTGCGGGAACAGGCCCTCCTCCCAGCCCGGCAGGAACACGGTTTCAAACTCAAGGCCTTTTGCCGCATGCAGCGTCATGATGCTGACCATCTCGCCGCCCACCGCATCGTCATTATCCATCACCAGCGAGATATGGTCGAGGAAAGTCCCCAGATCCTCAAACTCGGCGATCGCGCGGATTAACTCGCCAAGGTTTTCCAGCCTGCCCTCGGCCTCCGGCGACCTTTCCTTCTGCGCCTCTTCCTTCCACATCGCAATATAACCGGATTCATCGAGCATCTGGTCAACCACTTCCTCATGCGGGGTGTTGGTGAGTTTTTTGCTCCACAAATCGAAGCCATCTAAAAGGTCTTTTAGTTGTTTTGCGCCTTTGGTCGGCAATTCGCCGTTACGCACCATCAGCTCGGTCGCGGCGTAAAGCGGGATGCCGTGCTCGCGCGATTTGCGGTAGAGCGCTTCCAGCGTCGATTTTCCGATGCCGCGTTTCGGCACGTTGATGATGCGCTCGAAGCTGAGGTCGTTCGATGGGTCAACCAGCACTTTGATATAGGCGCATGCGTCGCGGATTTCCTGGCGTTCGTAGAAACGCAGGCCGCCGACCACGCGGTATGGGATGCTGAGCGTGAGGAAACGTTCCTCGAAAGCGCGGGTCTGGAATCCGGCACGCACCAGCACGGCGAATTCGCTTAGTTTATGTTTTTCACGGTTTATCACCTGCCTTGCCGGCTCAATTTCATTGGCGACGAATTTCGCTTCCTCGTCACCATCCCACAGGAATTTGATGCGGATGAGGTTGCCGGTATCGCCCTCCGTCCACAGGGTTTTGCCTAGGCGGCCACGGTTGTTGGAGATTAATGCGCTCGCCGCGCCGAGGATGTTGCCGGTGGAACGGTAATTGCGCTCCAGCTTGACGGTTTTCGCTTCCGGGAAATCTTTCTCGAAGCGCAATATATTGCCCACTTCCGCACCGCGCCAGCTATAGATGCTCTGGTCATCATCGCCCACGCAGGCAATGTTGCCGCTGCCCTGCGCCAGTAAACGCAGCCACAGATATTGCGAAACGTTGGTGTCCTGATATTCATCCACCATCACATAGCGGAAAAAGCGGTGGTATTCGGCCAACACGTCCGAATGCTCGCGGAAAAGGATAAGGCAATAAAGCAGCAAATCGCCAAAATCCATCGCGTTGAGTTCCTTCAGGCGCTTCTGGTATAGTGTGTAAATCTCAGCCATGCGGCCATCGGCGAAATTGGGGGCGAAGTTAAGGCCGACCGCTTCCGGCAACAACCCCTTGTCTTTGGCTCCCTGAATAATCGCGGAAGCGATTTTCGGCGCCCATTTCTTGTCGTCAAGGTTCAGCTCGGCGAATATTTTCTTGAGCAGCCTTATCTGGTCGTCCATATCAAGTATGGCGAAGTTGTTCTTGAAACCAAGGCGCTCGGCATGGCGGCGCAGGATACGCGCGCAGACCGAGTGGAAAGTGCCGATCCACATGCCGCTCACATCATGGTCGATGAAACCGGCGACACGCTCCTTCATCTCCCGCGCGGCCTTGTTGGTGAAGGTCACCGCCAATATCTGGTTGGGAAATGCGCGGCGCGTGTGGATGATATGCGCGATGCGGGTCGTCAGCACCCGCGTCTTGCCCGTTCCCGCCCCAGCAAGCACCAGAACCGCGCCATCCACCGCTTCCACGGCTGTGCGCTGTTCAGGGTTCAGGGTGGTTAGATAATCCGGTTCCACAAAAGCAAAATTTGGCTGCATAATTAAGGTATAACCGCGCGAAACCAATAAATCAAACGCAGTTTCAACCTATCGTATTAACCTTTATTACAGCCGGATTAAGTATTTGTTACATAGGCATTTATTAATTTACAAATAACTCTGCTTATGATAAAAATGTAATTTCGTTAACCATGTACAGTTAACCTTATGCGGGGGGATTGTTATAAATGTCAGTACCGAATTTCAACCTTTTGAAAATGACGGCCAGACCTGCGCCGCGTGATGAAAAAAGAGAAATAATCGATGAAAGTTATCAGGCCCCGCTTTACCTGAGCGGAACTTCTGTTGAAGGTGAAGTTTTCCAGGAATTGCTGATCGGCGGCAACCCCCCTCCGGGTACCGCGCTGGTTGACCATTATGGAATCAGGGAAGCGCTCGGCGAGTTTTTTAAACGTGTCACCGCCGATGAAAAACCCGGCGATAAAATCAATGTCGATAATTTCAGCGCATATGTCCTTGAGCGCCCTACACTCGCAAAAACCTACGGGATGACACTCACGGCAGACAGGAAACAAAACCTTATCGTAATGTGTACGCCGGACGGGGCGGGAAACCTGTTCCTGAAAGAGCTGAGCAACAATGGCGAAGGGTTATCGCGCAGTGAATTCATTTCTGTGATGACGCCGAAAGTTTTTGACCATTTGCAGGCAAAATATGGCGCTGATAAGAACAAAGACAAAGCCATCACCTATAGCGAGCTTGGAATTGACTTCAAAACCGCGCACAAGCTCCTCGCCAATGCCCTTGACCAGAAAAAACTCATCCCGGACGATATGCGCCCAGTTATCAGCGAAGATTTTCTCTCGCAGCACGATGCTGACAAAAACAATAAATTTAATGTGCCGGAACTTGCCGCCGCGCTAAAATCAATGGTTGCCACACCGGACAAGCACCTTGCCCCGGTTGAACCCGGCAGGCTCAGCAAAAATGATGGCCAAAGCCCTTTGGCTGCGCCATTGAAACGCGATTAAGCACAGCACCACATAGCATAAAAACGGCCGCTTTTATGGCTTATGCCCTAAAATCCTACTAATTAATGTCACCCCCGCGCAGGCGGGGGTCTTAAAGATATAAGATCCCCACCTGCGCGGGAATGACAATATCGGCAATGACAAACCGCAATATAACGCTCAGGCCAAAAGAGGGTGACGTAACGGATTTTACCTGTATTATCCTTCTGTAAACAAAAAAGGAATGATCATGAGAGCAGGCAACAGACAAAACAATGAAATGCGGAAAATCGAGCTTATACCCGGTTTTGCGCCGTATGCGGAAGGCTCATGCCTTGTTAAATTCGGCAACACCCATGTGCTCTGCACCGCCACGATCGACCCTTCACTGCCATTCTGGCTGAAAGGCAAAGGCGCAGGCTGGGTCACGGCGGAATATGGCATGCTGCCGCGCTCCACGCAGGAAAGGATGCAGCGCGAAGCCAAAAAAGGGCAAAGCGGGCGCACACAGGAAATCCAGCGGCTTATCGGGCGCGCGCTCCGCGCCTGCGTTGATATGAAACTCCTCGGCGAAAGGCAGATTATCGTTGATTGCGACGTGATTAGCGCCGACGGCGGCACGCGCACCGCAAGCATCACCGGCGGTTATGTCGCGCTCGCGCAGGCGATCAAATTCCTCACCGTCAGCAGGTCACTTAACCGCAACCCGCTGATCGGCTCGGTTTCCGCGATCTCATGCGGAATCCTGAAAGGTAACGCCCTGCTCGACCTTGAATATGAAGAAGATTCAAAAGCCGAAGTGGACAGCAATTTCGTGATCACCGGCAACGGAAAACTGGTCGAGATCCAGGGAACCGGCGAAAACGGGACTTTCAGCGAAGAAGAATTCCTCGCCATGATGCAGCTTGCCAAAAAAGCCTGCACGGAACTTACGGAGTTGCAGGCGCAAGCGATAAATAAGGTGGCAGCCGTAACCGCCACCCCTAATATCAAGGCTAATGCCTAACGGTTAGTGCTTGTCCCGTATGCGCGCTCGTTGAAGCTTTGCAGCTCCTCACGCGAAATCACGCCGTCATTATTGGCATCCGCGCGGTGGAAGTTACGGCGACCCGGATTGTTTGGATTTTCAAACTCGGTGCGGGTGATCTGCCCGTCATTGTTGGTGTCAAGGCGCTCAAGGCTGTATGACTGGCGCTCAGTACGGATATAAGGGTCATTGTTACTTTGCGAAGCCTCGCCGCGGGCAAGCTTTTCCGCCGCCTGCCTTGCCCCATATCCTTCCGCCACCGCCGAAGTTGAAGCAACTAAAGCAGCAATTGCAATTGTTGTTGTAATATGTTTCATGGTAATTCTCCTGTTTTCTTTCTGCCCCATCTTAAGTGGAGAGGATATGGGAACAGGAATAAAAATTCCGTATGAAAATAAGCACGGTTGTTTTAATGTCACCCCCGCGCAGGCGGGGGTCTTAAAGCTATAAGATTCCCGCCTCCGCGGGAATGACAGCAAGATTAAACTTAAAATAACACTTGGATTACCAAGAACAGGATATGAAAAAACTTTTACTCGCAACCCATAATAAAGGCAAAGTCAGCGAGCTTTCCGAAATGCTCGCGCCGCTCGGAATCAAGGTCGTTTCCGCGGCGGAGTTCAACATCCCGGAACCGGAGGAAACCGGAACCACTTTCCATGAGAATGCACGCCTTAAAGCGGTTCACTCCGCGCAGATCGCAAATCTCCCCGCGCTCGCCGATGATTCCGGTTTATGCATCCCTGCCCTTGGCGGCGCACCGGGAATTTATTCCGCCCGCTGGGGCGGCCCCGAAAAGGATTTCGTGAAGGCGTGTGAGAAGATAAGGGAGGAGTTGGAGAAAATGTCTGGCAGCACCTCACCCCAACCCTCTCCTCATAGGAGAGGGAGCGAAAATAATCTCCCCCCTATGAGGGGGGATGTAAGGGGGGTGCAATACCGCCCATATAACCCGGAAAATTCTGATAAAGCAAAAGAGCTTAGAAAAAACTCTACCCAAGCCGAGAAAATACTATGGAACAAAATCCGGATGGAACAACTCGGCCATAAGTTCCGCCGTCAGGAACCAATAGGAAATTATATCGCTGATTTTATATGCCTGAACAAAAAATTGATTATTGAAATCGATGGCGGGCAGCACGACACACAGCAACAATACGACGATTTGAGGACGCAGTATTTTAATGACATGGGATACAGGGTCATCAGGTTCTGGAACAATCAGGTAACTGAAAACCTGGACGGTGTATTGCAGAAGATCATAAAAGAACTTGATGCACCTCCCCCATCCCCTCCTCATAGGAGGGGTGAAAAAGAAAACCTCCCTCCTCATAGGAGGGGTGAAAAAGGAAAATCTACTAATTGCGTTAATGGGACTCCTGCATATTTCATCTGCGTGCTTTCGCTGGCGCAGGCGGATGGCTCCAGCATCGAGTTTGAAGGCAGGGTTGACGGCAAACTCACCTTCCCGGCGCGAGGGGCGGAAGGGTTCGGCTATGACCCGATTTTTGTTCCAGACCACGACACACGTACCTTCGGCGAAATGTCACAGCTTGAGAAGAACCGCAAGAACCATCGCGCGGATGCCTTCGCCAAATTCAAAGAATTTCTTGCAGATAAATCTGGACGTGATAACAAGCAATCCGCCTGAAATTGACATTTAGTCACACAGGCTTATTCTGTATTACTCCAGGAGAGAGATTTAATGACAAACACAGCAGAAAAATTAGTACCGATGCTACAAGCAAATCAATTTACCGCAAAGCAAACCGCATTTATTTTTCCGGGGCAAGGCTCACAGAAAGTTGGGATGGGCAAGGATTTTTACGATAATTTCCCCGTAGCCAAAGCCGTTTTTGACGAAGTTGACGAAGCTATCGGCAAACCCCTCTCCAAAATAATTTTTGAAGGCCCGCAGGAGGAACTTAACCTCACTGAAAATACCCAGCCTGCCATCATGGCGACCTCGATCGCTATCTGGCGCGTGCTTTCAAAAGACCTTGGTATTGAGCATTTTTGCTCACTCGTTGCCGGACATTCCCTCGGTGAATATTCCGCGCTTTGCGCAAGCGGTGCGCTTTCGCTTGCCGATACCGCGAAACTTCTGAAAATCCGTGGCGCGGCGATGCAGCAGGCGGTTCCGGTCGGCGTTGGCTCAATGGCCGCCATCCTTGGGCTGGATTATAACACCGTTGCCACAATTGCCTCCCAGGCGGGTTGTCAGGCGGCGAATGACAATGCCGATGGGCAGGTTGTGGTTAGCGGACTCAAAGAAGCGGTTGCGCGCGCATGTGAACTCGCGAAAGAAAAAGGCGCGAAACGCGCGGTGGAGCTTCCGGTTTCCGCCCCGTTCCATTGCTGCCTGATGCAGCCGGCAGCGGAAAAAATGCGCGAAGCCCTCGCCAATGTCACCATCAACACGCCGAAAGTTCCCGTAGTTGCCAACGTGACCGCGTTCCAGACCACCTCCCCGGATGAGATCCGCAACCTGCTGGTCGAGCAGGTCACCGGCACGGTGCGCTGGAGGGAGTCGGTGCAATATATGAAGTCGCAAGGCATATTGAACCTTGTCGAAATCGGCTATGGGAGGATTCTCACCGGCCTCACCAAACGCATCGAGGAAAGCCTCAGCTCAAGCTGCATACAGGCAGTTGAAGACATTAAATAATTTATCCAAAGGAATTACTATGTTTGATTTAACAGGCAAAACTGCATTAATCACCGGCGCATCGGGCGGCATTGGCGGGGCAATCGCGAAAGCGCTCAAAGAAAGCGGCGCGAAAGTCGCCATCAGCGGAACCAATGTGGAAAAACTTAATGCAGTCGCTCAGGAAATCGGGGGGGAGGTCATCATCATACCGGCGAACCTTTCCGATAAGGCCGACGTTGAACGCCTTGCGAAGGAAGCGGAGGAAAAACTCGGCGGGCAGGTTGATATTCTCGTCAACAACGCGGGTATTACAAAAGACGGGCTTTTCATGCGCATGAAGGATGAGGATTGGAGCAGCGTTATCGACGTTAACCTCACTTCGGTTTTCGTGCTTAGCCGCGCGATCATCAAAGGCATGTTCAAACGTCGCGCAGGAAGAATCATCAATATCTCATCCGTTGTCGGCACAATGGGCAACCCCGGACAGGCGAATTATTGCGCGTCCAAAGGCGGGCTGGTCGCGATGACCAAATCGATAGCGATCGAGGCGGCGTCACGCAATATTACCGCCAATTGCATCGCTCCGGGCTTCATCGCCACCGCGATGACGGATAAATTGAACGATGAGCAAAAATCCCGCATCACGCAAAACATCCCCGCCGGAAAAATGGGCGCACCGGAAGACATCGCCGCCAGCGTCGTTTACCTTGCATCCAACGAAGCCGCCTACATCACCGGCCAGACCATCCACATAAATGGCGGATTATTGATGGTTTGATATGCCTGAAATATCCAGATTTTTAGGTATTATTATCAGGATGTTCTTTAATGAACATGCCCCGCCGCATTTTCATGCATATTACGGCAAATATATGGTTATAATTAATATAAAAACTCTGGAGCATAATGGAAAATTCCCCAGATCAGAGTTGAAAACAGTCAAAAAATGGGCTAAAATCCATAAGGATGAACTGCTTGATAACTGGGAACTGGCAAATAAGGGAATCATCCCCAAACCCATAAAACCGCTTTGATATGGCCGCTTTGATATGAAACTGCACGAAGTAACAAAAGTGAATTACCTTGGCGATTACCGCGTTTTCCTTGCATTTGAGGACGGTAAAAAGGGCGAGTTCGATTTTGCACCTCTATTGAAAAAGAAACCCTTCAATAAAATCAAAAGTGAAAGGGAATTTATCCAGTTTGGTCTTGAATACGGCACGCTTGTCTGGACAAACGGACTGGATATTTCACCATCCTTTTTATATAAAAATCTTCATTAAGGTGAGATTATTGATGGTTTAGCCTTGACAAAGATTGGCAAACTATGCCATAATAACCGCATGGAAACTCTTAATATTTCAATTACAAGCACCATGCGCGAATGGGTTAATTCCCAAATAGCCACCGGCACTTACGCCAATGCCAGCGATTATTTGCGTGATCTCATCCGTTGTGACCAGCGTCAACGTGAATCGCTCGCTCTCGCCCTGATCGAGGGGGAGAAAAGCGGCACCAGCAAACGCAAGGTAAAAGATATTATCAGGGCCTCCAAAAAGAAGCTGAAAAATGGCTGAATATATTTTATCTGTCGCGGCTGACAGGGATTTGGAAGAAATCTATATTTACTCGTACAATAATTTCGGTGAAACCAAGGCCGACGCGTATTTATCCGGTCTGGAGGAATGCTTGCAACGCCTTGCCGAATCCCCACGTACAGGCAGGAAAGCCGATCATATAAGAAAAGCCTATATGCGCTATGAATATGTAAGCCACAGCATATTTTACAAAACACAGGACAAAAATATTCTGGTTGTACGCGTGCTTCACAACAGCCGTGACGTCATCCGGCACTTGAATTAACACCGACACGCGTCCGACCATCCAAATATAATGACGGATTTTGGACGAATTATTGATGGTTTAGGCGGTATGTGTTAATCCTGCTTGACATCATCACCCATATAGCTAAAACACAAAAAACAAACAAAGGAGACTTTCATGTCTGATACTGCTGATAAAATCAAAAAAATCGTAGCTGAACATCTCGGCGTTGAAGAAGCTAAAATCAATGACAATTCCAGCTTCGTTGACGATCTGGGCGCTGACAGCCTTGACCAGGTTGAACTCGTTATGGCTTTCGAAGAAGCCTTCAGCATCGAGATCCCTGATGACGCGGCTGAGAAAATCGCAACCGTGCAGGACGCGATCAACTACGTTGATTCGCACAAGTAGAATATGAGAGAATGAGGATACGGGAATTTTCCCGGTTTCTCAATTTCCCAGTTTCACAGTTTCTTAAACAGAATGCGTAGAGTAGTAATTACAGGTTTAGGTATGGTGACTCCGCTTGCTAACGGGGTTGAACATACGTGGAAAAAGCTTCTGGACGGACAGTCCGGCCTCAAAAAAATCACCCGCTTCGACAACCCGGATATCCCGGCCAAAGTCGCCGGCGAAGTTCCATACGGAACCGGGGAAGATGAATTTAACCCTGATAACTACCTCGAACCAAAAGAACAGCGCAAGGTTGACCGCTTCATCCATTTCGCCTATGCCGCCGCCGCGGAAGCGATCAAGGATTCCGGTTACGCCCCGCAGAACGAGGACGAAGCTTGCCGCTCCGGCGTGATCATCGGCTCCGGCATCGGCGGATTACCGGGAATCGAGGAATCGGCCATCCTGCTTAAGGAAAAAGGCGCGCGCCGCCTCAGCCCGTTCTTCATCCCTTCCTGCCTTATCAACCTCGCCAGCGGCCATGTTTCGATCAAATATAATCTCAAAGGCCCCAACCACTCGGTGGTGACAGCCTGCGCGACCGGCACCCACGCGATCGGCGATGCCGCACGCATCATCAAATATGGCGATGCCGACGTTATGGTCGCAGGCGGCGCTGAATGCGCTATCTCGCCTCTCGGCATTGCAGGTTTTGCTGCCCTCCGCGCGCTTTCAACCGCATATAACGATACTCCTGAAAAAGCCTCCCGCCCGTGGGATAAAGGCCGCGACGGCTTCGTAATGGGTGAAGGCGCAGGAATTCTGGTGCTTGAGGAATATGAACACGCGAAAAAACGCGGCGCGAAAATCTATGCAGAAGTTCTCG
>CAZJFC010000060.1:0-9836 GCA_964545245.1 uncultured Rickettsiales bacterium
CGATAGAATTAAGGTTGGATCCCGGCCTCCGCCGGGATGACTATTATCCTTATGTCAAGGGGATAATTGCTACTTTATTTTAAGGATAATTCCGGGTTCATCCCAATACGCCGCCGATATCCCTTAACGCCCGGATGCGCCTTTCAATCGGCGGGTGGGTCGCGAATATCCCCACGAAATTGTCGTGCGCATTTTCAATCATCATCTCCTTGAACTCGGAAGGTACCGCTTTCATTTCCGAATTTCCTGAAATCTTCTCCAGCGCAGAAACCATCGCATCAGGGTTCTTGGTCAGTTCCACCGCGCCCGCATCCGCCAGATATTCACGCCTGCGCGAAAGGGCAAAGCGCAATACGATGCTGAACAAATAGCCTATCGCCAGTACTACTGCCGCAACCAATACCCCCCTACCGACATCCTTGCTTCCCTTGCCTCCCGTTGCCCGTCCGGAACGCGGAGCATATCTGATGCTGCGCCATGCAAGGTCGCACAGCGTGCTTATCATCCCCACAAAAACAAGGCTTATGACCAGCAACCTCACATCGCGGTTCATGATATGCGTCAGCTCATGCGCCAGCACCGCCTCCAGTTCTTCGTCATTCAGTTCCTCAATCAGGCCGCTGGTAAGGGTTATCCTGTAATCACTCTCGCGGATGCCGCTGGCGAATGCATTGAGCGCGGGAGTGTGGATAATTTGCAATTGGGGCATGGTCATCCCGCGCGAAATACACAGATTTTCCAGCAGGTTATAAATGCGCGGCTGTTCCATGCGGGTTACAGGGCGAGCACCGGAAAGAGCGTTTATCATCCCATGATGGAACAAGAACGAAATGACGAACCAGAAAAGCGCGATTATCACCGCATAAGGCCCATATCCCCTCACATTCGCCGCCATAAATTTATATGACGTAATGCCCTTATCCCGAAGATCCGGCGTGAATTCGGCATAAAAATAAAAGAACAGGCCGAACAATATGACCAGCAGCAGAGGAAACATCACGAGCAGCAGCCCGGAAAGGATGTTGTTGTTCCAGATATAGGTTTTAAGGCCGACAGAACCGACTGCCATAATTCCCTAGAACTTCACGGTTGGCGGAGTCTGCACCTGTGATTTGCGCTCCTCGGTTGATTCAAAAAATTCTTCTTTGCTGAACCCGAACCTGCCGGCGATCAGCACCGCCGGAAACTGCTCAACCGCAGTGTTCAACTCATTGGTCGCGTTATTGAAATAACGGCGGGATGCGGCAACCTTATTTTCAATATCCGCAAGCTCGCGCTGAAGCTGGGCAAAATTTTCATTCGCCTTAAGGTCAGGGTAGTTTTCGGCCACCGCCATTAGCTGCATCAACGCGCCGCTAAGCTGGTTGTTGGCATGCACCTTGTCGTTTACCGAGCCGCCCTTCATCGCGCGGGAGCGGGCTTCCGTCACCTGTTCCAACAAGCCTTTCTCATGCGCGGCATAACCTTTAACGGTTTCCACAAGGTTGGGAACCAGGTCATAACGCAGGTTGAGTTGAACCTCTATATCCGAGAACGCATTCAAACGCGCCTGACGCAACGCCACAAGACGGTTGTATATAACCACGAAAAAGCCCGCGATAAGTAACGCCGCGACCAGAAGAATTATGAGAATATCCATGTTGCCCCTTTTTGTTATTAATTATTGATAACGCTATTTCAGCCCCAGCAGCACTTTATGCAAAATGCCTCCGGCGCGGATGTAGCCGACTTCGTCATTGGTGTCCACACGGCAGATGAGCGGATATTTATCCACCGTTCCATCCTTGCGGGTCACGACCAGCATAAGCTCCATTTTCGGCTTGATGCCGCCGTTCAAGCCCTCGATATCAAAGGTTTCATCACCTGCAAGGTTGAGCGAAGCCTTGTCGTAACCTTCCTTGTAAACCAAAGGCAAAACGCCCATGCCGACAAGGTTGCTGCGGTGGATGCGCTCGAAGCTTTCGGCGATAACCGCCTTGATGCCGAGCAGGTTGGTGCCTTTCGCCGCCCAGTCGCGGCTTGAGCCTGTGCCATATTCCTTGCCTGCGAAGACGATAAGCGGGGTTCCTTCGGCTTTGTATTTCATGCACGCGTCATAGATAGGCATTATCTCGCCGCTTGGGATGTGTTTGGTGAAGCCGCCTTCCTTGCCGTCGGCGAGGAAGTTCTTGATACGGATATTCGCGAAAGTGCCGCGCATCATCACCTCGTGGTGGCCGCGCCTTGCGCCGTACTGGTTCCAGTCCTTGCGCTCGACACCGCGGCTTTCAAGGTAAAGCGCCGCCGGGGTTCCCACGCCGATATTGCCCGCCGGGGAAATATGGTCGGTGGTGATTGAATCGCCCAGAATCGCGATCGCGCGCGCGCCGGTGATGTCTTTCGACTCAACGCCCGCCTCGGAAAACTCCTCGAAATACGGCGGATTTGCGATATAGGTCGATTTCTCGTCCCAGTCGAAGGTAAGCCCCTCGCCCACCGGGATTTTTTTCCATTCGTCATCGCCGCTGAACACGTCGGCATATTTCGCCATGAACATTTCACGCGTCACGCATTTTTCAACCGCCTCGGTGACTTCCTTGTTGGAAGGCCAGACGTCTTTCAGATAAACATCCTTGCCGTCCTTGCCTTTGCCCAGCGGTTCTTTCGTGATGTCGAGCTGCATACTGCCCGCAAGCGCGTAAGCCACGACCAGCGGCGGCGATGCGAGGTAATTCGCCTTCACCAGCGGATGCACGCGGCCTTCAAAATTACGGTTGCCGGAGAGGACGGAAACCACGGTCATGTTGTTATCTTTCACTGCCGATTCAATTTCCGGCAGCAATGGGCCTGAGTTGCCGATGCATGTCGTGCAGCCATAACCCACAAGGTCAAAACCCTGATATTCAAGATCTTTCATCAAATCGGTGGCTTCGAGGTATTCGGTCACGACCTTGGAACCCGGAGCCAGCGAGGTTTTTACCCACGGTTTTGATTTGATGCCAAGCTCACGCGCCTTGCGTGCCACTAAACCCGCCGCAATCAGCACATAAGGGTTGGAAGTGTTGGTGCAGCTTGTAATCGCCGCGATCACCACATCGCCCTCAATAATGCGCTCATCGGCGGTTTTGCCATATGGGATCGTACGCTGAGGCTCAGTCACACCGAAAGATTTTTCCAGTTCACCCTTGAAACCCTGTGCGGCGCTGGAGAGGGAAATCCTGTCCTGCGGGCGTTTTGGCCCGGCGAGCGAGCTTTCCACGGTTGACATATCAAGTTCAAGCACATCCGCATATTCCGGCTCGGAAGCATCGCGCCACATCGAATTTTCTTTCGCGTAAGCCTCGACCAGCGCAATATCCGCCTCGTCGCGCCCGGTGAGATGGAGGTATTTCAGCACCTCATCGTCAATCGGGAAGAAGCCGCAAGTCGCGCCGTATTCAGGAGCCATATTCGCAATTGTCGCGCGGTTCGCAAGCGGGAGCTTATCAAGCCCAACTCCATAAAATTCAACGAATTTGCCCACTACGCCTTTCGCGCGGAGCATCTGGGTAACGGTGAGGACAAGGTCGGTCGCCGTCACGCCTTCCTTCAGCTCGCCGGTGAGTTTGAAGCCGACGACTTCCGGGATAAGCATCGAAACCGGCTGGCCGAGCATCGCCGCCTCAGCCTCAATACCGCCCACGCCCCAGCCAAGCACAGCAAGGCCGTTGACCATGGTCGTGTGCGAATCCGTACCCACAAGGGTGTCGGGGAAGGCAACGCCGTCTTTTACGGCGATGACATGAGAGAGATATTCAAGGTTCACCTGGTGGCAAATGCCCGTTCCCGGCGGAACCACGCGGAAATTATCGAATGCTTTCTGCCCCCAGCGGAGGAACTGGTAACGCTCGCCGTTGCGCTCCATCTCAAGGTCAACGTTTTGCTGGAACGCGCTTGAACTGGCGTATTTATCCACCTGCACCGAGTGGTCGATCACAAGGTCAACCGGGGAGAGAGGGTTAATTCTGGTCGCGTTCCCGCCGATCTTCACCATCGCGTCACGCATCGCAGCAAGGTCAACCACCGCCGGAACGCCCGTGAAATCCTGCATCAGCACGCGGTATGGGCGGTATGCGATCTCCTCAAGATTGCGCTCGACAAGGTTCGTGATATCGGAATCCTTCACCGTGTTGCCATCAAGGTGGCGGAGCAGGTTTTCAAGCAAAACCCTTGAAGAATATGGAAGTTTTGCCACTTCAAAGCCGTATTTTTGGGCGGCTTTTTTAAGGCTGAAAATTTGATATTTATCAGCGCCAACGCTGATTTCGGTTTTTAGGTCAGACATGGTTAGCTCTCTCTCTCTCTCTAATTTTCAGTCTACGCTAACTGCGAATGCTTAAATTATTGTTAAACCAATAAATTAAAATTTTCAGCTTCATGCCACCGGGGCATTTTTAGCACATTTTGGCCGAATAGGGAAACCGCTTTTGGTTTTCTTCTCCCTTCCGCCCAATTCTTGCGCCTTGTGTGGGAATCACCACCACCGGAAAACCGATTGATAGATAAAACCTATCAATAATCAAAAATCGATAGGTTTTGTTTATGGATAGTTATAGCCTGTAGTCGCTGGCCTTAAGCAGCACCTCACCCCAGCCCTCTCCTGATAGGAGAGGGAGTTACAATTCTCCCCTCCTATGAGGAGGGGATGGGGGAGGTGCCCCTAAAACCTGGAACCTAAAACCTGAACACGCCTTACCTACACAACTTCCTCGCCACCTCCAAATCCTCCGCCGTATCAACGGCAAGCGGGATCTGGTCGGCGGAAACGGTGGCTACCTTAATCACCATGCCCGCTTCAAGGGCGCGGAGTTGTTCCAGCCTTTCGCGCAGTTCCAGCGGGGACGGCGGCAGGTTAACGAAACGCTCCAAAGACTCGAAACGATAGGCATAAATGCCGATATGCTGGTAATAGCTGCGGTCGGTCGCGTCCGGCCATGCAAACGGCGTCTGTCCGCGGGTGAACCACAGGGCGCGGCCATCCTGCGCCACCACCGCCTTTACCACGCTTGATTTCTCGAAATCGCGGTCATCGGGCATATAGGCCACCGGGGTGGCGATATCCGCCCCTTCCAGCGCGGGGATAAGCTTGGTGATGTTGTCCTTGTAAAGCAACGGCTGGTCGCCCTGCACGTTAAGCACCACTTCATATTTTTCCGGGAGGGATTTTACTGCCGCGTAAACCCTGTCGGAACCGCTGGGCAGCGCTGGGTCGGTCATCACCACCTTGCCGCCATGCGCTTCCACAACTTCCTTTATCTCATCCGAATCACACGCGACATAAACCGGCGCGAGGTTGGCCTCCTCCACCTTTTTGAGGCAGCGGACGATCATCGGCAGGCCGTTAATGTCGGCCAGCGGCTTGCGCGGCAACCTTATTGACCCCAAACGCGCGGGGATTATAATCACTGTATTCATATGAGACCTTTAAAAAATTTAGTCAAAAATATCGCCAAAGAGTCAATCCGCAAGAAGGGATTTGCGACAGCGCAGATTATTTTCGACTGGAACCTGATTATCGGCGACGAATTAGCCAAATATACCACACCGCTGAAAGTGCATTACCCCACCGGGAAAACCGCCGGCGGCACGTTGCATATCGAAGTAGAACACGCGCAGGCGCTTCACGTGCAGCAGCTCGAACCGCTTATAATTGAGAAAATCGCAACTTATTTCGGCTTCCGCGCAGTGGATAAACTGAAGCTTATCCATGTGAACACACACAGAAAACCGGTAAAGGAAATCAGGGCGGATATCCCCGCCGCAGAAATCGAAAACCTTGACAAACTCACCGATGGAATAGAGGATTCGGAGTTGAGGGAACGTATTAAATCAATCGGCAACAACATTTTGCAGAGGAAATATGAACAGCAAAAATGACCAGAAAAATGCCCAGAAACCGGAGCCGTCCGGCGCGGCGGAACTTAACAAAACCAGCAAATACATCGTTGCGTTCTTTGCGGTGGTCGTGATCATCTTCGGCCTGTTCCTCGTCACCCGCAATGACCACGGCGCGGACGCAACCGTTTCGGAGATTGAAACCGCGGCGGCGGACGAGCCGGAAAAAGAAAAAGTGGTGATTGCCAAAAAGGCGAAAATCTCGAAAGAGAAGGAAAAAGTGTTGAAGGAAGCCAGTGACGAGCCTTTCCTCGGCAATAAATACGCTCCGGTGGTGATGATCGAATATGCCTCTCTCTCCTGCCACCACTGCGCCGATTTCCACAAGGATGTGCTGGAAAAACTGATTCCTAACTATATCGAAACCGGCAAGCTGAAATATATTTACCGCGATTTTCCGCTTAATTTACAGGCGCTTGAAGCGGCCAAACTCGCCCATTGCGCCCCCGATGACAAATATTTCGGGTTCCTGAAAGCATTGTTCAAAAGCCAGGATAACTGGGCATTCACGCCAAAATACCAGAACATGCTGAAAAGCATCGGCAAGCTGGGCGGCGTGCCGGAAGACAAGTTCGACGAATGCCTGAAAGACAAGGAGCTTGAAGAAAAAATTCTTAAAACACAAAAGGATGCAGCAGAAATCCTACAGGTAAAATCCACCCCCACACTTTTCATAAACGGCCATGATTACAACGGCCCAAGGTCTTATGAGAAAGTCTCGGCGTTTATTGATGAATTGCTTAAGGGCGATAAGTTATAGGCACTAGGCGCGAGGCACTAGTTAAAAATTACTAGTGCCTAGTGCCTATGGCCTAGTGCCTAACTTGGCACGGATATTGCTTCTTTCCCACAGGAACAAAAATAACATGTGGGGAAGCATGAAAAAACTATTGGCAATCACTCTTTCAATCGCACTCTATGCAAGCGCCACCGCGCCTGCATTCGCCAGCTCACGCATTAAGGACATCACCAATGTGAGCGGCATCCGCGAGAACATCCTTATCGGCTACGGACTTGTTGTCGGCCTCAACGGCACGGGCGACAAGCTCAACAACACCCAGTTCACCGAAAAAAGCCTGAAAGGCTATCTGGAGCGCGTCGGCGTTAACGTCAAGGCCGACCAGCTTAAAACCAAGAACGTCGCCGCCGTGACCGTGACCGCCACCCTGCCCGCCTTTTCGCGCCAGGGCGGAAAGGTCGATGTGCGCGTGAGCGCGATGGGTGACGCGAAATCATTACAGGGCGGCGTATTGCTGGCCACCCCGCTCCTTGCCGCTGACGGCGAGGTTTATGCCGTGGCGCAAGGCCCGGTTGCGATCGGCGGTTTTTCCGCCGGGGGGGAAACCGGCAGCAGCGTAACGAAAGCCGTGCCGACCACCGGTAATATCTCAAATGGCGCGATTGTTGAACGCGAAGTTGGTTTTGAGCTTAACCATATGGAAAACCTGCATTTTTCGCTCAAAAACCCGGATATGAACACCGCCACCCAGATTCAGGACATCATCAATGAGAAACTTTCCGGCAAATTCGCCCAGGCGATTGACCCGGCAACCGTTGAAATGAGGGTCCCGTCCGAATACCAGACCCGCGTCGGGGCGCTGCTTGCCAACCTTGAGCAACTCCGCGTAACGCCGGACCAGCAGGCAAAAATCATTATCGACGAAACCACAGGCACGATCGTGATGGGTGAAAATGTGAAGATCGACACTGTCGCAATCGCGCAGGGCAACCTCACCATCAGGATCGATGAATCACCACAAGCCTCGCAACCCGGCGCATTCGCCCCGGAAGGCGCGCAAACCGCAATTGTGCCGCAAAGCGCGATCACGGTTGACGAGCAAAGCGGCAACCAGATGGTGGTCATGGAAAGCGGCGCGAACCTGCGTGACCTTGTGACCGGACTCAACGCCCTCGGCGTCGGCCCGCGCGACATGATAACCATCCTCCAGAACATCAAAGCCGCCGGCGCATTACAGGCGGAGATACAGGTGAGATAGGCACGAGGCACTAGGCACTAGTACTAAAACCCTAGCGCCTAGTGCCTGTTGCCTAGTGCCTAACTTGGCACGGATATTGCTACTACACGAGAAGGGAAGGTATTTATGCAAGGGGTAGAGAATTACATCGCGCAGCCATCGGTCAGGACTCCGGCCACAGGCGGGGAAATGAACCGCGAAAAGATCAGGAAGGCGGCAGAGGATTTTGAGGCGGTATTCATGGCCGAGATGATGCGCCCGATCTTTGAAACGGTTGAGGTTAACGAAAATTTCGGTGGCGGCAGTTCGGAGGGGATATACCGCTCCATGCTGGTTGACGAATACGGCAAGCAGATCGCAAAACGCGGCGGAATCGGAATCGCCGACCATGTTGAAAAACAACTTTTAAGGCTTCAGGAGGCCAGATAATATGGAACAGAACACCACGGCACAGAACGCGCAACCGAATGAAAATGTTACTTTTGATTTTCCCCTGCTGGTTGACCTCACAAGGCAGCTTACGGACATTGTAAGGCAGGAAACCGCGCTCCTCCGCGCGATGAAGATTTCCGACCTGCGGGAGTTCCAGTCGGCGAAACACAATATTTCCTCGGCGCTGGAAAAGCAGCAGGATCTTATCAAGGGCAATGCGGAAATCCGCGATTCCTTAAGCCCAGACCAGAAAAGCACCCTCCGCATGGCGGCAGGCGAGTTTGACGAGGCGCTCCAGCAATACCAGCGCGAGCTGCTGAAAGCGCAATCCGTTAACCAGTTGGTCATGGAAAAAATCATGGAAGCGATGAAAGAGCATGTGGAAAAAAACCAGCCATACAACGGCTCAGGCAACCGCAACCTTTCTGGCACGGAGCTTGCTAGGAATACTCCGGCAATGAAATTCAACCAACAGATCTAGGCCGGTTTTCGAGGGGAATGGAATATGAGCTTATCAATATCATTACAGAATGCGCTAAGCGGGCTTAAGGTCAGCCAGCAGTCATTCGGCGTCCTCTCGCAAAACATCGCCAACGCCAATAACGAGAATTACACCCGCCAGCAGATCAGCCAAAGCTCACGCAACCTTGGCTCAATTTTCGGCGCGGGCGTTTATATTGAAGGCGTGACCCGCGTGGTGGATAACTTCATCTCCACCTCGATCATCACCCGCAACGCCGATGTGAGCAAAGCCGGGGCGGTCAAAAGCTATTACGAGAAAGCGCAGCTTTACCTTGGCCAGCCGGGCCGCCAGAACAGCATAGACAGCTATGTGAACAACTTCTTCTCCTCACTTTCCAACCTTTCCATTACGCCGGAAAGGACATCGGTCAAGCTTAACACCGTGAATGCCGCAGTCACCCTCACGCAGGAGATATCAAGCCTTGCCCTGAACCTTGAGGATTTGCGCTTCCAGGCCGATAAGGAGATCAGCTTGTCGGTTCGTACCGTCAACTTCGAGCTGAAAAACCTTTATGAGCTGAACCGTGCCATCGTCAGCGCCGAGCAGAACGGCAACAACGTCAACACCCTGATGGACAAGATGATGGTCTCGCTCAAGAAGATATCCGATGAGATCGACATCAATTACCAGATCAAGGGCAATAACACGGTTTCCGTCTCAACCAAATCCGGCGTTGCGCTGCTTGAGATCAACCTGTTCGAGCTTGAATATAACGGCGCGACCTCGCTTGCCGAACTTGTGGGCGATGTTGCCCATAAAGGGATCACCATCCATGCGCTTGACTCTACCGGCAACAGGACAGGCGACTTAACCCCGCTGGTTTCCGGCGGCCACAGCGATGAGGTCAGCACCCGCCTCACCGGGGGAAAGATCAAGGGGCTGCTTGAGGTTCGCGATAAGATAATCCCGGACATGCTGAAACAGCTCGACAATATGGCCTCAACCCTGCGCGACCAGATAAACTCGCTTCATAACGCAGGCTCAGGCTATCC
>CAZJFC010000061.1:0-9699 GCA_964545245.1 uncultured Rickettsiales bacterium
CCAGCGACATCAAGGTTGAGGAACTCCTCGCCCTCGCCAGAAACAACCCCGACCTCTCCGGCGCGGAACTTTCCGCCGAAGCCTCGGTGAAGGAAGCCAAGCCTTGGGATAAAGGCGGGTTGTGGAGAGTCACTTCGCCGGACGCGAAATACAAAATCGCCGCTATCGATTACGGCATCAAGGACAATATCCTGCGCAACCTCGCACATCAGGGGTTTGACGTGACCGTATTCCCGGCGGAAACTCCGGCGGAAGAAATCCTCAAAACCCATCCGGATGGCATCTTCCTTTCCAACGGCCCCGGCGACCCGGCGGCCACCGCCAAATATGCGGTTCCCGTAATCAAAAAACTGGTGGATTCGCAAACCCCGGTTTTCGGCATCTGCATGGGGCATCAATTGCTTGCCACCGCTCTCGGCTGCCGCACCGAGAAAATGCATCAGGGACACCGCGGCGCTAACCACCCGATCCAGGACCTTGAAACCAAAAAAGTTGAGATAACCGCGCAGAACCACGGCTTCGTGGTGGCGGAAGATTTGGCAAAGGGGGTGGAAGTCACCCACCGCTCGCTGTTTGACGGCACGATTGCGGGGATTAAATTCGGCAACGCGTTCAGCGTTCAATACCACCCCGAAGCAAGCCCCGGCCCGCATGACAGCCATTATTTGTTCAGGCGTTTTGTTGATTTGATCGAGGATTCGAGGGCGAAGGATGCGGGTTAGGTAGTTTAGTGACAGTGTCAGTGGCAGTGGGAGAAAAATACTGACACTCACACTGTCACTCACACTACCTTCGGGCCTTTGAACTGTAAAAATAAATCAGTAAAAAAACTTCCTCCCAAAGCCGCGCCGCGTGAGGCGCTTTCTTTTGGCAGATGCGGCCACGGCACGTTGGGGCTGGCGTGGTGAGTGCCGTGGTGGTTGCCGTTGAGGATGAACCACGAAACCACCCTGCCCGCCTGCACCTGCTTGCCGTATATGCTGTTGTCGGGCGGCGTGCCGTAATGGAACGCGTTATCCATCACCGAAACCGAGAACGCGCGAAGCATTATTATCGCCGCGAGAACCGGCCAGTATGCGCCGAAGCAATAAGCCGCCGCTACGTGGAAAACCAGTATCAGCCCAACATCCGCGCGGAGTTTCGCCAGCCGCCCTTTGCGGAAGAAATAATTTTCGACCGGCTCCTGAATGCCGTTCACCGCGGCGATCTTTCCCAGTATTTTCCGGCTGGGGATGAGCATGATAAGGCTGCCCAGCACCTCGATGAAATAAATCCCGAACAGCAGCTTGGAGTAATATTTCACCTTCGCGAAACTGCCATGCGGGTAAAACTCCGACTCCCACTCGCGGTTAAGCTTGTGGTGCATCAGATGCCCGAATGAAAGCGTGTAATATGACGAGCCGAATATCACCGAAAGCGCCCTGCCCAGCAGCGTGTTCAGCCCCGCGTGCGGGTGCAGGTTGCGGTGGATCGCCTCATGTATCAGGAACCACATCATGTTGTTGAACGGCACAAGCGGTATTATCAGCCATGCCCAGTGGATGCTTTGCGGCAGCAGGAATATCGGCAGCACAAAGAACTGGAACAGGTTCACCGCCACCACAACCAGCGCCAGAAACAAATTCGTTGCGGCGGGAATGGGATATGCAACCGGTTTCGCCATGGGGCGTATCATCATGGAAACAGCGCAAAGATTCGATTCTCTATAACCCTGATGATATAAAAATTGTGCAAATAGCCGTTAGTCGCATGGAAGTTGTCCGTTATCCGTCATCCGAAGGAATTCGGATAACGGGTGACTGAAAACTGATAACGGCTATTTACTGCGCCCGGACTCGAAGCCTTTGTCGAAACCCGGCCCCAGTTCGGGGCGCATGTTCTTGAGGTCGCGCTGCAATGACATCTCGCCGAGCTTACTGACATCCACCTCCTGGCACAGCAACACTGAAATTTTCGGGAGCTGGCTGGCGAGGATGCCCTTGCCCAACGGCAAAACCTGCTCATGCTGTTTCGTTGCCGCCTGTATTACGAATATCCCGCGGGCGGTGAGCGCCTTTATGTTCCGCACGCCGATCTTTTCCAGCACCGTTTCATCATTGCAGATGAGGAATAAATCAAGCCTGCCGCTTTTTTGCAGGTAATCCGCCAGATAGCGCAATATCATATCGGCGCGCGCCTTTTCAAGGTCTTTGGTGGCGCTGCACATCACCGCGGCCTTGCGCCCCGCGGTACGGCAGATTATATTGCGGTAAAGCTCCATATCCGCCCCGGCGACAAGGTCGTCAATATCCGCGCAGGAAGCAACCATCTCCACGAGCGGCTGCGCTTCATCCCTGCCCTTCTCGTCCAGCTTCGCCATTATTTTGTTCCACTGCTCAAGCTCGGTCTTGGTATCGCGGTATAAATTCCCGGTTTCGGAGCTGATTATCGCATTCTCAAGCTCGCGCTCGACCAGCTTGCGTAAATCCTTCACCGTTGCACTTTCATCAGCATACAGCACCGCCTGCGCGATATCCTTCAGCGCCACTTCGGGGATATATTGCCCCATCGCATGGACACGCACGCCCTGCGCGGCTGAATTATCAATCACCCTCAGCAGGGACTCCGCATAATGGAGCTTCTCCTCCGGGCGAACCAGACCCGAACCCACCGCGAACCAGCGCAAAATCTCATCACGGGTGATGCGCCCGGCCAGATAATTATCAATCGCGGCCTGCTCCGCCTCGTTTATCTCAAGGATAATATCATGGTAATTATGCTTGGCGAGGGTGGTTATAACATCGGCGTCACCAAAAATATGCAGGTCGCCGGCAGGGTTTTTCTGCAAACCCTGAAACAGCAGATAGTCGCTCTGCTCAGCCACCCTGCCCACCACATCGGCAGTGTTGCCCATCTTAGTGACATTACCCATGCCAGCATTTTAGCGCAGCGCGGTTAATGCCATGTTAAAAAAGCCTTAAATCCGGGCACAATTTGGCCATTTTTGAAGATTTACCGGAAAATCCGGCTAGTTATACTGGGATTTCAGGTTTTCCAGAATTTCATCCCCCGGCCCTTCGCCCCAGCCGGAATACAGGACACGCCCATATCTGGTAAGGTCGAACTGCCCGCTTTTGGCGGCGGCGGCAAGCAAAGGGCGTTTTAATTTATCGATTTCGGCAAGGAACCATGCCTTGCGGCCATTGCTCCTCGCCCTGACCAGATAAACCATCTCCGCCCTTTCGCCTTTCAGCCTGCCGGAATATGAGACCAGCTCAACCATTATGCAGCGCGTCCACTTTCCTGCTCTCTCGCGGTATAAAACACCTGCACTACCTCGGCGTCGGTGAGATCGGTCGCGTCCGGGATGGTGTTCCGCGCACGGAACTCGTCCGGCGTCACGCCTTCCGCCTTAGCTTCCGCCGTGATGATGCTTGCATGCAGGTCGTGGCCACGGTCACCGACATAAACCTGATCCGGCCTGTTAATCTTCACGCCGAGGGTTTTTGGGGGAATGGTCTCAACAAGCTGGGCAAGCCAGCCGACAGCCCGGCCAACGGCAAAGAATACGGTCATCAGGGATTCTTTTATGCCGGTCGCCGTGACCACAGTACCGGAGAATGCGTCAACATTGCAGCGGACAGCCTTGCCTTTGTTGAAGTTAGGGTTCTTATCGCCCTCCTTCTCCATATCAACCGCCAGCTTGAACATTACGCCGCGCAACCCTTCGGATGGAAGCTGCTCGCCGGATTCCCGCATGTTGGTCGAGCGGGGGTCGGTATTGCTGTAAACCGCATGGCCGCGCCCATACCATAACGGGCCTTCATTTGCCGCTTTCGCGTTGTTGAACGCCTGGCTAAAGGCGCGCGCGCGGGCAGCGATTTCTTCATTGCTGAGTTTAAGCAAGTCAGGGCTGGCCAGTCTTGCGTCGATTTCCTCCTGCGGAACCGCCCAGATTCCCTTGATGCCATTCTGAAGGATTTCTTCCGGGCTATGCACCAATACACGTTCATTCTGGCGAAGCACCTGGAAGTTCGCGCCGCCGTGGTTCGCACCTGCCAGCGCGCCGATTGCGTTGCCTATAATGTTCCATGCCGGGGTATCGGTTGAAGTTGTGGCAATGGCATTGAACGCAGATGCGTTCATTTCGTGGTCGGCATGGAGGATAAGGAAAGTCTCCAGCGCTTTCAGCGTTGCCGGGTCAGTTTTTAACCCCATCATCTGCGCGAAGTTTTCAACAAAATTGAAATTTTCAAAATCCGCGCCGAAATCTTCCGCCCTTGGGAAAACAAAGGTATTGAACAAATCCTCGCCTTCGCTATGCCTTGAAATCAGCGCCATCAGCACCGGCATCAGCGCGACAACGCGCACCTGCGAATTAAAAATCGCCTCTTCGGATTTTAAATCAACCTTGTCATCCGTATTCAGCAGGGAAGTAAGTTTCTTAAGCGTGTCCATCGCATTGGCTTTCGGGTCTGCGCTTTGCGTTTCTTTTATCAGCCTTTCCTGCAATTCCCCGGAAATAATGCTGGCGCGGCCAACTTCACGCTCAAAGTTTTTCATGCGGTCATAAGTGCTTACACCCGCCGCATATTTATCGCCGAATACGCTGTTCATCGCCGTATCAACGAGCGATGAGCTGAGGAGCATATAGCCGTTTTCCGCTTTTGACCATTGCTCGATACGGATACCAAGATGCTCAAGTATCCCGTTCTTGCCGTCAATAAACGTAAGGCGCGATTTTTTCGGCGCGGTGTTTTTTAGCTGTGGGTCGAAAAACTCCACTTTTGAACCGCCACCCGCCGGGAGTTCAAGGAAAGTTTTGCCGCTGGTAACGCCTGGCACCAAAGGCGCGGCGTGCACAACCGGTTTTGAAGGGTCTTCCGGGTTCGGGGCGATAATCACGCCAAGGTTTTCACGCGGCACGATTTTACCCCGTTTTGCCGCGTCAGGCTCTTTTGCCCTTGCCAGCTCAACTCTGGCAGCTTCCACATCTGCCAACGCTTCCAGCACTGCTTTTGTTGCCTCCTGAAGCTTTTCTTCCAGCAATGCCAGATAATCTTCACCACTTTGTTCTGTTATAGCCGTCATTTCCTACCCTCTTTGTATTTAAATTTTTTCCAGTAACGCTAAAAACCTTAAGCGTAGATATTAAACTATGTCAACCAGATTTTTTAATATTTTTAAACTACTTAACCGCTAGGGTTTTAGATTATGTTGTTGTAATCACATGCGGTTTTGTGCAAGAACATAGCCCATGAAAACCATCGCCATCATCGGCAGGCCGAATGTCGGCAAATCGACCCTGTTCAACCGCATAATTGGGCGGCGCAAGGCAATTGTGGACGATACTCCCGGCGTTACGCGTGACTGGAAGGCCGACATCGCCGAGGTTTATGGCCGCAAATTCCGCCTTATCGACACTGCCGGGCTGGAAAAGGCCGAATCCAAAAGCCTTGAGGAACTCATGATGCGCCAGACCGATGTCGCTATGGATATGGCCGATTTCATCATTTTCGTGGTCGACGGCACCAGCGGCATCCACCATAATGACCAGTTCTTCGCCAAAAAAGTGCGCAAGCTGGGCAAACCTGTCATCATCGTCGCCAATAAATGCGAGAAAAAAGCCGCCGCAATCGACGAATTCTATCGCATGGGCTTCGGCGAGCCGGTCGCGGTTTCCGCCGAACACAAGCTTGGCTTTGCCGATTTATACGAGCGCATCGATGAAGCCGCCGGAAAGCGCAAAAAAGGTGAAGATGAGGACGGTGAGGAAGACGAGCGCAAGGAAATCCAGATCGCCATCATCGGCCGCCCCAATGCCGGAAAATCGACCATCCTCAATAAAATATTAAAGCAGGACCGCGTTATCGCCAGCCCAATGGCCGGAACTACCCGCGACGCAATAGAAATTGACTGGGAGTATAAGGGCGAGAAGCTGAAACTCATCGACACCGCCGGGATGCGCAAGCGCGCAAATGTTATAGATAAACTTGAGAAATACTCCGTAAGCGACAGTGTTAACGCAATAAATTTCGCGCATGTGGTGGTGCTGGTGATTGACGCAACCGAGCCGGTGAGTGACCAGGATTTGAAGATCGCGAGCCTCGTCATCCGTGAAGGCCGCGCCCTCGTGGTGGTGGTGAATAAATGGGATCTGGTGGAAGATAAGCGCAAAATGGATGACGAACTTAAATATCTCATCCGCAAGCATATGTCGGACGTGGTGGGCGTGCCGGTGGTGAAGACCTCGGCGCTGAATGACAAAAGCCTCGACAGGCTGCTCGACGCCGCGCTGGATATTTATAAGGTGTGGAATACGAGGGTTTCCACTTCGCGGCTCAACAACTGGCTTTCTTACCTGCTGGAGCACCACCCGCCGCCGATGAGCAAGGCAAAACGCATAAAGATCAGGTATATAACCCAGACAAAATCGCGCCCGCCGACATTCATGCTTTCGTGCAGCCAGCCGGAGAACCTGCCGGATAGTTATGTGAAATATATGATTAATGACATGCGCGGAAAGTTTGGGCTTCAGGGCGTACCCATCCGCATGCACCTGCCGAAAAAGTCGAATCCGTATTTGAAGGAATAATTGCGCTCAAGCGCCGCGCGCAGCTTTGCGGCCACTTGGCCTTGCCTTCGCGCTCCGCGCTCGGAGCCGTTCTCGCACCGACATAACACGCTTAAGACTGGCTCGGCTCCTGCCTTACTCCCCACTCTGTCATCCTCGTGATTTTTGTCAGGAGACAAAAATACACGGGGATCCAATTAAAAATGTTAGGAAACATTTTTAATGTAATAAAAAGTCTACTGACTTTTTATTACCGGATTCCGGATATTTTTCCCTGCTGGTAAAAATTCCGGAATGACGGTTTTGAAGGAGTTGGCTCTCCACTCGCTTCATCAGCCCAAACTGCGGAAGGATTTCACTCCCCCGCCGCGGATTTCCTGTAATAGGTTATCTACGGCGGAAGAATCTGCAAAAAAATTAAACAATTTTATAAGTTGAAAATAATGGAAAATTTATAGTGCGGCGCAGTAACATTTTGTGGTATAACAATGGTTGAAGGTTCAACCAGAAACACTGGAGGAATATTATGAAATCACAAGGATCCGCTATGTCAAAATCATCTAAACTCCCGCAAATCGGCCATAATCAGGCTGTCGCTAAAAAACTCTACAAATTCCTCGCCGACTCTTACACAACGCTGCTCGCCACCCAAAACCTCCATTGGAACGTGGAAGGAAAGGATTTTTATTCCGTCCACAAACTCACTGAACAGCTTTATAATGAGCAGTTCCTCGCCAATGATGAAATCGCCGAGCGCCTGCGCACCATCGGCCAGAAGGTTGATGGAACAGCCGCCGGTTTTGCCGCCGCGACCTCCATCAAACCAAAAGCAACGCCGACCCTTGATGGGCTTATCGCGATTCAGGAAGAAGCGGCAAACTCCGCTCAGGAATTGCTGGACACAGCCGAAAAAGCTGAAGACGCAGCCACTGCCGACCTTGCCACCACAAGGCTTGAAGTCCACCAGAAAAACGTGTGGCTGCTCAAAAGCCAGCGCGGGTAGTTTATTTTTTGCCCCCGGCGGCACTCCTGCGCCTTCGATGGGCTGTGCCTCCGGCACGCTCAAGGCTGGCTCGGTTTGCTAACCTCGTTTTGCCCCCTTCGCGGCTCCTGCCGCTCAGATGGGCTGTTCGCTCCGCTCACGCTCAGGGCTGCGCCGTTCTCCTGAACGGCTTCTCAATTCTCCCCTCCCTCAGGGAGGGAACTATTTTCTTCTCCCCTCCCTGAGGGAGGGGATGGGGGAGGGTTAGGGGGAACCGCTTCTACCGATTAACCCTCCTCCAACCTCCTCCCTCAGGGAGGAGGCTTTATGGGAGCGAGCAACCCATCGGAGCGGCAG
This sequence comes from uncultured Rickettsiales bacterium, assembly GCA_964545245.1. Lineage (GTDB taxonomy): Bacteria > Pseudomonadota > Alphaproteobacteria > Rickettsiales > 21-14-0-20-44-7 > CAZJFC01. The sequence continues at coordinate 7,893 of CAZJFC010000061.1, forward strand.
GAGCCGCGAAGGGGCAAAATATAACTAAAACACTTGAATTTCCGGGTATTTTATCCTAAAAAGGGCTATGTCCAAAAATATTGCCAAATTCGAAAAAACAGCCGTGACAAAAAAACAGGCTGAGGAAGCCGTCCGCACCTTGTTGCTCTGGGCGGGGGAAGACCCGACGCGTGAAGGGCTGGTCGGCACGCCTGACCGTGTCGCGCGTTCATTCCAGGAATATTTCCGCGGCTATTCCGAAGACCCGAAGGAAATCCTCCAGCGCACTTTCACGGAGACCGAGGGTTATGACGAAATGATCACCCTTAAGGACATCGAATTTGAATCCCACTGCGAACACCATATGGTGCCGATCATCGGCGTCGCGCATGTCGGCTATATCCCCAACCGCCGGGTGGTGGGCATCAGCAAGCTGGCGCGTATCGTTGATGTTTACGCCAAGCGCCTGCAGATTCAGGAAAAACTCACCTCGCAGATCGCAACGGCGATCGAGGAGGTTTTGCAGCCGAAAGGCGTTGCCGTAATCATTGAGGCGCAGCACCAGTGCATGACCACGCGCGGGGTGCATAAGCGCGGCGTTGCCATGCAGACCAGCAAAATGACCGGGCTTTTCCGCAGCGACAAACGCACGCGCGACGAGTTCATGCAACTTATCAAGAGCTAGATGGAAGTTATTGAACAAATTGCAGATTATATTGGCTATGCGCTGGTTATCGCCGGGGTGTTTTTCATGCTCACCGGCAGTATCGGCATCCTCCGTTTCGGCGATTTTTTTACCCGCCTCCACCCTGCCGGGGTGACTGATTCCCTCGGCGCGCCCCTCACCCTTCTTGGGCTTGTGTTGATTGAAGGTTTTTCTTTGGTGACGCTTAAATTAATCCTGCTTATCCTGCTGGTTTATATAACAGCACCCACCGCCTGCCACGCCCTGGCCAAAGCCGCCAACCATACACTGCATCGTAAATAATTATTTTGCCCCCGTGCGGCGCTCCTGCGCCTCCGATGGGCTGTGCCTCCGGCACGCTCAGGGCTGGCTCGGCTCCTGCCTCGCTCCCCTTTTCCCTCCTGGTAAAATTCCGGAATGACGAATAGTAAAGAGCGAGGTTAGTAAACCGAGCCAGCCTTGAGCGTGCCGGAGGCACAGCCCATCGGAGGCGCAGCAGCGCCGCACGGGGGCGAAAACAACGCTGTAACAAAACTGTAATATTTTTTCCTTGACATAACAACTGCTTAGCTGATAAGTTCAAAAACCCCGGTGTTTTGGGTGTTTTTTGAGCTTATGTTTATGGGGTTTAGCCTCAAGTTATTTGTTTAGTTACTGATTTTTTTCGATTTTTTAAATTATGCCAGTCAAACTGAAAGAGCTAGCGAATGACCAGCACCATGCCCTGCCCCTTGGGGAGCAGGTCGATGAGGTCATGCAGCAGCTTACCGAGGCAAATAACGGCAATGTGGTCGAATTCCATGACCCCAAGGAATATATCGCCAGAACAAAGCACGAAGAGCTAAGAACCAAGCGCATCCAGCAGAAAGTCTGGCTGGAAACAATCATCCAGCGCAACAATGCGCTACAGATGAGCCGCCTTAAAGTACAGGAAATGGCAAGCCGCGCCCGCGAAGGCTTCGCCGCTCCGCTTGTCGGCAGCTTCAACCCCGGCTCAAACCGCAGTTCCGGCGGCGGCCACGGGATGTAGATGGAATTCCATTTCATGCACCTCACCCCAACCCTCTCCTGATAGGAGAGGGAGCTACAATTCAACCATCCTATCAGGAGGGAAACATCTTCTTCTCCCCTCCTATCAGGAGG
>CAZJFC010000062.1:0-9693 GCA_964545245.1 uncultured Rickettsiales bacterium
GATATGTTTCGGCAACAGCAAGCCATAAGCCACCACCATCGCCACATCGCATTCCGGCAGGGTTTCATTTTTCAGGCTGGACGGGGTGAATACCTGCAAGCCAAGTTCCTCCGCCACCTCATGCACCCTCGATTTCCTCAGCTCTTTCCCGCGTCCGGCAGGTTTTGGCGGGGCGGTATAAACCGCCACCAGCTCGTGGCCGGATCCCGCCAGTTTCCGTAAAGCCGGAACGGCGAAGTCAGGAGTTCCCATAAAAATGATTTTTTTCATCTGCCCGCTTATATTAACAACCCATATCACAGTTGCCTAGGAAATCTGGAGGCCGGAGGCGGAATCGAACCGCCGCATGGTGGATTTGCAGTCCACGGCATTACCACTTTGCTACCCGGCCATATAAAATGCACTTCTTATGTTGTGCTGGGGCGGGCAACATACTATAACCTTTACCATGCAATCAACTGATTTTTCACGCGCCGATAACCCGCAGAAACCCTATGCTCTGGTCAGTTCCCTGCTTCTGCTCCTGTTAATTACCCTATCGGCGACCTCGATCCACAAAGTGCTGGAAGACGGCGATACGGGCTGGCACATCATGGCGGGCGTGGATATCGTCGAGAACCTCAAAATCCCCCATCACGACCCTTTCTCATCCACGGCGGGCGATTACCGGTGGATGAACATGTCATGGTTGTGGGATATCGGCGCGGCGGCGATTGACTCATTCTCCGGGCTTTATGGGGTTGCTGTGGCCACCATAATCTGCTGGGCAGGGATAATCGGCTTTGCGGCGTATCTTTGCGTCAGGAACAATGCCGGGGTGATCGCCACGTTAATAACCATACTTGCCGGGACAGTGCCGTTCATGCAGTCATTCCTTGCGCGGCCACTCATGGTAAGCCCGCTTTTCTTACTGCTTTATATCCTCATCCTGGGCAATATCCGCGCCGATAACGGTAAGTTCAGGCAGGCGTGGTGGCTCCCGTTTATAATGGTTTTATGGGTCAATACGCATGGCGGGTTCCTTGCCGGGTTCACCGTAATCGGCGCGTTCGGGCTACATGAATTATTGCAGGGCAGGTTCCGCAATTTCGGCAAGCTCGTCTTCTTCGGGGCCATCACCGCCGCCGTGACCCTCCTCAACCCTCTGGGCTATCATATATATGAAGCCGGGTTCCGCAGCCTTGGCGGCCCTTTGCGCTACCGCATCACTGAATGGATGCCGCTGGATTCACCGTCACAATTCATATATCCGGCCATTTTCCTTTCCTCTTTCCTTGCCGGGTTCCGCAAGCGGCGGCTGGCGGAAACCATGCTCTCATTTTTCTGGCTGTTCCAGGCGGTTTTATCAGCGCGTTACCAGAACATATTCTTTGCCGTTTCCGTCCTTCTTGTCGCCGAAAATTTCAAAATCCTCATAGAACGGAAAAAAGCGCTGAAGAAAAAAGATGACGAATATACGCTTGACCTATCCAAAAAAGCCCCGCTCAAAGTCTTCTCCATAGTGGTCGCGCTCACGCTGCTGTTCATGGTAACACCTTTTTTCAAGGCAATAATTATCCCCAGCGGGCTGGATTATTCGCAAATGGATGCTTACCCTTATGAAGAAATCCGCTTCATGGAAGAGCATTATCCCGACGAGAAATATTACAACATATACAATTACGGCGGATACATCATTTACGGTACGCGCGGCAGGATCAAAACCTTCATCGACGGTAGGGCAGAAACCGCCTTCCCGCCCGATATAGTCAAGGACTACATAAAGTCGGAGGACGAGCCGGATTCCATAATCGCAATACTGGACAAGCACGCAATAACCGGCGTTATCATGTCGAACAAAATCAGTGAAAAACACATTGAGCGGCTAAGCGGCAGCCCCTCATGGGAGCTTGCCTTCAAAGGCATGCAGGCAAGCGTCTTCATCCGCAAAAAATAACCTCCTTATTTATCATTTCCCCTTATCCTTCATCCTTTCCCCTTAATCCTATTTCCCCCAAGAGGGGTCGCATGCATGCGAGTTTTTTCTAACCGGAGCAACGTATTAGTTACAGGTGCCTCCCCTTGCGGTACTAATACAACTTTAAAGCGCCTACTTGCTAAACTACGAAGATAGTCTTCCGCCTGTTTTGCGTTCTCCCGCGTTGTGTTTTCGCGCATCCGACGTGTCTGTTAAAGGGTACGGATGGGCATCGATCTATAAATTACGTCACTAAAAGATTCGCGAGTCTTATATCAAGGCGTTTTAAACCACACATGATACATCCCCAATATAACACAACTGACAGTTGCTTGTCAAGAGCTGGATGCAGTTTTTATATAAGTAATTTCAATAGGATAATAATTTTCTTATTTTTGATTACTCATAAAAATGCTACTTAAATGAGTGTCAGTGACAGTGTGAGTGTCAGTATTTTCTCCCACTGACACTAGCACTTAACGCTAGGCAGGAGCCGAGCCAGCCTTGAGCCTGCCCCCACCCCAACCCTCCCCCGCAAGCGGGAGAGGGAGTAGCCTGTGACCTGTACCCTGTCACCCGTCACCTGAAAAAGGCGCAGTAGCGCCGCACGGGGGCGAACAATAATTTCTACCCGTGGTTCCAGCCGGCCCAGACGTATACGAACGTAAAGAGGAACAACCACACGACATCAACGAAATGCCAGTACCATGCTGCGAACTCGAAGCCGAGATGGTGTTCTTCGTCCATCTGGCCTTTAACCGCGCGGATCAGGCAGACGATCAGGAAGATCGTCCCTATGATGACGTGCAGGCCGTGGAAGCCCGTCGCCATATAGAAATTGGCGGAGTAGTTGTTGTCAGGGAACTTGAAATAATGCTCAAAAGCGTGGTGGTATTCATAGGCCTGGACTATGGTGAAAAGGATACCCAGCGCCACGGTTGCCGCAAGGCCGCGGATAAGGTCACGGCGGTTGTTCTCAAGCAGCGCGGCATGCGCCCATGTCACGGTTGTGCCGGAAAGGAGCAGGAGCAGGGTGTTGAAAAGCGGAAGTTCCCATGCGCTGATCACCTCCATGTCGGCGGGAGGGAAATTGCCCCTGTCCAGCCCGACGAAAAGCGCCATTGCCGCCACCAGCAGCGTGAGCAGGACGGCGCTGCCGATGAACACCAGCTTATTGTTGTTCAGCGCGCCGATAACACCGGCGGAGGTTATGGCGAAAAGCAATGTGACTATCACCACCAGCAGCACCCAGTCGGACGGTGAAACCGCGGAATGGAAGAATGAGAAGAAGAAGGCGAAGAAGAACATCACCTCGGAAAGGATGAACAGCGCCATGCCTGCGCGGAGGCCGTTACGAACCTGTTTTGTATGGTGCGCCCTGCCTTCGTTTACGCAGTCTTTCCACCAGCGGTAGCCGACATAAAACAGCAGGCCAAGCCCGCCCAGGATGCCATAACCGGCATGGGGTTTATCATGGAAATAAAACGCGGTGCTCCCGGCGAGGATAAGGAAACCGATCGAAGCCAGCAGCGGCCACGGCGAAGGGTCAACAAGGTGGAACGGGTGGTCATTCCCGTGGGCGTCGTCGTCATGATGGGATGATTTTGCTGTAGCCATGGTTTTCCTTAAGAATATTCTGGTTTATGCCCGGTTTTTAACCCCTGCCCCCGGCTTTGGCAAGAAACTTTTTCTATTCTTCTTCCGACAGGTAAAATGTGTAGGAAAGCGTGATTCCCTCAACATCATCCATCAGCCTGTCCCTTGCGAATTCCGGGTCAATGAAGAAGGAAAGCGGGAAAGTCACCTCCTCACCCGGCTTGATGGTCTGGTTGATGAAGCAGAAACACTCCACCTTGTTGAAATATTTCGCCGCCTTTTCCGGAGTGACGTTATAAACCGAGCGCCCCGTCATGGGTTTGTCCGTAGTGTTCACCGCCTTGTAAAAAGCCAGCTTGTTCTCGCCGATCTTTACGTTCACGCGGTTTGCCGCCGCCCGGAATGTCCAGCCAAGGCGCGGGTCGACATTGGCATCAAGGAAAACCTCAAGGTCGCGGTCGATGATCTCATCAGGTATGGAAGTCGCGAACTGGGGCGTGCCGTCAAGCCCGGTAAGCTGGCAGAACATGCGGTATAAGGGGACGAAGGCATAAGCCATCATCAGCATACCGACGACTATCATGGCCATGTTGATCGCCAGCCGGATATTTTTTCTGCGGTTGTTATCTTGTTGCATTGTTTAAAAACGGACCAAACTCACCGAAAACAATATCGCCACCAGCGCCAGCAACGCCGCAAGCAGCGCGAGGTTCTTCTGTCTTTTGCGTTTATGGATTTCATTTTCGGGCATGGGCGTAATTTATACCTATTCGCAGGAATGTAAACTTATTCTTGTGCCCCGGTTTTATGTCATTCCGGAATTTTTCGCAGGAGAGAAAAATGTCCGGAATCTAGATTAGTGGTTTGTGGCTAGTATAAAGCCTCCTCCCTGAGGGAGGAGGTTGGAGGAGGGTTAAATCAGCAGAAACGGTTCCCCTGACCCTCCCCCATCCCCTCCCTCAGGGAGGGGGAAAGAAAATAGCTCCCTCCCTTAGGGAGGGGTGAAGATTTAGGTGCTACCACACGGGGGAGAATTGAGAAGCCGTTCAGGAGAACGGCCCAGCCTTGAGCGTGAGCGGAGCGAACAGCCCATCGGAGGCGCAGCAGCGCCGCACGGGGGCAGAAAAATTAACTAACTACGCGACAGCGTTCATATTTTCGAAGAACTCGTTGTTGTCCTTCGAGTCTTTCATCTTCTTGACAAGGAATTCCATACCGTCGCCGGAACCCATCGGGTCGAGGATGCGGCGCAGCACCCACATGCGGGTGAGGGTTGCCTTATCGACAAGCAAATCTTCCTTGCGCGTGCCGGATTTGGTGACGTCAATCGCAGGGAATACGCGTTTATCGGCCATTTTGCGGTCAAGCACGATCTCGGAGTTGCCGGTTCCCTTGAATTCCTCAAAGATAACCTCATCCATACGCGAGCCGGTATCGATAAGCGCGGTGGAAACAATGGTGAGCGAGCCGCCCTCCTCGATGTTACGCGCGGCGCCGAAGAAGCGTTTCGGGCGTTGCAGCGCGTTCGCGTCCACACCGCCGGTCAGCACCTTGCCCGATGACGGCACAACAGTGTTGTAGGCGCGGCCAAGGCGGGTGATGGAATCAAGCAGGATAACAACGTCGCGCTTGTGCTCGACAAGGCGTTTGGCTTTCTGGATAACCATTTCCGCAAGCGCCACGTGGCGGTTTGCCGGTTCGTCGAAAGTTGAGCTTACGACTTCGCCCTTCACATTGCGCTGCATGTCCGTCACCTCTTCCGGGCGCTCGTCGATGAGCAGCACGATAAGGAAAACTTCAGGGTGGTTGTCGGTTATCGCATGGGCGATGTTTTGCAGGAGGACGGTTTTGCCCGTGCGCGGCGGCGCGACGATCAGCGCGCGCTGGCCTTTGCCGAGCGGGGAAATGATGTCAATCACACGGGTGCTGAGATCCTTCGTGGAAGGATCAATTCTGTCCATGACGAATTTGCTGTCGGGATATAACGGCGTAAGGTTGTCGAAATTCGCGCGGTGGCGGGCCTCCTCCGGCGCGGTGAAGTTGATTTTGTTCACCTTAAGCAGCGCGAAATACCTTTCGCCCTCTTTCGGCGCGCGGATGTTTCCTTCAACCGTATCGCCCGTTCTCAGCAAAAAGCGGCGGATTTGCGAAGGCGAAACATAGATGTCGTCCGGCCCGGCGAGATAGTTCGCTTCGGGCGAACGCAGAAAACCAAAGCCATCCGGCAAAATTTCCAGCACGCCGATGCTGAGGATGTCATAATTCTGCTCGGCCATTTTTTTGAGGATGGCAAAAATCAAATCCTGCTTCAGGAGGTTCGCCGCGTCCTCAACACCGAATTCCTCGGCCATTTCCATCAGCTCTGCCGGGCGCTTGTTCTTAAGGTCCTTCATTTTTATTTCATTACCGGATGAAGCCTCCTCGCCGCTCTCGCCTTGCTGACCGGGACTTTCACTGGCCGGAGCCGGGGCTGCGGTTACCGGTTTCTCAGCAGGTTTTTCCGCCGGTTTTTCCGGCTGGGGCATTGATAATGTGCGCGTTGTCAGTTTTTTACGCGCTGGTTTTTTCTGTTCCGGGTTTTCGTTGTCTTTATTTTCATCCATATGATTTTATATTCTATATTATTGTTATATTATTGATTTAAATTGTTATTTATATTATCGGCAGGGAATTGCTGATTGGCTTTGCCGTTAAAACTGAAGAATTGATTGTCGGGTTTTGTGGGGATAAAATTTGTTGGTGAGGGGCTTTTGATATTACGCGTTTTCTTTCCTGTCAAAATGTTTTTTATTTAAAAGCAGTTATTTAGGAACAATTCCTGAGTAATTTTCAAAGTTGTGTGGATTTTTAACAGTGAAATTTTAAGGCTTAGAAAGTGAGTTCCAGTTTGTCGTCGGACTCTTTACCCATACCGTCCTCGATTCCTCTTAGACTACCAGCCGGTTCTGCGTTCCATCGCCGGTCAGGTTCCCTTATAGGCTGTTTGTGCGAGGCGACTTTGCCTAACAAAACAAACCAGAACTCACTTGGAATATACCTAGCAAATTATTTTTAAAATTGCAACAAAAAACCCTGCTGCAATGCGGCAAAACTGTGGCCGAATGGACACATCACTGCCCTTATGCAACTCGCCCCCCTCCTGTCATCCTCGTGATTTTTGTCAGTAGACAAAAATACACGGGGATCCAGCAATAAAATGTCAGCAGATATTTTATTGTGCAAAAAGTCTCCTGACTTTTTGCCGAAACACTAATGTCCTCTGGATACCGGATATTTTTTTCTCCTGAAAAAAATTCCGGTATGACGGGTAGATGGTGGCGCTTGAGCGCAATTAGTCAGGCCGCTTTCTCTGCCGCTTTGCGGAATTCTTCGGCGAGGTCGGTTTTTTCCCATGAGAAACCGCCATCATCTTCCGGCTTGCGGCCAAAATGCCCATAGGCCGATGTGCGGCGGTAGATCGGGCGGTTAAGCTGGAGCTTCTCGCGGATCGCGCGGGGGGAGAGGTCAACAATCTCGGTCACTATCTTCGCCAGTTTCTGCTCATCCACCTCACCCGTCCCGTGGGTGTTCACATAAACCGAAAGCGGTTTGGAAACGCCGATCGCGTATGAAACCTGCAAGGTGCAACGCTCCGCAATTCCCGCAGCAACGATATTTTTTGCGACATAACGCGTGGCATAGGCCGCTGAACGGTCAACCTTTGTCGGGTCCTTGCCGGAAAACGCGCCGCCGCCATGCGGGGCGGAACCGCCGTAAGTATCGACGATGATCTTGCGCCCGGTCAGGCCTGAATCGCCTTCCGGCCCGCCGATAACGAAATTGCCCGTCGGGTTAACGTAAAACTCCGCTTCATCGCACATCCAGCCTTCCGGCAGGATTTTTACGATATACGGGCGGATGATCTCACGCACCTGTTTCTGGTTCAGTTTCGCGTCGTGCTGGTGGGAAACAACGACTGAAGTCGCCCTCACCGCACGGCCATTGCCTTCGTTATCGTTCTCATAAAGAAGCGTAACCTGCGATTTCGCGTCCGGCCCAAGGCCTTTTAATTCACCGGATTTACGGGCCTCGGTCAGCACGCGCAGGATTTTGTGCGAATAATAAATCGGCGCGGGCATTAAATCCTCGGTTTCGGTGCAGGCATAGCCGAACATAATTCCCTGGTCGCCCGCCCCTTCATCCTTGGAGTCCTTCGAGTCAACCCCCATCGCGATATCAGGCGACTGGGTAATCATGTAATTATGGATGTTCACTTTCTGCCAGTGGAAACGCTCCTGCTCATAACCGATATCGCGGATGACACTGCGCGCTATCGAGCTGATATCCTCCTTGCTGAGCGTGTTGGTGGAACGCGTTTCGCCGCCGATAATCACATTGTCGGGCGTAACCATGACTTCCGCCGCCACGCGCGAGTGAGGGTCTTTTGAAAGGAACGCGTCAACAATCGCGTCGGAGATCTGGTCGCAGATTTTATCCGGATGCCCCTCGGCAACCGATTCGCTGGTAAAAAGAAATTCACCGGGAAAATTTTTCTTCAACATATGGTAAAACCCCTATCGCTTAAAATGCTAATTAATGCGAAAAGGGTCTACCAGAGCTAAGATTTGTCTGCAAGGGATTTGATAAGCTCAAGCGCCTTCTTGCGGATCTTCGGGTCGGAAATCTGGTAATATGCCCTGACCAGCGCCATTGTTTCGCGGCTGCGGGAGCTTTCGGCGTCGTAAGCCTCAATCTCCTCGGCGAGGCCATACATCATATTGTCTTCCGCGCCATATTCCTCGAAGAAATAACCAACCGGAACTTCAAGCGCCTTAGAAATCTCATAAAGGCGGCTTGAGCCGATACGGTTAATACCTTTCTCATATTTCTGGACCTGCTGGAAGGTGATGCCCAAGGCATCGGCAAGTTGCTCCTGGCTGACGCCCATGATCGAGCGTCTTAATCTTAGTCTTTTTCCTACATGTATGTCTATCGGGTTTGCTGGCATCTGATTTACTTTCCTTTTTGGATTACTCCAAGTGTATTTCCAATCTTGCTTACTTTTTATTAAAGCATAAAACTAGAATTTTCAATACCGTTTTTCATATTTTTCGGATTATTATTGATAAGGCCAGCGTAAATATCAATAAAATCAGAAAAGGCAAGTGCTGATATGATGAATATACCGTTTTTTCGTAAACAGGTGGAGGAATCGTGGCATCAATCACTTTTTTCTCGTCATAACCGGCATAATCAATAATCCGCCCATGCGCATTTATGATTGCCGATATCCCCGTATTGGCACTGCGGAGAACCGGAACCCCCTGCTCGATCGCCCGCATTTGGGACATCGCAAGGTGTTGGCGCGGCCCCGTGCTGTTACCGAACCACCCGTCATTGGTTACATTAACGATAACATCCGGCCTCTCATCACTGAATGAAAGTTCAGGGAAAATTATCTCATAACAAATAAGCGGTAAGAACTTCAATCCATTCGCGGTTATTACCTTAATTTTATTACCTTCGGAGAAATCCACCGCGCCGGGAGTAATCTTATCAAGCGGCAGGAATTGGCGGAAAGGCACGTATTCCCCAAACGGCACAAGATGTTTTTTGTCATATGTATCCTCAACTTTTTCCTTCGAGACGGCATATACCGAATTCCATATCCTGAAATCCTGCCTGCTCTCGCCTTCCGATCTCAGCGCGCCGAGGATGGTGAGGGAATTTTCCGGGGTTACGCCGCGTATGGTGTCGATCACCAGCTCCTCGCGGTTAAGGTGGTAAGGAACCGCGCTTTCCGGCCAGATAATGAATTTCGCCTTTTCGATCCCTTCGGTTTTTACCAGTTCCACCGTTTCAACGAACTGGCGGCCCGACTCCATCGGGTCCCATTTCAGGCTCTGCGGTATGTTGGGCTGGATGATCCGTACGCTGGGTGGCTCCTTCCCTTCCTGCATGGCGGCGGCTATCGTTTCATGCGATTTGATATATGACGAACCATAGAACCAGCCGCCGACCGCAATGATGAAATAAAGCGCAAGATATATTCCGCTTTTGTAGCCATGCGGAACCAGCGCGAGGAACACTACCAGATAGCTAAGCAGGTAAACCCCGCCGATGGAAGCAAGCTGCGCAAATTCAAGTGAAAACAATGCCGA